>JBFLKI010000060.1:0-21345 GCA_040883135.1 Desulfotignum sp. | reverse complement strand
GACCCGGGAATATAGGAATGCATGGCCACCTCTTTTTGTTTCTGGGTCAGCGGATCAACGGGGCACGGCGCTTCCCCGGTAGTGGAACCCGGATATGCGGATGGGGCTGACATACCCGGCATCCAGCCCCTGGATGAAGAACCCGCTGTCCCTGATCAGGGCCGCGATGGGCCGGTTCAGGTGACACCCGCCGGACACCGGTTTCCACAACGGGGTCAGGCGGTCCTGCCATCGGGAGACACCCATATCCGGGGCCCGGCCGTGCTCACAGAAAAGAAGCCGGCCCGAGGGTTTCAACACCCGCCGCACCTCTGACAGGGCCTGCCCGATATCCGGTATGGAACAAAGCGTATAGGTCACCACAACGGTGTCGGCACTGTGGCGGTCCAGGGGAATCTGTTCGCCGGAACCCGCCATCAGGCTTACAGGAAAACGCCGCCGGGCCGGAAGACCCGGGATCATGTCCATCAGGGTCCGGCTGGGATCTATTCCCCACACGAATGACACTGCCTGCGGATCATAGAACGGCAGGTTCAGGCCGGACCCGATCCCGATCTCCAGAACCCTTCCCCGGGCCTGTGGAATAATTTTTTTCCGCTGGTCCGTGATGTCCTTGTGGGCACAGACCCGGTGCATCAGTTTGGGCAGAATGAATCGGTGATACAGTCCCATGTGTTTGCCGGCGTGAATCCTGTTTCTTGTTGAAATTTTGCCATATTCAAGATAGGGCAAGTACCCTTGAGTTCTCTTGAAGGTAATGATTATTATCCCTGTAGGTAAAAATGTTAATTTTCGGGTCTGGTCAACAACTTACCGGGGGGGCAGTCTTCACCAGGCTCATTTATATCTTCAAAGTGATCGATTTCAGCTCGAACCCGGGGAAGGCATTCAGGATAATTGGACTGAAGCCAGGACAGAAGCTTTTCCCTCACGGTGCAGCGCAGGTTCCAGGCCGACCCGGCATCCTGGGCACTCATCAGTGCGCGCAATTCCACCGTTTGATTGTTGGTCCCTGTGACCTGCAGCCCCCAGACTTTGCCATCCCAGTCTTCGGAATCCTTCAGAGTTACGTGCAACTGCTCGCGAAGCGCCTCGACCGGCAGGCGGTAGTCGGCGTAAATAAACACGGTTCCAAGAATGTCCGCACTGACCCGGGTCCAGTTCTGGAATGTATTGTCAATGAAGTACATGATCGGAACGACAAGCCGTCGCAGATCCCAGGTGCGCACCACGACATAGGTCAGCGTAATCTCTTCGATGCGGCCCCATTCCCCTTCGACAATCACCACATCGTCAATGCGGATCGGCTGCGTGATCGCAATCTGGATGCCGGCAAAAAGCGTCGCCAAGCTTTTCTGGGCGGCAAAACCGACAATGATCCCGGCGATACCGGCCGATGCGAGAAGGCTGACACCGATCTGGCGAATCTTTTCAAAAGTCATCAGCATGGATGATGCGCCGATGATGCAAATGACCACCACCATGATTTTAACCAGAACATTCACCTGCGTGTAGATCGTTCGCGCCCGCAGATTGTCACGTTGATCCAGACTGTGGTTGTGCAGAATCAGATCTCGAGTGACAAAGACCGCCGAAACCAGGAGCCAGCTCAGCCCTCCGATGAAAAGCAGGCTGAAAATGTGACGCAGAATGCTGATGATCTCATCGGAGAGACGCAAGGAAGGGGTGACCAGCAGGACAATCGCCAGGGGGAGCAGCAGGCGCGCCGGACCTTCAAGATTGCGGATGATGCTTTGAAGCCGGCGGTTTTGCGACTTGACCGCCAGGTTGCCCATGATTTTGAACAGAACCTTATGCAGGGCACCGCCGATGATTGCTCCAAGGATCAAAATCCCGACGGGGATCAGTACGTTGAGCCATTGCCGGATTTCTACATCCATCGATCCACCTCCAAATATAGGTGCAACATGTTGTACCTATATCAGGTTGGAGGAAATTATGACAAGAAAGAAATCAACTCCAATAATCAACAACCCGAGTCTGGGACTGTGAATAGTCGTAAACCAATTCAGGGGTATAAGGCTTTTGTTGGGCTGGCGGATCATGGTTGCGGAACCCTGCGCAAGGTATAGGAAAAAAGGCGACAACTTGCTTGACACACACCGCAGCGAAGGTCAGGCAAGCATGAGGCCCATCAGCTCTTTCATGAGTTTGGCGGCCACCAGGGCCGTCCGTCCGGACGGGTCCCGCCGGGGATTGTATTCCACCAGGTCGGCGCCCACAATCGGGTTTGCCGTGACCTGTTGCAGCACCTGAAGGAGATCTCTCACCGAAAGTCCGCCGGGTTCCCAGTGGGACACCCCCGGGGCAAAGGCCGGGTCCAGGGCGTCCATGTCAACGGAAATGTACAGGGGACCGTCAAACGTCAATGCGGGCGGGCCCTGCCAGTCTTTCATCTCATGGACTTCCACGCCGAATTTTTCAGCCTGCTGCCGCTGGTGTCCGTTCATGCACCGGATTCCCACCTGGACCAGGCGGGCCACCCGGCCGGTTTCCATGATCCGGGCGAACGGGCAGGCATGGGACAGCCGGTCGCTGTCCAGTTCATCATACAGGTCGGGATGGGCGTCAAAATGCAGGATGTTCAGGGGGGTATAGTTTTCACTGACAGCCCGGACCACCGGGTAGGTGACGGCATGATCTCCGCCCAGACACAGGAGCGGCCCGCACCGGTCAAGCAGTTCCGCCACCCGTGTCTGAATCCGTGCCACAGGATCCGGTTCCCCATGCAGCATCAGATCCCCTGCGTCATGGATGATCCCCTCCTGCCCCAGATCGATGCCGGATTCGGACCACTTGTTGGCGGAATCACAGTCAAACGCAAGCCGTATCTTTTGCGGGGCCAAAGAAGGGCCCTGCATGTAGGAGGAATGGGCATCCCAGGGGATTCCCAGGAGGCAGACGGATCGGTGTGTCAACATTGGCGGCAATGCTCCCTGTTGTCCGGGATACCCTGTTGCCGGGCGGCGGTATTGGCCAGTTCATCACAGCGTTCGTTCAGGGGATTGCCGCTGTGGCCCCGGACCCAGACAAATCGGACATCCATGGAGTGAACCAGGGGCAGCAGCTGTTTCCACAGATCCGGGTTCAGGGCCGGTTGGCCGTTGGAGCGTTTCCAGCCCCTTTTCTCCCATCCTGCGGCCCATCCTTTGGTCAGGGCATCCACCACATACCGGGAGTCCGAGTGCACCACCACGGGCGAGCCGGTTCCCTGAAGCGCTTGAAGGGCCTTGATCACGGCGGTCATCTCCATGCGGTTGTTGGTGGTGTGTCCGTAACCGCCGGACAGTTCCCTGGCCGGGCCGTCCGGCTGTTCCTGGATCACCACCCCGTATCCGCCCGGACCGGGGTTGCCGATGGCGCTGCCGTCGGTATACACCACAATGGTGCCATCGGGCCAGTCCCTGTCAGAACCTACTGGGTTTTTGGCCCGTGGTTTCCGGCTGGAACCGGTTTTTTTGGGGCCTTTGCCTACAACCGGATCGGCCAGAAAGGCCTCGGCCTGTTCCCGGGTTTTAAAGCTTTTGTAGATGGCCCCGGGAAAGCCTTCCACCTGGGCTTTGGCTATGGGCCAGGATGTGAAAATGCCGGTGGTGCGACCGGCGGCGACCGCATAATATTTCATGGGACGAACTATAGCGGCTTTGCCATATTCTGTAAAGGCCGATGACAGGCCGGGTGGTGCGTTTGATGGCCCTGCGCCATTTTCGGAATTGCTGTGGTCCTTTATTGACTGGCATTCCAAAATTTCGTAAACTCGTCATGGTCAAACGCAGGGCAAGATGTTCTCAAACCACGATATGCTGGCAGATCATATGGACGCTTTCTGGACGTATATTTCACAATCTCAGGCGCATCCAGCCTTGATTCTGCTGCCCTATGCCGTGCTGCCGATTGCAGGGGTTCCGATTATCCCGTTCCTGGTTCTTCTGGGGCTGCGATTCGGGTCGGCCTGGGGTATCGTTATCATGCTGGCGGCCATGCCGATCCATTTGACGGTTTCCTTCTGGTTCACCCGGACGGTTGCCGGCCCATGGATAAAGACACTGGCTGAAAAAGCAGGGGCAACCATACCCGAACTGCCGAAAAAAAGGCAGTTCGGGTATGGTTGCCTGTTTATGGGAATTCCGGGATTGAGTTATGCCCTGAAAAATTACCTGCTGCCTTTGTCCGGCATCCGTTTTTTCCCTTACCTGGTGTGTGGATGGCTGATCCAGGGGGTGATGGGGGTTCCTTTTGTGATCATGGGAAAAGCCTTGGTTCAGTGGGATATGAAACTGATGGCAGTGGTGGGCGTCATTGTTCTGGTGTTTTTTTTGTTCAAGCGCAAAATTGGTGACATGATCCGCAACCAATAGATGGTTCACGCGGACCCGATTTTTCAGGCCCGTTGCGCCGAAGGGTTATACTGGTTCCAGGAAACACCCGCCCTCGGATGTGTCCAGATGTTTGGGGCCATACCCGGGCACCGCGGCCTTGCAGGGTATGGGCCGGCCTCTTGCAGAAGCATCCAGAACCACCTCCAGGCCTTTGTCTGACGGGATGAATGTCACGATCACGGCGCCCCCGGGCACCAGGGTGGGGCCGAACGACAAAGGGGCGTCTTGTTCCAGCCATTCGGGAAAAATTCCGGATCCCAGCACCAGGATGTCGCCTTCTTCTCTGATGAACAGGTTTCGCATCATCATGATCCATTCAGCCGCAGCCCACCCATGCTGCCCGTCTCCCATGCATCCACCCCCGGTTATAGGGTTGATGGCTTCCGGCCACTGGCCGGTAGGGGATGCCAGATCCGCCACAGTGGAAATCAAATCCCGGTACCGGATATCCCGGCTGCGCAGAAAAGTCTGGGCCATGGCCAGAGTCAGGTAGATGTTGATGCCTGAATGTATCATGTCCTGGAAAAAGGCATTGCCATAGGAACAATGGGACATAAGATAGGACAGGGTGTTCATGATCCTGACATCATTGGGCGGTGTAATCTGCAACGGATAATCCGCCACAAGCGACCCAACGGCCCCGGCATCCATACGGCGGTAGGGGGATGCCGGGATGGCCTGGTGGTGTCTGTATGCGGCCGCTTGTCTCAAAGAGGCAAAAATGTGGTTTTCAAGATCCTCTGCCTGGGCGGCAAACAGGTTCTGATCGGAAAAGTGTCTGTGTTGTCCCGCCAGCCCGGCTGCCGCCCTGAGTCCGGCAACCCCCCAGAAATCATCCCAGTAATAATAGTCATTGGGGCCTAAGTGTTCAGCACTGAATCCGGCCGGCAGGAGCCCGTCATGGGGCGTGCCGTCTTTTTTGCCGCGGCGTTTGTGTATGATCCACCGGGCCCCTTTCATCAAAGAAGAGAAAAGATCGGGTGACGGGGGTTTGCCGGTACACTGGATGAACCGGTAAGCGATCCATAGAACCTGGCCGTTGGAATCCCACTCTCCTTCCTGGGAATGAAAATAGCCGGTAAGACCTTGACGGTCTGGAAATCTATTGATCAAGCGGTCACATTTTCGGACCAGTCCCAGGCCCAGCAGGGCATTGATCATCAGACAGGCATCCCGGAACCAGAATCTGCGGTAGGTGTAAGGACCGGGGACCACCTCATCCGCACTTAACAGCAGCAGGGTCCTGACCGCGGCATCATACAGGAATTGAAAGTTAGTATCAGGTATGGACAATGCGGCGGTTTGTGAAACACTCTGTGATGCGGGCAAAACCGTCCGGCCGGCACCCGGTGATTCCGTGGCCGTGTCCTGTTCCAGGGGTACCTGGATGTCTATATGGGCGGTGTCATCTGCCCTGACGGGAAAAAATGCGGCAGCCGTGGCCATGCCGATAGGACAGGCGGCCCGGGTCCCGGCCTGGGGCCGGTCCAGGTCCAGGGCCACATCCCCGTGATCATAGGTGGAAAACAACACCTTTTCAGGCGCGGTTTTAAAGTGTACTTCATGGGTGTGGTTAATGGTAAACCGGTTATCTTGATAGCGGATATGATCGATGAAATGAATGCCTTCGGGATTATAGGGCCGGATGGAGACGATAATCCATCCAGGATCCTTTTGCATGCGGCCTTTGACGCGCATCTGCATCACCGGTCCTGCATGGCTGTCCACTGCCACGGAAGCGGTGCAGATCAAAGACAGCCCCCCTTCTGCTGTGGCAGTTCTGACGGCCAGTTCGTCTGCCAGATCCAGTGTCTGGTCGGCATGGGCCTGGCGGGACGGCACCAGCAGGGTCCCTGCCTCGGAAAGGAGCCAGACATCGATGGACCAGGCATCGAACAGAGGGGTTACAAGCCCCCTGGGATCGATGATGGGATACGCAGCAATCTCTGGATGGCCCACAGCGGTCCAGTTTCGGTGGGTGACATTGATATGGGAGAAAGAAAACCCCCTGGGGATAAAAGACGCATCTTTGGGGGTAAATTGTTTGACCACCCAGTAAGGCCATATCCAGTCAAGATTGTATTGGATGGCCCGGGTGTTGACCAGGCCCCGGGCATGAAAGACCAGCCCGGCCCGGAGCAGTTCAATGGGTTCCTGCACCTCTGAGGGTTTGCCGAACTGTCGCAGCCGGGCCATCAGGGTGATTGGGTCCAGAAATCCGTAATGTCCGGTAATCCGTCTGATCAGAAAAGGCCAGGGAAACCATTTTTTAAAAATCATGTGAATTGCTCTCTTTTCGGGCGCTTGGGATCATGAGAAAGTTCTGGCAAAGGTTTGGGCTTTTTCAGTGAGCAGGTCCCATTCGGTTCGAATCGCCAGCAAAAAAGTATCCCATGGCTCCATATCTGTATCATCCATATCAAAGGCCCCATTGCGGTGTGATATGGCATGTTCATAAAGGTCTGACAGTTTTCGGGCACAGGTTTTCCGGCTGAAATCCCGGGCGGTCTGCCGTGCGCAGTCCTGCCATGCCGCTGTTTCTTCAGGATGGGACACTGCATCGCAAATGGCTTGGGAGAATGCTTTGGCGTCGGTATTGCCAGGCAACAGCATGCCGTTCCGCTTGTGCCGCACCACCTCTCTGGCACCCGGGGCATCCAGAGCGATCACCGGTGTGCCTGCTGCCATGGCCTCGGTGAGCACCATGCCCTGGGTCTCGGATTTCGAAGAAAACACAAACATATCCATGGCCTGGTAGGCATCGGCCAGGTCTTTTCCCGTGAGATTGCCGGTGAGGATCAACCGGTCCTCCAGGGTGTGCGCCTTAAAGATTTCTTGGATTTTCTTTTTTTCAGGACCTTGTCCGACCACGCAGAACCTGGTGTCAGAAAGGGTTTTCATGGATTCGGCAACGCTATTTGTCAGAAACACCAGGTTTTTTTCAGGGGCGAGCCTGCCCACATGACCGATGACAAATGCATGTTCAGGGATCTGACTCGTTTTTTTAAAGATATGGCCGTCTCCGGAACCAAAAAAAACGGTATCGACGCCCGTGGGAATTTCCGTGACCGGGGTGGTGACCCCCCGATCCCGAATCAAATCGGCAATGCTTTTGCTGGGGGCCACCACATGATCGCATAAATTGGCGTACAGGGTGGACAGGTTTTTCGCAAATCGCCTTAAATTCTCATTGTCTCCGGTGACATAATGGGTATATTCCTCGTACAGGGTGTGGTGGGTGAAAACCAGGGGAAGCCTGCGGCGCCGGGCCGCCCGGAAAGCCGCATCCCCCAGCAGATACGGGTGGTGGCTGTGGATGATATCCGCCTTGAAATCATCGAGTTTTTCATCGATGTAAAACGGAACGGGAATGCGCATGGAAAAATCACTGCCGTTGAAATTCTGGATGGCAGGGACACGCAAAATCATATCATCTTCGGTTTCATCCATGCCGGCTTCCGGAAAAGTGGGTGCAACAATAAGAACCCGGTGCCCTGTTTTTTGCAGATCCTGAGCAAAATGATGAACCGATCGTGCCACTCCGCCCACATGGGGCAGGTATGTATTGGTGAACATGCAGATATTCATCAGATTCTTTCGTGCCGGCGCTTTGTCATCGCAAGACAAAGCCGTGCACTCTTATGTTTTTGTCAATGGTGTCATTTATCGTATGCACATCTTTTTGCTTCGTCAATGGGTGAAATTACCCATTTTCCACCCAAAAGCATGAACTCCGGCTGGCTGTGGCGGCCCCGGGAAAAGATAAAAATCATTGCCGTGGACTGGCAGTCCCGCTGTTTTTATGGTATTTCCGGATGAGCGAAGGGTAATGCCGGGCACCCATGCCGGTGACAGAAGAGGGAGGAACAAAATGATCCATTCAGGCGCCGTTCAGCTGCAGCGGCCTTATATGCGGATTTTGAGTGATGACCAGGTGTTCGAGATTCGGCGGGCCGCATTTGATATCATGTACAGCGTGGGGTTCAAAGTACTGCACAAAGAGGCCAGAAAGATGCTCAAAACAGCCGGGGCCGTGGTGGACGGTGACCATGTCCGGGTGCCGGAATTCATTGTCAAACAGTGCCTGAACACCGCGCCCAACGGGTTTGTCCTGTATGACCGGCACGGGAACCGGGCCTTGGAGGTGGAAGGGCGCAAAAGCCATTACGGCACCTCCACCGGCAGCCCCAGAACCAAGGATGCCCGGACCGGAAAGATCCATCCCACCACGGTGGCGGATATCGGCATCGGGGCCCGGGTAGCGGATGCCTGTGAAAACATCGACTGGGTCATGCCCATGGGATCCTGTCAGGATGTGCCGGCCATTGCCGCAGACCTGTACGAGTTCGAGGCTGTGGTAACCAATACGATCAAGCCCATCGTGTTCATCGGCTATTCCGGCCGGGGCACCGAACTGGTGCTGGAAATGGCGGCCCAGGTGGCCGGTGGTATGGACAAATTGCGGCAGAAGCCGTTTCTGGCCCTTTATCCGGAGCCTATCTCTCCTTTGGTGCAGCCCGGGGAAACCGTGGACCGGATCTTTGCGGCAGCCGATTATTTTATCCCCCAGGTGCCGGGACCGGCCGTTCAGATGGGGGCCACCGGTCCCATGACCATGGCCGGGGTGGTGACCCTGATCACGGCGGAATCGTTGATGTGCCTGGTTTTAGCCCAGTTGCGCCGGCCCGGTTGTCCGGTGTGTCTGAGCGGCAATGTGCAGATCCTGAACATGTCCACCGGCGTGTTCGGCGTGGGGTATCCGGAGATGAGCCTGGGGATTTCGGCCCAGGCAGAGGTGGCCCAGTCCTTTGATCTGCCCACCTGGGGATATGCCGGGTGCACCGACGCCAAGCTGGTGGATGCCCAGGCAGGATTGGAGAGTGGATTTTCCATCATCACCCAGGCATTGGCGGGGCTCAACCTGATCCATGATGTGGGATACCTGGACCAGGCCATGGTGTGTTCAGCGGCCCAGCTGTTGCTGGGCAACGAGGCTGTGGGCATGGCCAAAAAATTCATGGAAGGCCTTCGGGTGGATGCATCCACCATTGCCCGGCAGGTGATCGAGGAGATCGGCCCCGGCGGGCATTTCCTGGCCCATCGCCACACGGTGGATCACTGCCGGACCGCTGTGTGGGGATCAAAACTGCTTGCCAGAGAACCGTATGAAATCTGGCAGGAAAAAGGGGAAAAAGACATGGCTCAGCGTATTCAGGAACGGCTGGCCGACATTCTGGATCATCATAAGGTGCCGGATCTGCCTGAAACGGTGTGCAGCGCCATGTCAGAAATCCGCGAGGCCGGGGTCCGGGAACTGACCGCAGGGTGACAGGAGAAATCATCATGACGAGAAGGGTGCCGGACTGTCAGGAACCGGCCGCAGAAAAACTGGAAAAGATAGACCGCATGGCCCGGCGGATTCTGTCGGAGATCGGTATCCGGATTTTGAGTCGGCCGTATCTGGCGCTTCTGTCGGGAAAGGGACTGTCCATCCAGTCGGACCGGGTCAGGTTTTCCCCGGACCAGGTGGACGAGCTGCTGGCCCGGGCCCCGGCCCGGTTTACCCTGCACGGAATTTCGACGGCGCATGACATCATCCTGGGAGACGGGTCATCCAGCCTGGCTGCCGGATACGGGTGCGCTTCGGTCATGGACCCGGACGGCAACATCCGGAACGCTATTTTCCAGGACCATGTGGATCTGGTAAAGCTGGTGCAGGTCAGTGACCTGTTTCATATCAACGGCGGGATCCTGGCTCAGCCTTCGGATATGGCGCCGGAAGTCAGTCATCTGGCCATGATATATGCGGCCCTGACCTGGTCGGACAAGTGTATTTTCGGGATACCGGGCAGCCGGGCGCACATGGAGGATATCATGACCCTGGCAGCTATCCGTACCGGCGGGAAAGCCGCGTTCGGCCAAACCCCCCGGGTCCTGACCATGATCAGCCCGGTGAGCCCGCTGCAGGTGGATGATACCGGGCTGTGTGCCCTGGATGTGGCCGGACATTACGGCCAGCCCGTGATCCTGTCCCCGGGGGTGGCGGCCGGCGCCACGGGTCCCATTGATCTGGCCGGCAACGTGGCCATGGCCACGGCGGAGGCCCTGGGGTTGATCTGCATGGCCCAGGTCCTGAATCCGGGGGCACCGGTGATTTTCGGGATCCAGTGCTACGGGTCGGACATGAAAACCGGCAACATTTCCATCGGGTCACCGGCGTATGCGCTCCAGGCAAAATACTGCGCCGCTTTGGCCCGCTATTACGGGGTGCCCAGCCGGGCCGGGGGATCGGTCACTGATGCAAAAAGCCTGTCTGCCCCGGCCGGGTATGAAAGCATGCTGTCCATGTTCACGGCCCTGCAGAACCGGATAAGTCTGATCGTTCACAGTGCCGGCATCATGGACAGCTTTGCCGCCATCTCTTTTGAAAAATTCATCATGGACCTGGAGATCATCCGGATGATCCGTTTTTATATGGATGACATGACCGTGGATGACGCCACCCTGAATTTTGATCTCATCGACTCCGTGGGACCGGGCGGACTGTTTCTCACCACCATGGATACCATGAAAAAGTGCCGGACCCATACCTGGAATCCCTGTGTGGCGTTGCGGGGCCATCTGGCCGGCATGTCCCCCCGTGATAAACTGCTCAAAAACATCCAGGACACCCGGGACCAGATGCTGGCCCGGTACGAACCCCCACAGATCGAACCGGACGTGCGGGGTGCCATGGACACATTCATGCGCTCCAAAGGGGTGGACCCGGACGATCTGCCGCTGTACCATTGAATAACACAGGAACCGATCCGGGGACGGCCGGTCCGGATACCGGCCAAAGGCCTTGGATCGACAGGGAGATACCCATGAGAAAGACCATGAAGGCGATTGTGAAGGCAAAACCGGAACAGGGATTGTGGCTTCAGGAGGTGCCCGTGCCGGAGATCCGGCACAACGAGGTGCTGATCCGGATTCTGCGGACTGCGATCTGCGGCACGGACGTGCATATTTTCAACTGGGATGCCTGGGCCGCCAAGACCATTCCGGTGCCCATGCATATCGGCCACGAGTTTGTGGGTACCATCGAAAAAGTGGGGTCTCATGTGGTGGACTTCAAAAAAGGGGACCTGGTGTCAGGCGAAGGGCATCTGGTGTGCGGCCACTGCCGGAACTGCCTGGCCGGGCGGCGGCATCTGTGCAAAGACACAAAAGGGGTGGGGGTGAACCGGCCCGGGGCCTATGCCGAGTTTCTGGCCATTCCGGTGACCAATGTATGGTACTGTGATTCGAAAATTCCCCTGGAGACCCTGGCCTGTTTCGATCCTCTGGGGAATGCCACGCACACGGCCCTGTCTTTTGATGTGCTGGGCGAAGATGTGCTCATCACCGGAGCGGGTCCCATCGGGTGCATGGCTGCGGCTATCGCCAGGCACAGCGGGGCCAGGTATGTGGTGGTCACGGATGTCAACCCGTACCGCCTGAGTCTGGCGAAAACAGCCGGCGCCACCCTGGCCCTGGATGTCACCAAAGCATCCATTGCCGATGCCCAGAAAGAACTGGGCATGAAAGAAGGGTTTGACGTGGCCATGGAGATGTCGGGCAATCCGTCAGCCCTGGCGGGGATCCTGGACAACATGTGTCACGGCGGCAAGATCGCGCTGTTGGGGATCATGCCGGACCAGACCCCCATCGACTGGAACAAGGTGGTGTTCAACATGCTCACCATCAAGGGGATCTACGGGCGGGAGATGTATGAAACCTGGTACAAGATGACCTCCATGATCCAGACCGGTCTGGACATCACCCCGCTGATTACCCACCGGTTCGCCTATACGCAGTTTGAAGAGGGATTTGAAGTGATGCGATCGGGAAAATCCGGCAAAGTGATTCTGGACTGGACCTGGACTCAATGAATTCATCAACATTTCGATACGGGAGAAAACAAGATGAGTACTGATAAACTGGACAGCACCCTGGAAATGGAGCTGGCAGCACTGAAAGAGGAAGGCCGGGCCAAGGCATCGGAACGCATCATTCATGAATATATGCCGCCGGAAAAGGACCGGGGACCCCGATACCGGCTGGTGGGTTCCGACCGGTCATTCATGCGGTTCAATTCCAATTCGTACCTGTCTTTGTCCAACCATTCCGAACTGATCGAGGCCGCAGATGAGGCTGCCCGGGAATTCGGAGTGGGCCCCGGTGCGGTGCGGTTCATTGATGGCACCTTTGTTTACCATGTGAGACTGGAGGAACGGATTGCCGGGTTTGTGCAAAAACCGGCCGCCAAGATCTTCAATTCCGCTTATACCGCCAACTGCGGACTTTCCCTGACCATTTCCAGCAAAAAGACCCACTGGATCGGGGATCAGCTTAACCACAACTCCATTATCCGGGCCATGCGCATCAGCAATGTGCCCAGTGAAAACAAGGGGATTTACCGGCACAACGATATGGCTGATCTGAAACGGTGCCTAGATGCAGTGAGCCCGGAAATGGACCGGGTGGTGGTGATTTTTGACGGGATTTTCAGTATGCGGGGGGATTTTGCACCCATCAACGACATCGTGGAGATCTGCCGTGACTATGAAGACCGGTTCCGGGACGGGGTGATCACCGTGGTGGATGACTCTCACGGTATCGGGGCCTTTGGAAAGACCGGCCGGGGGACCCCGGAGCATGCCGGCGCCTGGCCCGACGTGGTGGTGGGGACGTTCGGCAAGGCCTTTGGCGTCAACGGCGGGTTCATTGCCGGCAGCCGGACACTGATCGAGGCGGTGCGGCAGAAGGCGGATACCTATATCTACACCAATCCGTTGAGCATGGCCGATTGTGCCGCATCGGTCAAAGCCCTGGAAATCTGCGACAGTCCGGAAGGACAGGCCCTTCTCAAACATCTGTCTGAACAGACACAGCGATTTAGAAAAGGCCTGGACCGGCTGGGCCTGGAATCCATCGACGGCCCGCATCCGGTGGTGCCTCTGATGGTCCGGGATACCGCCAAAACCCATGAACTGGTCAACTATCTCTACGATCACGGAGTCCTGGTGGTGGGACTGACCTTTCCGGTGGTGCCCAAAGGGGATGAAACCATCCGGTTTCAGATCAATGCGTGCCATACACCGGCCGATATCGATCAGGTTCTGGAGATTCTGGCAGGTTTTTTCCCAACTCCTTGAATCGGATGCTGATTCAGTGTAGAATACAAATTTGATCCGGCGCAAACAACCGGGACCGGGCGAATCACCCATTTTGACAAGGAGAAAAAAGAATGGAACCTGATAAATTCAGAGAATCCAGGCAGGAAATAAACCGCATGTGCAAAAATGTTCATGCCCTCATTGATCAGAAAGACCTGGAAGAATCCAAAGCAGGGTATGAAAAAGTGCATGAGCGATTGAAAATCCTCAAACCCCAGGCTGAAGGAGAAATCCAGAAGCGATCCGTGAAGAATCTGGGGATCAAACTGAAAAACCTGTCTACCCTGATTCGCAAGCTCAAGCCCAAATCCGGCGGGACCCGAAAGCCCGGCAAAGCCGGCATCGTCTGGGATGAAACCCGTCTGGCCCAGCTGAACACAGTTTTTCTGGAGAAAATGCTCCAGAACATGGGCACAGATGAAAATGCATCGGTTTATCTGGGCACCACAGGCAAGGGAATCCGCCCTAATTATCAGATCCATTTCAATGACCGGACCGTTACGGCCTACAGCGGTGCCAGTCACAAACCCAACCAGAAACCCGGTGCCGCCAAAACGAAAAACATTTCCCCTCCCTTTTCCAGGGCGATCATTGAAAACGCGCTGGCCCAAAATTCTCAAAAAGAAACCTGATTCATGAAAAAGATCATATGGATATGTCTGATATGTGTCATCGGTTGGATGACCCCGGCGCCGGTATGCGCCGATGACGCGGAAGCCCGCAAACAGCTTGAGCTCAGTATCAACGCCATCCTGGATATTCTGAAGGATGACGAGTTGAAACAAGAGGCCAATACCGCGCTTCGGCGGGAAGCGTTGCGGAAAAAAATCTATGAACGGTTTGATCTTGAAAAAATGTCTCAGTTCAGCCTGGGCCGTCACTGGCGGGGCGTCACTCCGGAACAGCGAAAGACATTTGTAACCCTGTTTTCACAGCTTCTGGAAAAAAGCTATGTGGAAAAAATCGAATCCTATACCGATGAACAGGTGCTTTACGTCAAGGAACAGGTCAGAAACGACAAGGCCCAGATCGATACGAAAATTATCACCGACAGCATTGAGATCCCCATCGATTACCGCATGTACCAGACAGAGGACGGTAAGTGGATGGTGTATGATATTGTGGTGGAGGGGGTCAGTCTGGTGGCCAATTACCGGTCCCAGTTCTCGCAGATGCTGGACTCCGGTACGTTTGAATCCCTGATCCTTGAACTGGAGAAAAAAACGGAATCCGATTCTTGAGCCGCTAATCATTTTCTAACAGATTGCTCATCATCCATTAAACAAATCCTTGTAAAAAAGGGGGAATTTCACGGTTGTTTCAGTGAATAACCCCTTTTTTTATCAAGGTGACCATGTCTTCTTCCAATTTGCTGCTGGTGCTGCTGATGCTTACGACCGCCGGATATTATCTGGGCCGGAAAAAAGCGTTTGCAATGGCGGATGCCACCGGTAAGGGACAGCAGATTCTGCACTCCAGACCCACCTATTACGGGGCGCTGGCAGCTCTGTGGTGCGCTGTTCCAGCCCTGGCGGTGCTTTCATTCTGGCAGGCATTTGAATCTTCTGTGATCACTCAGCTGGTGATTTCCGGCCTGCCCATGGACCTTCAGGCCCTGCCTTCTGACCGTCTGGGTCTGTTGATGAATGATATCAAAAACCTGGTGCATGGCAACATTGTTTCCGGTGAGATCAATCCGGCCATCCAGGCGGCAGCCGACCATTACAGCCGGCTTGAAACCATCAGTCATGCCACATTGGCCGTGCTGGTCCTGGTCGTGGGCATCGCCGGAATCCTGTGGGCACAAAAAAAGATGTCCCCGTTGCTGCGGGCCAGAAACCACGTGGAAACCCTGGTGAAATATCTGCTGGTGGCATGTGCTTCCATCGCCATTTTCACCACCATCGGGATTGTGCTGTCAGTACTGTATGAAGCGATCCGGTTTTTCAAAATTGTGCCGGTCCACGAATTTCTGTTCGGTCTGGACTGGAGCCCCCAGATGGCCATCCGGGCGGACCAGGTAGGATCTTCCGGGGCGTTCGGTGCCATCCCGGTTCTCATGGGGACCCTGCTCATTTCCGCCATTGCCATGTGTGTGGCGGTTCCCATCGGCCTGATGTCCGCCATTTATCTGTCGGAATATGCAGGCAAACGATTCCGGGCCGTGGCCAAACCCCTGCTGGAGATCCTGGCTGGAGTGCCCACCGTGGTGTACGGCTTTTTTGCGGCCCTGGTGGTGGCCCCCATGATCCGGGATGCCGGCGTCACCCTGGGGCTGGACGTGTCATCGGAAAGTGCCCTGGCTGCCGGCCTGGTCATGGGTATCATGATCATTCCCTTTGTATCCTCCCTGTCCGATGACGTGATCAATGCCGTGCCCCAATCCTTGCGGGACGGGGCATTGGGCCTGGGATCCACCCACAGCGAAACCGTTCGTCTGGTGGTACTGCCCGCAGCGCTTCCGGGGATTGTGGGCGGGGTGCTGCTGGCGGTGTCCCGGGCCATCGGCGAGACCATGATCGTGGTTATGGCTGCCGGACTGGCTGCCAACCTCACGGTCAATCCGTTGAAAACCGTAACCACGGTGACGGTTCAGATCGTCACTCTGCTGGTGGGTGACCAGGAGTTCGACAGTCCCAAGACCCTGGCGGCATTCGCGTTGGGCCTGATGCTGTTCGTCATCACCCTGATTCTGAATATCATCGCCCTGGTGGTGGTGCGCAAATACAGAGAGCAATATGAATAATGCCAATCAAAATCAGTTGACCGCCCGGACAATGGATATCGTCAATCAAGGGCTGTCCCGGCGCTATCGTGCGGAAAAACGGTTCCGGCTTTACGGCATCGTTGCCATCATTCTTTCCATGATCTTTCTGATGTTTCTGTTTATCAGCATTGCAGCCAATGGATACACGGCGTTTCAACAGACCTACATTCAGCTGGATATCCATCTGGACCCAGAGATGCTGGACGCCGGTTCTCTGGCAGATGCCAATTACCAGGGTCTGGTCAAACAATCTCTTGCCGACATGTTTCCGGAAGTGACAACCCGGAAGGAAAAACGGCAGTTGTATGGCATGGTCAGCAACGGTGCTGCGTATCAGCTTCAGGACTTTGTCAGGCAAAATCAGAACCGGATCGGGTCGGTGATTCAGATCTGGGTGCCGGCGGACGATGATGTGGACATGGTGATCAAGGGACATATCCGGCGGGATGTTCCTGAATCGGAACGCCGGGTCAAGGACAATCAGATGGCCTGGATTGATCAATTTCAGACCTGGGGGCGGCTGGAAAACCGGTTCAACAGGACTTTTTTTACAGCCGGAGATTCCCGGGAGCCGGAACTGGCGGGTATCCGGGGGGCCGTGTCCGGGTCTTTCTATACCCTGATCGTGACCCTGGTGCTGTCGTTTCCCATTGGCGTGGCAGCGGCCGTATATCTGGAAGAGTTCGCTCCCAAAAACCGATGGACCGATATCATCGAGGTCAATATCAACAATCTGGCAGCCGTGCCGTCCATTGTTTACGGGCTGCTGGGACTGGCCGTGTTCCTCAATTTTTTCGGCCTGCCCCGGTCGGTTCCCCTGGTGGGCGGGCTGGTGCTGACATTGATGACACTTCCCACCATCATCATTGCCAGCCGGGCCGCATTGAAGTCCGTACCGCCCTCCATCCGGGAGGCAGCCTTGGGCGTGGGAGCGTCCAGAACCCAGATGGTGATGCACCATGTGCTGCCTTTGGCCCTGCCCGGCATGCTCACGGGAACCATCATCGGCATGGCCCAGGCCCTGGGTGAAACCGCCCCGCTGCTCATGATCGGCATGGTGGCCTTTATCGTGGATATTCCCGGCGGATTCACCGATCCGGCCACGGTGCTGCCGGTGCAGATCTTTTTGTGGGCCGATAGTCCGGAACGGGCGTTTCTGGAAAAAACCTCGGCCGCCATCATGGTGCTGCTGGCATTTCTGGTGACCATGAACGCACTGGCCGTGTTTTTAAGAAAAAAGTTTGAACGCAGGTGGTAAGTGTTTTAACAGACCGTTTTTCCAACTCATATGAATAAAAATGTAAGGAGAATCAAATGAAAAAGGTATGGATTGCAAGTCTGGCCCTGGTATTTGCCCTAAGCATTGGTACGGTTGGAGCGGCATCCCGGGATTATATCTCCATTGTGGGATCATCCACGGTGTATCCGTTTGCCACGGTGGTGGCGGAAAATTTCGGCAAAGCGACCGGTTACAAAACCCCGACCATTGAAGCCACCGGATCCGGCGGCGGGCACAAACTGTTCGGCGCCGGAGTCGGGGTTGAATACCCGGACATCACCAATTCGTCCCGGCGGATCAAAAAATCGGAGTTTGAAGCAGCTGCCGCCAATGGTGTGACCGAGATTGTCGAGGTGAAAATCGGGTATGACGGGATTGTCATTGCCAATTCAAAAAAAGCCCCGCTGTTCAAGCTGAGCCGCAAGGATATTTTTCTGGCCCTGGCCAAGGATGTCCCGTCCGGGAACGCGGCCGGCGAAACCATGCCCAATCCCCATAAAACATGGAAAGATGTGAACCCCGAGCTGCCGGGCATCAAGATCGAGGTGCTGGGTCCGCCCCCCACCTCCGGAACACGGGATGCGTTTGTGGAACTGGCCATGGAAGGTGGGGCCAAAAAGTTCGGGTGGATTGCGGATCTGAAGAAAAAAGACGGAAAAGCTTATAAAGCCCTGTGTCACACCATCCGGGAAGACGGGGCCTATATCGAAGCCGGTGAAAACGACAACCTGATCGTCCAGAAACTGGATACCAACCCCGATGCCCTGGGCATTTTCGGGTTCTCCTTTCTGGATCAGAACACCGACAAACTCCAGGGTGCACTCATCGACGGGGTTGCCCCGGAATTTGAAGCCATTGCCGACGGCAGTTATCCGGTGTCCCGTCCTCTGTTCTTCTATGTCAAGAAAGCCCATGTGGGCAGCATTCCCGGCATCCGGGAGTTTCTGGCCGAGTTCACCAGCGAGAAAGCCTGGGGAGACGAGGGATATCTCACGGACAAGGGCCTGATTCCCATGCCTGAAGCGGAAAGAAAAAAATTCCGTCAGGCAGTTGAAGATCTGACCCCGCTTTCCGCATCCGACCTTTAATCTGTCCCTTTTCTGCTTCATGCCGGACAGGGAGACATCCCCTGTCCGGCATTCTTGCTTTTTCGGGTCATTTTTTCAAATCCGGCACAGTGGCGACCAATCAATAATCGCGGCCCCGGATAATGGTAATGATCAGCCACAGTCCCAGCACGGCTGAAATCAGATATCCGGTCATTCCCAAGGCCGGATAACCGAAGAGCAGGGGGCCCACCCCGGTGGTGATGATCATGGAAGATCCCATGATCATGGCACCCAGGACTATGCCCAGGGTGAGGCGGTTGAAACTGCTTTCCAGGGCCTTCCGCATCGGGCTCAGATTTTTGTGGTCAAACCCGATGGTCAACCGGTCATGTTCAATTTTTTTGAGAATGGCGGAAAGAGAATGGGGCAAATGCTGCTGAAGGCCCCACATGGCGGACAGGTTGTTTCGCATCCGCTGCCAGATATATCCCCTTGAATATTGCTGGGACACCAGTCTGCGCACATGGGGGGTCGCTTCGGAAATGACGTCCAGATCCGGATACAGCATTCTGGCCGTGCCTTCCACGGTGATCAACGCCTTGATGATAATGGACATGTCCGGCGGCAGCCTAAGGGCATGGGACTTGAGTACCTCCACCAGATCTTCCAGCAGCATTCCCACCTGGATCTCCTTCAAAGGCAGAGACAGGTACACATCCATGATCTCCATCAAATCCTTTTCCAGGTGACCCGTATTGACGCTTTTATGGGCCGTGGCAATGCTTGACACCATCTGGGCCAGTTTCCGGCTGTCTCTGTCCACAGCGGCCCGGATCAGAAACAACAGGTCGTTTCTTTCATCCGGTGTGAGCCGGCCCACCATGCCCCAGTCCATAAGACACAGGCGGTTGTCCCGGGTGATCACCATGTTTCCCGGATGAGGGTCGGCATGGTAGAATCCGTGTTCCAGGATCTGGAGAATGGCGGACTGCATCCCGCTCACTGCCAGGGCCTTGCGGTCCGCCGCCGGCAGATCCATGTCGGGGGTGATTTTTTCCCCTTTGATGTAGGCGGTTGCCAGGACCCGCGGCGTGGAAAATTCGGTGAATACCTCAGGGATGACGATATCGGATTCTTTTTCGATTTTGGATTTGGCAATCTGGATATACCGGGCTTCCCTGGAAAAGTCGATTTCTTTGAGCAGTGTCCGGCGGTTGGCCGCCACAATCCCCGGAAGATCATACATCTGAAGGGATTCCATGCTGTGGTGGATTTTGTTGGCCAGTATTTCCAGAATATTCAGATCGGTTTCAACGGTTTTGACGATGCCCGGCCGTCTGACCTTGACCGCCAGGACCCGGTTTTTGTCCGGGTGAACCGCCTTGTGTACCTGGGACAGGGATGCGGCGGCCACCGGTTTTGGATCAAAGGATCGAAACAGATCTTCCAGAGGTGCGTTGAATTCTTTTTCCAGCACCTGTTTCACTTCTTCGAAAGGAATCGGTCCCACCTCGTCCTGAAGTTTTGACAATTCCCGTATCATGGGCAGCGGCAGAATATCGGGCCGCATGCTCAGAATCTGTCCGAGCTTGACAAATGTAGGTCCCAATTCCTCGATGGCCAGCCGGATGCGCCGGAACACATCCATGTCTGTATCGACTGTGGGTGAGATGGTCTGCACCAAGTGTTTCACCGGCAGATCCAGCCGCTGAATCAGGTCCCCGAACCCGAATCTGGCCATGATCATGGCCATGTCTTTTAACCGGGCCAGGTTGGTGATTGTTTTGAGTTCCATGTATGATCCTGTTCTTTTTACACGGGTATTTCACCTGCCTGGTCAAGGCCGGCACCCCGGAGCTGGCAGTTCAAAATTTCAAGCATCGCATCCAGCTCATCAAGGAAGATATCATCGAGATTGCGGATAGGGAATACAAGGAAGCGGCGCCGTTTCTGCGGTTTGCCATATAACAGGATTCAAGTTCTTTCATAGGTGCCCATCAGCTCTGCATGAAACAGCACATGACCGGCCATGGCCTCTTCCACCAGGGCTTTGGTGCTTTTTTCCGGCAGATCCAGCCGGGTGTCCAGGGCGAACAGCTTGAAAAAATACCGGTGTTCCCGGTCCGGTGGGCAGGGACCGAAATATCCGGTCTCCTCGTTGGTGCCGATGCCGGGGGTGCCTTCGGGTTCGGTGTTTTCTTCAATGGTGCGGGTATCCGGGGGAATGTTGAACACCACCCAGTGGTCCCACATCCCGTCTTCCCGCAGACTTTTAGGAACATCCGGGTCATCCATGATCAGCACCAGGCTTTGAGCCTCATGGGGCACCCCGGTGATTTCAAGGGGCGGGTTGATATTGTCGCCGTCGCAGGTGTAAATGGACGGAATCCGTTCTCCCTGATTGAATGCCGTACTGGTCAGTTTCATGAGTCCCTCCTTTCAGATGGTTTGCATCATTTCACTCCAGTGTAAACATAACCGGAGAATTCGTCAATGTCCGCTTTTCTCAAACGGGTGTTGACATACCGTCAGGGGCGCTGTATCCCTACAGGATTAACGGGAAGGCTCGCTGGAAAGCGCAGCCAAAAAAAGCAAAGCAGGAGTTGGGATCTGTATGCTGGCAGTTTCAATTTTCAGCCTGGCCTATCTG
>JBFLKI010000326.1:0-3825 GCA_040883135.1 Desulfotignum sp. | reverse complement strand
CGTGCTCAAACGAGAAGATGAAAAATATGTCACGGAAAAAGCCTACAACAACCCCAAGTTCGTGGAAGACCTGGCCCGTGATGTGGCCAAGGCCCTGATGGCGGATGCCAACATCACCTGGTTTTCCGTGAGCGCTGAAAATTTCGAATCCATTCACAACCACAGCGCGTACGCGTTTATCGAAAAATATGTCGGCAAGCCCGCCCTCGGTTAGAAATACGGCACCGATCCCATGATGACAAAGGGGTAGAGACGGCCGTCCGTACCCATGAAATACCCGGCCCGGTTGCGGATACCGGTCAGGGTCCCGGTTTTGTAGTACTGGGTGCCGTTGGAAGGCAACAGCCGGTGATGGGGCATGAATGCCAAGAGCAAGGTGCCCATCTGTGCCGGTGTGACCCGGTTCTGTCTTGAAATCCCCGATCCTTCGGCAATCTGTGCCGTGTTCCACCCAGGCAGGGTGCCGGCTGTTTTTGTCAGCGCCAGGACCCCTTTTTCAAGCGTGGCCGGCGGGCCGTATATCCGGGCCCCCAGGGCCAGCATCACCTGGTTGGCGATAAAGTTATTGGAATACTGGAGCAGTTTTTCCACCACATGGTCCAGGGTCCAGGGGGAGGTCATCGATATCACGGCCGGGGCCGGATCTGGGAACGTCCCCAAGATCACCGGCCCGGTCACATCCACGCCCAGGTCCTTGAAAAAATGAGCCATGAGCAGGCCCGGATAGAGGGGCCGCATGCTTTTGTCCAGCAGGATCCGGCCCTGTGACAGCCCGGTCCGGCGAATGGCCGGAAAAAACTGTTCCAGCAACGGGGTCTGGGATTCGGCACTCTCCAATCGGCCGGTGGCTGGATTCCGGGTGAAATGGATGGTGTTGAAATTGGCGCACAACGCGCCTGTGGTGGCATCATAGGGGTTCAGGGTCTGGCTTGTGCCCGGAATCGTGATATCCGTGGCAAAATAGCCCTGATCGATAATAATGTTGTCTACATTACGCAAATCAAAGGCGGCTGCCGTCTGTCCACAGAAATCCCGGATCACCTCGGACACGAACAAAGGGTCTCCCATCCCCTGGATATAAAGGTTGCTATTGATCGGATCAAACGCGGCCCTGGTAAAGAAGCGGAAATCAGGGCCCAGATGTTTCAATGCTGCCAGACTGGTCAGTATTTTGAGAGTGGAGGCGGGTATCATGGGCATTTCCGCATGCCGGGAAAACAACACTTGCCCCTGGTCATCGCTGACCAGAATCCCGGTATTACGGTCAGCGGCAGCCTGCTTCAAGACAGACCGGTCCGTCTTTGAAAGGTTGTTCAGAACTGGTGGGAGCAATGCGGCGTGGCTGCATGTCAAGAACATCCCCAATACCGAAATGATTGAAACCAATGAAACAACGCGGTCGTGAAACAGCTTCATGATGTAAAAAATACCCTTGAAATGATTTTAGTTTTGATACACAGATATCATTTGTTACCTTTTGGGACAATGTTTTATAGACATGATGGGAAAAACCGTTGCAGCACAAGCCGATTTTACAGGACAGTTACATGCAGGTAACCGTGTTTGAATCTGTAACCCGCGCGACAGGGCCAGTTGAACCCCGGTCCGGGTGTTGAGCAAAATCATGAAGACGCCTCTGGATGCATTCATGGATTGGCTTGACAGTCGTCCGCCTGTCCTGCGTCAGAATCTGGCCCATCTGTTTATGGTCATCACGACAGAAGATGCCGTGCAGATGACCGCAACCCCCCCCGAGTCGCTGAGAACTTTTCACGCCTGGGCTGTGCGAACGGATTTTCCCTTGCGTATAGCTGCCAGAATGTTTTATATTCGATCTGTTTTTGACATGGTGATCCTTCATTACCATGAGCTGCAGCCAAAGCAGGGGCTGATGCCGGGAACCACGGACAATATCATACAGATATCCGGTCCTCAGTGGAAAGCGGTGCTTGATTCCTGGAAGCGGCTGCGGCAGAAAGAACTGACAGATACATATATTCATTCCTGGACCTCCTGGATGATCAAACGGCATATGGAGACATCGTGATTCGGTATTATTTGTTTTTGTTTTTTGGTTTGTGGATCGTGTTCTGCCCGTTTACCGCCATGGCGGATCAGACCATGACACTGGACCAGTGCCTGTCTTACGGGTACGAGAACAACCCCACCCTTAAAGCGGCTGATTTTCAGGTGGCAGCCACACAGGATAACCGAAAATCCCTGCGGGCGGATTTTCTGCCTTCCCTGTCCACCAGTTACGGTTTCAACCGGGTGGTCAATGAGAGCTCCACAGGCCTGACAGAAGAAGATTACCTGGACCAGTTTGCCAGGAACTTTTCCATCCAGGTGTCCCAGGTGCTGTTTGCCGGATTCAGGATCCGCAACACCCATGACAAGGCAAAAATTGATGTGGACAGAACCCGGGCCAACCGGGAACTGGCCCGACTGGAACTGACCTACAATATCCAGCGCACGTTTTTTGAGCTCATGAAGGCCAAAGAGGATCTCACGCTGGCTCAAGAAGCCATTGAACGGCTGGAACAGGGGGTGACATCGGCCCAGGCCTATTTTGACAGGCAGCTGATTTCCAAGGCCGAGGTGCTGTTCGCCCGGGTGGACCTGGCAGATGCCCAACAGCAGGCCAGTATCGCCAGAAACGAGGTCAACCGCAAACGGATCGCCTTGTTTTCCCTGATGAACAAGCCCCTGGACCCGGCCACGACATTCACCGGCGGCCTTGATTTTTTCAATGACACCTATCCTGCGGAATTTGACGAATGCTGGCAGCTCGCCAAAGCCGGCCGCCCAGACATTGAAAGCCTGGAAAAACAGGTAGAGATGCTGCTCAAAGATATCGACATTGCTGCCGGCACGTACCTGCCCCAGATCCGGCTGGACCTGGGATACCATGACCAAAACCGCGATTATGACGACCCGGCGCTTTCGGCGGCAGGACCGTTTGAGCGGGATCAGCGTAACCGGTACTGGTCCGCCGGGGTGACCGCATCCTGGGACCTGTTTGACGGCGGCCGGTCCTGGTACCGGCGCAAACGAAGCATCAACCAGGTGTACCAGGTCCAAGAGCAGGTCAAAGAAATCCAGCTGACGATTCAGGAAGGCATCCGGAAAGCCCTGTTCTCCATTGCCGAAGCCGATGACCGGGCCGCAGCGACCCGGGTTGCGGTATCTGCGGCAAAGGAAAACTATGCCATGGAAGAACGGCGCCTGGACGCCGGGCTGACCACCATTTCCATGCTGCTGGACGCCCAGTCCCGTCTGGTCCGCGCCCAGGGAAATTACATCCAGGCCAAGCTGGACTATCAGATGGCCCGGGCCGAGCTGGATTTCATGATGGGGACACGTTAGTTTGCGCTATTGAAATGAAAGGATGTCGTCATTCGGGTTGGCGGAGCGGTTCTTCTCGGCCTGGTGCACGGCGGATAGTTTTTCAAAGACCCGGACGTTGCCCATGGACAGCAGCTGGCCATAGGCAATGGCCAGGCTGCCGGCCTTGCGCAGCTTGAGAAACTGATCATCTGACAGGGCGTTCAGTTTGGCTTCATCCACCCGGTACAGACCGGTGACCGGCGTTTTTTGATCATTGTATTGAATCTTCAACGGCCATTCTTCAATTACCTTTGCATCGGCCAGCCCAGATACGGCCTGGCGGGTCATGGCCCGGTTCTGCTCGATTTGTGACAGAAAATCCATGATTTTTTGAACCGGCCCGGCCAACTGACCCTGATTATCAAAAAAGGGTTCGGCGCTGTTGTCATTCACAATCAGCCCGGAATCCTCATTCACACAAAGAATCAGGTCATCTCG
>JBFLKI010000010.1:0-22869 GCA_040883135.1 Desulfotignum sp. | reverse complement strand
TCTGGAAACCGTCAAAAAACAGGCGGACATTCTCATCCCCTTGCATGAACCGCGCTTTGCGGCCATGGACGTGATCGGCGCGTAATTTTTCTGATCTCCTTGACATAAATCAAGGAATAAATCTTCCCTTTTGTGCATCATAGGTATCACAAGGGGGAAGATAAACAGGCAATCGGACGGCCGATTGTCTCTTCCAAAAGAATCGTAAAAAAAATTCGTTTATAACCTGATTTTAGAGGAGAATATTATGCCCAAAGATATCCCTGTCACCAAACAGGTACCGGCATCGGAACGGACCACCTGTGAAGCCACCCGTCAGATGCTGGAAAAAGCCCGTAAAGACGGTGTTGTTATCAACCTGGACCGGGCCGTGGACATGAAAGCCTGTCCAATCGGTGTGGAATCGGCCTGCTGCAAACACTGTTTCATGGGGCCCTGCCGGCTCAATCCCCGGGATCCCTACAAAAAAGTCGGTATCTGCGGCGCCACCATCGATACCATCACGGCCCGCAACCTCGCAAGACACGTGGCCACGGGATCGGCTTCCCACAATGACCATGGCCAGCACATCCTGCACCTGTTCAAGGATATTGTTGAAAACAAAGTCACCGATTTTTCCATCATCAACCCACTGAAGCTGAACCAGCTGGCCGAATCTCTGGGCATTGAGACCGAAGACCGGTCCGTGCAGGAAATAGGCAGAGATGTGTACAAAGAACTGGAAAAAACCTTTTCCAATGTGGACGGCGAAATGCCTTTCATGAAGCGGGTGCCGCCCGCCACACTGGAACTGTGGCGCAAGGACGGCATCGTCCCCCGGGGGGCCATGAAGGAAGTCATGGAAATGATGAGCCGGACCCATATGGGATGCGACCAGGATCACACCCACCTGATCAAGCAGATCAGCCGCACAGCCCTGGCCGACGGCTGGGGTGGCTCCATGGTGGCCACGGAACTGTCCGACATCATGTTCGGCACGCCGTCTCCCATTCTGGCGGAAGTAAACATGGGGGTCCTCAAGGAAGACCATGTGAACGTGATTGTCCACGGCCATGAACCGGCCATGTTCGAAGGCATGCTGGCCGCGGTGAACGACCCGTTCTTCATCCAGGCCGCCAAAGACAAAGGGGCCGCCGGCATCAACCTGGTGGGCATGTGCTGCTCCGGCGCGGAGATGATGTCCCGACACGGGATTCCCCATGCCGGCAATTTCTCGTCCACGGAAGCAGTCCTGGTCACGGGTGCGGTGGATGCCATGGTGGTGGATATACAGTGCATCAAACAGGGACTCGCCCAGGTGGCCCAATGTTATGACACCCATCTGATCACCACCAGCGACCGGGCCCACATCGAGGGGGCCGCCCATATTCAGTTCAACGAAACCGATCCCAGGGCCTGCACGGATGAAGTCCTGACCCGGGCCATCTCCCGGTTCGGGAACCGGAGCAAACCGGTTCAGATTCCCAACCAGGTGCAGAAGGGTATTCAGGGATTTTCCCATGAATACATCGAATACATGCTGGGCGGCATGTTCCGGGGATCCTACTCCCCGTTGAACGACAATATCATCAACGGCCGGATCCGGGGTGTGGCCGGGGTGGTGGGCTGCACCAACCCCAAGGTCCAGCAGGATTACGTGCATGTGGAACTGGTCAAAGAGCTGATTAGAAACGATGTCCTGGTGCTGCAGACCGGATGTTCCCAGATCGCCCTGTCCAAAGCGGGCTTTCTGACGCCTGAAGCCGCGGCCCTGGCCGGGCCGGGCCTGTCCGAGGTGTGTGAAACCGTGGGCATGCCCCCGGTGCTGGGCTTAGGCTCGTGTGTGGACAACACCCGGATCCTGATTGCGGCATCCGCCATGGTCAAGGCCGGGGGCCTGGGCAACAGCATTGCCGACCTGCCCGCAGCCGGATGTGCGCCGGAATGGATGAGTGAAAAAGCCCTGGCCATTGGTCAATATTTTGTGGCTTCCGGTGTCTACACGGTATTTGGGGTGGGATTCCCGGCCCTTGCCGGCACCCGCTTCCATGATCTGCTGTTCAACGGACTGGAAAAACAGGGATACGGCAAATGGGGCATGGCCATTGACCCGATCGAAATTGCCAGATTGATGATTGACCACATCGACAAGAAACGCCGGCAACTGGGCATTGACAAAGCCCGGGAACGCGTGCTGGTGGATATGAACGACCGCCGGGCCCTGGCCTGATCCTCCGGCGGTAAGAACTGGTCTGAAGACCCGTGCCGGAAGGCCTTTGTGGGAATCAACCCGCAAAGGCCCCCGGCATGTCTGGTGACCGGTTCATTCACGACGGTGAAAAAAAATTGACATCCCATACAGGGCCTTATATAAATAAGCGGACAGACAATCAAAACAAGGGATCCCTTGCATGGGCCGCAAAAGCATCTCTCACATCCGGAAACCCGAAATCCTTCACCACACCTATAAAGTGGTGGAAGATGAAGGCTTCATGGGCATGACTATCGGTAAAATTGCCAACCGAATGGGGGTCAACTCCGGACTGCTGATCCATTATTTCAAGAGCAAGGAAGGCCTGATCATGGAAATGGTGGATTATCTGTTCAAAATTTCCATGAAATCCTATCACGCTGAGCTGGAAAAACACACCTCTCCGGAAGACCGGTTCCAGTGTCTGATGGGCATCCTGTTCTCCACCAGCGGCAAAGGTCCCCAGCGGGACGCGGTGTTCTGGTCCTGTTACGCCATGGGGTTCAGAAATCCGGATATCCGGGACCGGATCCAGGCCATGCAGAAAAAATTCATCGCTTTCGGCATCAAAGAGATTACGGCCTGGGAAGAGGCCGGCCTGGTCCACGTGCCGGACAAGGAAAAGGCGGCCGCCACCATCTTGGCCCTTTCCGAAGGACTGGGCATTCTTCGCAATTCATTGAAAGACCTGGATTCCCTGGAGGAGATCGCCCGATCCATGCGGCAGAGGGCACTTGAGGCATTAGGTGCCGATACCGTATGCCTGGCAAATGGTGTTCAGGAAACGGAAAACGCTTAGATCAGCAGGGACAGCGTCAGCGGGATAAAAGACAGCAGCGTGGAAATCATGATGGCACCGGATGCCAGGTCCGTGTCGGAATTCAACTGACCGGAGAGCACATAGATGGCCGTGGACGTGGGCAGAGAGAAAAAGATCATGCCCGCGGTAAAAGCGGCACCGGTCACCTGAAACCCTTTGAGCAGAAAAAATCCCGCCGCCGGAAGGAACACCAGCTTGATGCCGGCCGCCAGAACCGACATCGTTGCATGATCGGCCAGCCCTCTGAACCGCAACGATCCGCCGATGGAAATCAGGGCCAGCGGCAGGGTCACAGCCGTCATCAGAGAAAAGCTGTTCTGAACAAACACAGGAAATACCAGTTCGGCCCGGGAAAACAGAAACCCGGCCACACATCCGATGATCAGGGGGTTGGACACCAGCGCCCTTACAAAATACCGCAGGTTTTCCCTAATGGAGGGGTTGCCGCCGGAATACCAGACCAGCACGGAAACCGACAGCACATTGATCACCGGAATGACCACCCCGGCCAGAATCCCGAAATGCCGGACCCCTTCCTCTCCCAGCACCGTCAGCACCAGGGCCATGCCGATATAGGTGTTGAACCGGAAACAGGCCTGACAGAACGAGCCTGCCTGAAACGCGGAAATCCTGAAATAATGAATCGCGGCAAGGCTTGCGGCAAAGGCCAGACAAACACCGATCAGACCGGCCAGGACCAGTCCCCCACTCACCCCCGAATCCGGGGTGCTGCTCCCGATTTTCCAGAACAGCAGCACCGGAAAAAACACGTAATAGACCAGCCGGTCCGACATGGCCAGAAACCGGGCATCGGTCATGCCGAAATGTTTCAGGCCCCGCCCGAGCAGCAGCAGGAAAAACAGAGGAAACAGGGTGTTGAGAACCAGCATGTCAGAGAACAAAAATCCGGTTTTCAGTGACGCTCAGAAACCGGGCCCCGGTATCCGTCACCTGGATCACGCTTTCAATGCCCGCGGCAAACCGGTTCTTGAAGATGAACTTGGGTTCCACAGCCAGCACCATACCGGGCATCAGTTCCTGGGGGTTGCCTTTGGACAGAATGGGCGCCTCCACCAGTTCCAGTCCCAGGCCGTGCCCGATAAACCGGGATTTGAGCCCCGGCAGTCCCAGAAATGGTCCTCCCAGGCCCAGTTGGTTGGACCGGTCCACGGCAGCGTCAAACACCTCGCCCGCCAAAATCCCCGGCGCGATCATGTCCCGGAGATGGTACAGGATATCGATGGCTGCCTGCCCGGCCTGCTTGGCTTCTGAGGGCAGGGTGCCTATCACCAGCATCCGGGTCTCGTCCATGTGGTATCCATTGATCATGGTACCCAGATCCAGAAAAATGGGTTCGTTCTCCTGAATCAATTTGTGCCCGGCCCCATATGGGTATGCACTGCACGTACCCGTGCCGCTCACCGGGACATCCAGGCCCCCTCCCATGCCGCCGGAAACTCCGCTCATCAGATGATGGGAAAATCCTTCGGCGCGGTAGTGACGGACCAGCAGTTTACCGGAATGTCCATTGGCCCGGGCAAAGGCTTCCACCCGGCCGCAGAACGCGATCTCCGATTCTCCGGGGGTCATGTGTTCACGGACAAAGGAAAACGTATCTCTTGACAGCCTGGCCGCCACCATCATCTGATCGATCTCCCAGCCGGATTTGATCATGCGGCATCCGGTGATCAACGAAGTGGCATCCGTCATCACCGCCGGGTCGAACAGGGTCTTGAAAAACTGATAATCTCTTACCGGCACCACATCGAATGCCAGGCCCAGGGATTTTGGCAGACCGCCGTGAAAAGACTGAATCTGCTCAGGTATCTGTGTGATGGATGACACCTGAATCACCTGATCGACCCCGGTTTCAGCCATCGCCCGCGGCAGGTACCGCTTGACGAACAGCAATGGATCATGATCCACCGGCACATACAGGTAGGCATCCTGCGCCGTGCCGGAAAAATAGTAGATATCCGGTTTATGGGTCAGGAACACCGAAGCGGTACCGGCGATTTTCATCCGGGTTTTCAGGGCCTGAATCCGGTTGGAAATTTCAGATACCGGGACGTGGGTCAGGAGGTCTTTATTTTTCATCATGACTATTTATAATAAAAATGAATCATTTGCAACAACACTCACCGAACCCACATCCACCGTCCCGCCCAATGGATGATAACCCCTTCGCTTTCTCCAAAAAAAAAAGCAGCCGTTCGTTTGAACGGCTGCTTTTTTTTGAAAAGCGATCTCTGGTGCTGAATGCCCCGAGGTATTCAGTGGATCCTATTTTTTATTTTCCACCAGTTTTTCAAACTGGTCAAACCCATCATCAACCGCCTTTTTAAAATCATTTCTGGCTTTTTTAATGGAGGCATAGGTATCTTTCATCTGTTTTTTGGATTCCTCTGTTGCCCAGGGGAATTGACCGATAAAATTGTTGATCATGGTTTCCGTCTGGTCCTGAACAGTGGCCAGCGCATTGAAACTGTTGTTAAACACTGTTTTCTGAAATCCTATCATCTGTTTTGCAATCTGGGGGGTTTCCATTTTTCACCTCTTTTGATGTGTGTTAAAAAAAAATTATCACATACGACAATGATTCATTTAGTCTATATAATACAATGTACAGCCCATTTGTCAAGAAAAAAATTGTGCAGTGCACAAATTCGATAATCTTTTACATAATACAAACAATTCCATTGACAATAAAGGATATAAAAAATATGATGTCAAGAAAAAATAACAAATAACATGGTTAATGCTGCAAAGTAACATCTGATGAAAATCAATCGGCAGCAGATCATTCCAAGCCCGGAGAAACACCGTGAACAATACCAGAATAACCATTAAAAAATACCCCAACAGACGGCTGTATAACACCCGGGAAAGCGCATACATCACTCTGGATGATGTCTCCGTTTTGATCAAAAAAGGATTCCGCATCACCGTTGTGGATGTCACAACCCAAAAAGATGTCACCGCCCTGGTGTTAACCCAGATCATCATGAACAAGGCCAAGACCGACAATGCGGTGCTGCCTGTTTCACTCCTTCATCTGGCCATACAATATGGTGAAAGCTATCTCCATGATTTTTTTGAAAAATACCTTGAAAAAACCATTGAAAACTACCTGTCTTACAGAAAACAGGTCGATGACCAGATGAACCGGTATATGGAAATGGGAACGGACTTTTCAACGCTTGCTGGAAACACGCTGAAAAACATGGATCCGCTGGGAATATTTTCTCAATCCCTGGAAGAAGAGGCTGACAAAAAAGAAGATTGACACTGCCTCCGAGAACACGGATCCATCCGGGTATCTATTTTTTCTTAGGCGGGCTGACTACGGCCTTTCCATCAACCAGCAGCGTTCCCTGTTCATTAATGCAGGTCGTCTTCAACACGGCCCTGTTCTTTTCAATATCTATCTCTGCCACCTCAATCACTGCCGAAACCGTCTCCCCTATTTTGACAGGGGCCTTGAAGTATAATTCCTGGGATACATATATCGTTCCCGGTCCAGGAAGGCGTGTGCCGATCACAGCGGAAATAAAGCCGCCAAGCAGCATGCCATGTGCGATTCTTGTTTTGAAAAACGTGTTTTTGGCATAGGCTTCATTGATGTGAGCCGGGTTCAGGTCCCCTGTGACCCCGGCATACAGATACACATCAGATTCAGACACCGTTTTGGTAAACTGTGATTTCTCTCCCTTGGCCAATTCTGAGATACTTTTTCCAACCATGTTCATTCCTTTAACGTGTTGTTAGAAATTATTTCTTCCTGCCCGGAAATCACCGGTTTCAGAATGTCATGCCATGCCAGGGCCAGTGGATTGCCGTAACATCCATAAAAAAATGCGGCCGTGGCCAGATCCCTTTGATCACGATAATAATCGAGCACGGTACTGATGCAGTTCGACAGGGAGCGTCCCATCTCAGCGAAAATGTTACTGTCTCCTGCCGGTTTTCTGTCTTCCCTGACAACCGAGGCCATGGTCTTGACCGGTATCATGGCCGGATTCAGATCAGACCAGACATATCGTTCCATTCTCAGGGGATGCAGTTTGCGGACGACCGCAGCTGAATACTCCGATGTAACTGCGGTAATGAACGGGCTGACCAGGTGATTGTACATCCGGTCATTGATCTGGGAAACCATGTTCATTACCTGAAACGCCCCGTTTCCCCAGTCATCGTTCAACCGGGTGATATCCTGTAGGGTTCTGGTCTGAAACTGGATGCGGGATGTTCCCTTTTTTCCTTTTTTATCTGATATCACCATTTCATACAGGCCGGGCGACAGTTTGTCAAACAGCTCCATGTGCTCGAGCAGTTCCTTATGCTCCTTTCTTGCCACACTGCCGGAAACAAATATCCCCAGATGTCCAATATCCTGATGGATCAGGTAGATGATCACCTTGCCCTGTTGTTTGATAGCGTCTTCCGATTTCCATGTTTCCGCAATCCAGCCCAGTGCCTGCTGTGGAGAGGTAATATTGTCCCCGTGCGAGGAAAAGACAACGATGGGGTCATCAATCTGTCTGAGATCGATTTTTTTCCCGTCTACCTCGAGCCGGCCTCTTTCCGGCCGGTTTCCCACAAACAGCGATTCTGTGATGAACTGCATCTCTTTTTTCGTCAAAAAAAAGAAACCGCCCCACCATCTTTCAAACCCGAGATAGCGTTCTTCCTCAGTATCCACATGGGTATACAGATGATAGGGTTTTTTCAACAAGGTATTGGCTGGGTTCAGATCTTCAAATCCTGAAACAACATGGGCACCGTCAAACCGCCCGTTGCCCAGATCAGACAGAAAGGAAGACAGCCAGTTGCCGCCGGAAAACCCCCCTTTGAACCGCAGCGGCGTGTTCAGCCGGTTGCCGGACCAGTAAGACAAGGGCGCGCCATTGAGCATGATTGGACCTGTCAGATCCGGTCTCATGGCGGCTATCAGGGCGGTGGCCCATCCCGCCTGACAGTTGCCGATCACTGACGGTTTTTCTGCATCCGGGTGTGCCTGTCGGATAATTTCCAGAAACTGGATTTTTGCATTCAGCACATCATCAACGGTCTGACCGGCAACAGGATTGGAAAAGAACATGATAAAATACACGGGATGGCCATTGTTGAGGGCGATGCCGATTTCAGATTCCTCTTTGAATCCGCCGATCCCCGGACCATGCCCGGCCCTCGGATCGATGATGACTACCGGCCGGGCTGTCGGATCATGCGGCTTTCCCGATTTTGAAAATACCCGGGCCAGGGCGTAATTGGCCGGTCGGTCAAACCGTCTGCCATCGCTGATGATTTTGTATTTAAAGGTCAGGACCGGTGGACTTCCCTGCTTTCTATGTTCAATAAATTCATTGCCCCGTTTTCTGAGGACATCCTGGAAGAGAAAGGTTCTTTGCCAGGTATCAACGGCATACTCCCAGCCGTCCTGCATCAGCTTCACATGGGCCTGCATCGCCTGGTTCATGAACCCTGGATCAAAAAAACCGTTTGTTAAAACCACGATCTGTATCCCCAGATATCCTGTTCAAGTGACTCTTTGGTCTCGTTCAGTTTCAGATAGGCAGAGGCATTGTGAATCGCTATCCCGCCCTGAATACCCACCGCCTGGGCCACATCGATGACCCCGTTTGAAAAATCGGTCTTTCTACTGGAGTTCAGGTTCAGCACCCCGATCACATGGTTTTTGGTTTTGACAGGAACCGAAAGAATAGATGCAATCCCTTCTTTCTGCAGTTCTTCGGGATACTGAATCAGCTCGCTGCTGCTGACATCCTCCACCACCAGTGTCTCTCCTTTCATGACACTGATATACCCTTTTTCTGTGTAGACCGGCCCCTTGTCCAGAAACGCGTCACTTAATCCGCAGCTGGCAACCAGCTTGAGCTCGCCGGTATTTTCATCTTTGAGCCGGATCAGCGAACCTTTCATTTCCAGGGCCTCGCAGGTATCGCAGGACAGCGTGTTCAATACCTGTTTGATATCAAGACTTGAGTTGATATTTTCAGATATGTTCCTGAACATTTGAATGTATTTGAATATTCTTCTTATCAGTTTGGCGCGTTCGATGGCGATCCCCCCCTGGCTGGCCAGGGTTTTCAGCAGGGTCACATCTTCCGGGAGAAAATCCCGGGTCTCGGATGTATACAGTGTCAACACCCCCCTGAAATTATCTTTGACCATGATCGGGACAGACAGAAGAGAAGCAATGCCTTCATCGATCTTTGCCTGGTGGTTGGGAATCCGGGTATCGGTTGTGGCATCTTTGACAGCCAGATGCCCCCCTGAGGACAACAACTTGTCAATAATCGGCTGAACCCGGATCGGGTTGGCATGCAGATAGTTTTCGGAAAGACCCTTATTGACAACCGGAACAAAAAATTCATCATCATCACTGGGCAGAAACAGCGAGGCACCCTTTGCGTCCATGGCATCGACCGCACTGGTAACAACAAGATCCAGCAGGTCTTCATACTTGGTGGTTGAGCCGATGGCGTTGGTAATCATGCAGATGGTATTAAAGTAATCTCTCTTTTTATTCATAAATCGCTTCCTTTGACAGATGTATGTATCATTGATTAACCGTTAATTATCTCTTTGATTGAGCCACTTGACAATACCGGGAGCAAACTCCTTCTGGTATTTTGAGCTGACATAAATCCCGATATGGCCGGTATCCAGGCACAGGTCGGTCACATCGTCGGATCCCACTTTTTCTGTCAGATATTTGGCTGCAGAGGGCGGAACCAGATGGTCGAATTTGGCATAAATGTTGAACAGGGGCATGGTGATGTTTTTCAGGTTCACCCGTTTTCCGCCGAGTTCCAGCTTGTTCTGGATCAGCAGGTTTTTCTGGTAACAGTCGACAATGAACTGCTTGAAGGTTTCACCCGGCACGTCCGGGCTGTCAAAAATCCAGCGCTCCATACGGATGAAATTTTCAACAAACTCCTTTTTATCCATATTTTCCATGAATCCCACGTATTTGTCTATGATCAGCCGGGCCGGATTCATCAGCAAAAACCCCAGATTCATCGTATCACCGCTCAAATTACCGGCATCCGCAAGCAGGTTGTCCGGATCCATGCCGTTTGCCCATAAAAACAGCAGGCCGTCTTTGGTATCGAAATTGGTCGGTGTCACCGTTGTCACCAGATTCTTTACTTTGTCAGGATGAAGCGCGGCATACATCACACAAAAACTGCCGCCCATGCAGATCCCCATCAGATTGATCTTTTCCAACCCATGCCTTTCCCTGACAACATCCACCATGTCGTCCAGAAACCAGTTGACATGATCATCGATGGTCACGAACTGATCTTTTCTGGACGGATACCCCCAGTCAACCATATACACCTCCTGTCCCTGGGACAGAAAAGACTGTACGACACTTCTTTCAGGCTGAAGGTCCAGCATGGTTTCCCGGTTGATCAGGGCATATACCACCAGCAGGGGCGTCTTGTTTCTTGTTTTTTCCGGCTTGTAATGTTTCAGCTTCACCCGGCCCTCATGGTATACCACGTCATAGGGGGTCGTGGAGATTTCTGTATCCAGCTTTTCCAGCATCACTTCATATGCTTTTTTCGCCTGACCCCCTGCCTGTTCAGCTGAATCGGCAATGTTCTTTAAAATTAATTCAACATCAATCTTTGACTCGACCATGGTCGTTTCCCTGTATAAAAAATCTTTACTTTTTTGGATCCGCTTTTTTCGGTTTGGATCCTTTGGCGGCTTTGGCTGTCCTGGCTTTCCTAGCTGAGCTCGTTTTTACTGGAGGGCTTTTTTCCCCGGTGTGTGCAGCGGTTTTTCCGGGTGCTGCCGCGGATATGCCGGCTGCACGGCTTGCCATAGCTTTGTGGTCTTTTTCAACCGTGCGGAGTTTCTTTTTCAACAGATAAATTTCCCGGTACAATTCATCGAGTTCCTGATTGGTCGGAATCTGAAGCTGCTTGTAAAAGGCGGTCATGATCTGACCCGCAGCCTTTTTGTATTCTGCCTGACAGTTGATTAGATCGTTCATCGCGCGGTTGTATTCACTGGATTGAAGCAGCTGCATATAATAGCCTTCCAGCGTTTTGATCCATAACTTGTATATCTCTTTGGGCTCGTCGGAGATCTGGTTTTCATCCACCATTTTCTGGTACGCTTCCATGACGGATGAGCCGGCTTTTTCCAACGGGGCGGACAGCAGTCTCATGAACTCTGAAAATGCAATAAAAAACCGGTTCCCCTTATCTGCGGCATCATTTATCTGCTCCTGATAATTCCTTGTCAGACCGAGCTGAGGAATATGATAGAACTTCTGAAAATCAGATTCATACAGCTCTTTCCATATCTGATAAATCCCGGTATTGAACTCGTCCATCTTGATCTCTTTGAAATCACTGCCGAGTTTGGAGCTTTTTTCCGCAAGCATGCTCTGGATTTCAGCAAAACTGGCGGTCAGGTTGTTGGCCATGTTCATTGCCAGAACCGGAATGACTTCAGACGCTGAGGCAAATCCACTCAGGTTCGCCGGATTACTGAAAAAGGAAAAAACGAATTTATTGATACTGCTGCCCATTTTGAAAGCCGTATCCGCCTTAGACCTGTTGGCATCTGTGTTGAACAGGTTCATCATGCCAGACATGTTTTCCACGGCATCGGTTTGGAGTTTAAATGATGTTTCCCAGAATTTGGCTGCGGCATCCATCCAGTTGTCCGAAAACGGATTGGCAAACGGGGTCTCTTTTTCCTGGTTGTGCATATGTAATCACCTTGAATCTGTTGATCGCTGTTTATTGACCGTGGCTGTTCTGTTCAACAGCAACCATGCCTATGGGTTGTTTTCTGAATCCTTCTGAATCTTGCTGAAACTGTCCATAATGGTTTCAATTATCTCTTTCTGGCTTTTTGTGACCTGGTCCATCCCCTTGTTCAAATTCTCCTGAAAGCTGTCTTTGAGCGTTGACAGAGAAGACAAATTTTCCAGGATTCTTTTCTGGTTCTCATATTTTTCCAGCAATGTCTCATATTTTTCCTTGAGTGCCAGATATTGTTCTTCGGGAATCATGGGAAAGACAGAAAACTGGTCGGTATAGTTTTCGTAAAATGTCTGGAAGGCCTTTGAATACTCGTCTTTGGAAAGCGTTCCATCCAGGCCGTAAGCACGGGTGAATATCTCTGCAATATCCTGAAACCCGGTTCCTCCCATCTTGATCCAGGCCTGGAGATCCTCTGTCTGTTTCTGATATTTGGCCGCATACAAAAAATAATTGCCCAAAAATTCCAAAAATCGATAATCCATGATTTGGTCTTTATTGTTGCATTGCAAACAATGCAATGCAACCATTGTTATCCGTTCGTTTTCGTTGAGGCCTCTGAAGTTTCCTTGGCAGGGCTGCCGGCAGCGTCTGTAAATGATTCAGTCCAGCCTTCAATGGATTTGAATCCGTCATCCATCATTGTTTTGAATTGCGCTCTTACCGTTTTGCATCCTTTGCTCCATTCCTTGAACATGGTTTTGTTTTCTTCGGGCAGCCATGCGGCCTGGTTCAAGAACCCGATACTCACTGACTCGCCCTGTTCATGCATTTTATCCATCGCGGTAAAAAAATTGTCCCAGGCCATTTTATGAAACGCGGTCATTTTGTTGCACATTGTCTGATCAACCATTGGTTTTCTCCATTGTATTGTTTTTATGTTGTGTTGTGAATCACGTCATGCCTGACTGTCACGACAAGGATACTTTTTATCCCCGGTTGATAATAAGCGGGCAACCCGGTAAAGTCAAGAAAAAATGTTGCAATGCACAAGAAGGCGGGCCATACAGTTCAAAAATCCGTTCGGCCGCGTCAGGGGTGATGCTTTTGCCAGTAGCGACCGGGAACCTGATTGGGCGTCATTGACAATTGACGGCAAAGCCTTATGATGAAGAAAATTTTAATTTTTTATAGGAGAAACAGATGCCTGATTTAACCGCTGTCATGGAAACCAGCAGAGGAACCATTCGCCTGAAACTATTTGCAGATCAAACGCCTGTCACCTGCGGCAGCTTCGCCAACCTGGCCAAACGGGAATATTACAACGGACTCAAATTTCACCGGGTGATCAGTGATTTCATGATCCAGGGCGGCTGCCCTTACGGCAACGGCATGGGCGGTCCGGGATACGAGTTTGAAAATGAGTGCAAAAAAGATCTCAAACATGACCGGCCGGGAATTCTGTCCATGGCCAATGCCGGGCCCGGCACCAATGGGTCCCAGTTCTTCATCACCCATGGACCCACACCCCATCTGGACGGCATGCACACGGTCTTTGGCGTGGTTGAAAGTGATGATGATCAGAAAGTGGTGAACAGCATCGTTCAGGGGGATACCATCGAAAGCGTCACCATTCAGGGGAATGTGGGGGCTCTGTTCAAAAAGGTCAAACCCCGCCTGGATGAGTGGAACAAGACATTGAACAAAAATTTTCCCAAACTACCCAAAGCTTAGAAAAACAAAAAAAAGCCGGACTGAGGGGTCAGTCCGGCTTTTTTTTGTTTCAGAATTTTCAGGAATATTTTACATATCAGGACGATGCCGTATCGATATAAAAAGGAATCACATGCAGGGTTCTGCTTTTTTCGCGGGTCTGTCCAAGATGCCAGTGTTTGACCGGGACCCCGGCATCTTTGATTTTCCGGATCATGCCCTGGATGTCGATAAGGGGATGCCGGGCAAACACTTTGGGCAATCCATAAGTCAGGCTGCACACCAGGCATTTGCCGGGCCGCTGGGTCAGATGAAATCCCAGTTCCACGGTTTCCGGCTTGACAGACTCGCATTTCAGACGGATATCATAGGCCCCTTCCGACACATCCCCGTATAATGCCTCAAAAAATTGGTCGCTGGTATGGGGGGGGAGCAGGGCATCACAGAATTCCCGGGTGAAAATGTTTTCAATCGCATTCTGATTCATCAGATTCACCAATCCTCGATTTCTTCAAACAGTTTGTGGCAATGAGTTTTTTTTCTACAATAATCCGGGCATGAAAATCAAGATGAAAATAATTTGCTGGTCAATACCCGTTGTGGTAAGGTAAAAAAACGTGTAGAGGTATTGATCTGCCCCAAAAATTTGGTAGACTGTGATGTCCGATGAACAAAGGACCGCTCAATCAGGTGACGTCAACATGAACAACCATGGGAAAAGATAACATACATGGAAACGCTTGCCCCTCCCAAAGGCTTTAAACTCAAACTCGCCGGTATGCCGGATACCAGTGTCATCCGGCTTTCCCGTCCTGCCACGGTGGGCGTTTCCGCCCAGGACATCCCCCATATTCGGCCCAAACTGCTGGTCAAGGAAAAAGAGGCGGTCAAAACCGGCACCCCGCTGTTCTGCGATAAACGGGACCCGGATATCCGGTATGTGTCCCCGGGAACCGGCACGGTGAAAGAGATCCGGTTCGGTCCCCGCCGGAGACTGCTTGAGATGGTGATAGCCTTAGACAGCATGGACGACTATGTCGAATTTGGCCCGGTGTCTTTGACAGATCTGGCCAAACTGCCTGACCAGGAACTGATCGATCGTCTCAAACAGGGCGGTGTATGGCAGTCCCTGCGACAGCTGCCGGCCAGAGACACGGCGGACAGCGGCGCCGCGCCGCCCCTGATCATTGTTTGTCTCAACGGTAATGACCTGTATTCCCCTCATCCGGGACGGGTGCTTGAGGACAATCTCCCGCAGTTCGAATTCGGTCTGGCCGTGCTCAAAAGATTCTGCGACCGGATTGTTGTGGCGGCCCGAACCAGTTCGATGGAACGGCTTTCGCCGGTCAGACACCTGATCACCCACCAGGTATCCGATGCTTATCCGGCCTGGGATCCCGGTGCAATTCTATATCATATCAAGAAAAAAGCAGAAGAAAACTCGGCCTGGTACATCCACGTTCAGGAGCTGATACACCTGGCCCGGTTTCTGGAAACCGGGCGGTATCCCGTGGAAACCATGGTGACCGTCACCAAGGGAGAGGACAAAAAACCCCATATGATCGCGCGCCGGGGCACACCCATCCGCCTGCTTGCCGGCAACTTTCCTGCCGGCAGCCTGATCACCACGGGCCGGTTCAACGGCCGGGAAGTGGATCCGGACACCCATCTGGGTTTTTTTGAAACCACCCTGAATATCCTGCCGGATGCACCGAAAGACGAAATGTTCGGGTTTCTGCGGCCGGGACTGAACAAACCAACGGTTTCCAGGGCGTTTCTGTCCTGTCTGATCGACCGGGAGGTGCAGCTGGACGGCACCCTGCACGGAGAAGAGCGGGCCTGCATCAACTGCAGTTATTGTGAAGATATCTGTCCCGTGGACCTGATGCCCAGTTTCATCATGAAGGCGCTGCACGGGGACGACATAGAAGAGGCCCTGCAACTGGGACTGCTGGACTGCTGCCGGTGCGGGCTGTGTTCGTTTACCTGCCCCTCCAAGATCGAGCTCGCCCGGATTCTGTCCCGGGGCATGGATACCCATCACAAGGACAAACAAGGATAGCGATACCATATCATGAATCCCATCAAAAAGATCTTTGACTTGCTGGAATATGATTTCAGTGATGCCGGCAAATTCGCCAAACTGGGGCCTTTGTTCGACGCCACCAAGACCTTTTTCTTTCTGCCGTCCCCCAAAACCCGGCTGGGGCCGTTCATCCGGGATCACCTGGACCTGAAGCGCTACATGAGCGTGGTGCTTCTGTCCCTGATGCCGGTGCTGTTTTTCGGCATGTACAACACCGGGTACCAGTCCGGTCTGGCCAGGGGGGAATCGCTTGATTTCTGGAGCGCTTTTCTCTCCGGTGCCTGGGTGGTGCTGCCCATCATCATCGTTTCCTATGCGGTGGGATTTTTCTGGGAGATCCTGTTTGCCGCCATCCGGCGCCATCCCATATCAGAAGGATTTCTGGTCACCGGCATGCTGTTCCCCCTGACACTGCCCCCGACCATACCTCTCTGGCAGGTGGCTTTAGGCATCTCCTTTGGTGTGGTGATCGGCAAGGAAATTTTCGGCGGCACCGGACGGAACATCCTGAATCCGGCCCTCACGGCCCGGGCGTTCGTGTTTTTTTCCTATCCGGTGACCATGTCGGGCGATGTATGGGTGGCAGGCGCCACCGGTGTGGACGGCATCACCGGTGCCACGGCCCTGGCAGTAACGGCCGACGGTGGCAACAGCCTGACCGCGGCACTGGCGGACCAGGGGTTCACCCTGCCGCATCTGTTTTTCGGGCTGGTACCCGGCAGCATCGGGGAAACCTCGGCCCTGTGCTGCCTGATCGGGGCCGCCATTCTCATGATCACCCGCATCGGCAACTATCGCATCATCTTAGGCGGCATTGCCGGGCTGCTCATCACCGCCATTCTGTTTTATTTTTTGCCCGGCACCAGAGGTACCTGGGCCGATGCCGGCCCGATTTATCACCTGTGCGCCGGGGGGTTTCTGTTCGGCATCTCGTTTATGGCCACAGATCCGGTGTCCGCACCCGGCACCAACCCTGGCCGGTGGATTTTCGGGTTTCTCATCGGGTTTCTCACCGTGGTCCTGCGGGTGGCCAACCCGGCCTTTGCCGAGGGCGTGATGCTGGCCATTCTGTTCATGAATGTATTTGCCCCTCTGCTGGACCATCTGGTCATGAAACACCGCATTTCAAAGAGGATTCCCAATGTCTGAGAACAAAACATCTTTCCGGAAAAGCCGGGTCTATGTGGTGCTGTTCGCATTATCGGTGGCGCTGTTCTTCAGTATGCTGATCACCGCTGCCGCCAACATGCTCAAGCCCCTGCAGATGGAAAACATGGCCCTGGACAAGCGCACCAATCTGCTGGAAGCCGCCGGACTGGTGCCTGAAGGCAGAAAACCCACACCGGACGACATCAAACGGATTTATGACACCCGTATCCGGGAAGTCTACGTAAATCCCAAGGGACAGATCATGACGTCCCCCGCAGACAGCACCCTTCAACTCTACCTGATCCACACGGACCAGCAGGTGCAGGGCTATATTGTCCCCATCATCACCCGCGGGCTGTGGGGCAAGATTTACGGATACCTGGCTTTTGAACAGGACGGACAGACCGTGGCCGGTTTTTCTGTATACAATCATTCCGAAACCCCGGGCCTGGGCGGAGAGATCGAAAGTAACTGGTTCCAGAACAATTTCAAGGGCAAAAAAATTCTGAACGACCACAACCAGTTCGTGTCTGTGGGCATTGCCAAGGGCCGGGCTGAAAATCTGCCTGAACAGCTCCAGGACCATTATGTGGATGGTATTTCCGGGGCGACCCTTACCGGCAGATACCTCAGCGAGGGACTGGAAGAAACATTGATGAAATATGAACCGGTTTCCATTATTTTCCGCCAGAAAAAAGGAACCCCACCCCGTTTGGAAACTCTGTTGGATGAATGACAAATAAGGACATTTTCATGCAAAAAGATCTTTTCCATTACAAAGAGATCCTGACCAAAGGGATCTGGACGGAAAACCCGGTGGCCTATCAGGTGCTGGGCATCTGCTCGGCCCTGGCGGTCACCGTCAAGATGTCCACCGCCGTGGTCATGAGCATTGCCTTGACCCTGGTGGCGGGGTTCTCCAGTTTGATCATCTCTTTTCTGCGTCGCTGGATCCCCTCAAACATCCGCATCATTGTGGAGCTGACGGTCATCGCCTCCCTGGTGATCATCACCGATCAGATTCTCAAGGCGTTTCTCTATGACATCTCCAAGCAGCTGTCCATTTTTGTGGGTCTGATCATCACCAACTGCATCATACTGGGCCGGGCCGAGGCGTTTGCCATGGCCAACAAGCCCGTGGATTCCTTTGTGGACGGCATTGCCAACGGCCTGGGCTACAGCATGATTCTGCTGGCGGTGGCGTTTCTGCGCGAACTGCTGGGATCCGGCACTTTTTTCGGATTTTCCGTGATCCCCGGGTTCCTGTATGACATGGGATTCCAGGACATGGGGCTCATGGTCCTGGCGCCTGGGGCATTTTTCATCATCGGTCTGCTGGTCTGGCTCAAGAACAGCCTCCCCGGCATTTCCCACGAGAAAAAGTAAGGAGCGGCCATGGGTGATCTGCTGAGTCTGTTTGTCAATTCCGTGTTCATCGGTAATATTCTGCTGGCCTATTTCTTAGGCATGTGTTCGTTCATTGCCGTTTCCAAAACCCTGGAAACCGCCACAGGGCTCGGATTGGCCGTCATTTTCGTTTTGACCGTGACCACTCCGGTGAACTGGCTGATCTACCACGGGCTCCTGGCGCCCGGGGCTCTAGCCTGGGCCGGCTTTCCGGAAATGGACTTGAGTTTTTTGAAATTCATCACGTTCATTGCCGTGATCGCAGCCATGGTCCAGGCCGTTGAAATGGTGATCGACCGGTATTCACCGCTGCTGTATGCCACACTGGGTGTGTTTTTGCCCCTGATTGCCGTTAACTGCGCCATTTTAGGGACCTCTTTGTTCATGGTGGAACGCAACCATACCTTTATCGAATCCGTGGTGTTCGGTGCCGGGTCCGGTACCGGGTGGATGCTGGCCATCGTGTCCATGGCCGCCATCCGGAAGAAGGTGCGTTACGCGGATGTGCCAAAGGGCCTGGACGGGTTTGGTTTCATCATGATCATTGCCGGGCTCATGGCCATGACATTCATGATGTTTTCAGGAATCACCCTATAGCCTATCAAGGAGCATGCAGTGATTTATCTTATCAGTCTGTTGATATTTTCCGGCGTGATCATTGTCCTTGTGTTCGTGCTGCTTTTTGTGGAAGCCAGGGTCACCACTCAGGGCAGCCATACCATCACCATTAACAAAGACAAAGAGAATGCGCTGTCGGTTTCCGGCAACCCCACGCTGCTGTCCGCCCTGTCCAGAAATGAGATCTTTCTGCCGTCCGCCTGCGGCGGTTCCGGATCCTGCGCCATGTGCAAATGCAAGGTGACCGATGGCGGCGGTGCCATCCTGCCCACGGAACTGGCCCATCTGTCCCGAAAGGAAAAACTGGAAGGGATCAGATTGTCCTGCCAGCTCAAGGTGAAACAGGACATGGCCATCCAGGTGCCGGAATCCATTTTCGGCATCAAAAAGGTCAACGCCATTGTGGTGTCCAACGACAATGTATCCACCTTTATCAAGGAGCTGGTGCTGGAACCCGAAGAACCCATTGAATTTGAAGCCGGTGCCTATATCCAGATCGATGTGCCGGAATATGAACTGACTTTCAAGGATTTTCACATTGACAGCAAATACGTGAGTGAATGGAAGAAATACAACCTGTTCTCTCTGGCCGCCAAAGGCATCAAACCGGGATTCCGGGCCTATTCCATGGCCAACCCGCCCCATGAACAAGACATTGTCAAGCTCAATGTGCGCATCGCCACGCCCCCCCCGGGCACGGAAAGCATTCCGCCCGGATTCGGATCCTCTTTCATATTCGGGCTCAAACCTGGGGACAAGGTCAAGATCTCCGGACCTTATGGCGATTTCATGGCAAAAAATACGGACAAAGAGATGTGCTTTGTCGGCGGCGGGGCCGGCATGGCACCCCTGCGCAGCCACATTCTCCACCAGCTGGAAGGCATTGACAGCGGACGGAAGATCACCTTCTGGTACGGGGCCAGATCGGTCAAGGAGATGTTCTATCATGAGGAGTTTTTGGACCTGGAAAAACGGTTTGACAACTTCACCTATCACGTGGCCCTTTCGGCTCCGGAAAAAGAAGACAACTGGACCGGGCTCACCGGGTTTGTCCATATCCATCTCATCGATTCCTATCTCAAGGACCATGAGGACCCCACGGAAATCGAATATTACCTGTGCGGCCCGCCGCCCATGATCGATGCGGTGATCGACTCCCTGTACGACCTGGGCGTGGAGGATGACATGATTTTCTACGACAAGTTCAGCTGATGAACGGCATCACGTTTCTGGGGAAACCATTGAAAAATCCGCTGGTTCTGGCGTCAGGCATCCTGGGCAACAATGCCGGGATTCTGGAACGGGTACACAAGGCCGGGTGCGGATTGGTGACCATGAAATCCATCGGACCTGCGCCCCGGGACGGCCATAACAATCCCACGGTCATTGACCTGGGATGCGGCATGATCAATGCCGTGGGCCTGCCCACGCCGGGATATGATCACATGGATGCGGAATGGCAGGCATTGTCAGAGCGGACATTCCCCATCAATGCCAGTATTTACGGCGGGTCTGTGGAAGAGTTTGTCAAGGTGGCGATGTTCGTGTCCGACCAGGGGCCGGATTTCATTGAGGTCAACATCTCCTGCCCCAATTCCGACCGCCACGGCATGCTGTTCGGGGTGGATGAAAAAGCGGCCTTTGCCGTCACAGATGCCGTCAAACGAGTGATCTCCGTCCCGTTGATCGCCAAACTCACCCCGGCGGCCCCGGATATCGGCAAAATTGCCAGGGCCTGCGAGGATGCGGGAGCGGATGCCATCTGTGCCATCAATACGGCAGGGCCGGGCATGGTCATTGACATCGAAGCCCAGATGCCGGTGCTGGCCTTCAAAAAGGGGGGTCTGTCCGGTCCCATGATCAAACCCGTTGCCGTAAGGTGCGTGTATGACATCTACCGGGCCGTGTCCATCCCCATCATCGGACTGGGCGGTGTCACCACCGGAGAAGATGCCGTGGAAATGTTCATGGCCGGGGCCACCCTGGTGGGCATGGGATCGGCAGTGCGGTATCGGGGCATTCAGGTGTTCGAGCAGGTAAACCGGGAACTTGCCGACTGGCTGACCGCCCACCATACCACCCGGGATGCGATTATCGGCGCGGCCCATGACAGGAGGCACACCCCATGATCGCCGAACACACCCCCCTGATGATCGAAGTGGTGGAAAAAACCGTGCACAATCCGGCGTATACCACCCTGTTTTTTGATTTCACCGTTGATTATCATCCCGGACAGTTCATCATGTTATGGATCCCGGGGGTGGATGAAAAACCCTACAGCCTGTCTTATCATTCCCCTACCCGGTTCGGCATCACCATCGAGGCCAAAGGCATCTTTTCCCGCCGGGCTGTGGACCTTTCCCCCGGGGATCTGGTGGGAATCAGAGGTCCGTTCGGCACCGGATTTGAAATCATTTCCTCGCCTCATACGGCCGTGGTGGCCGGCGGCTGCGGTATGGCTCCCCTGGCGCCGCTGGTGACAAAGCTTCACCCGGACCTGTTTTTCATCCACGGGGCAAGGACAAAAGAATTCATTCTGTTTCAGGACCGGTTTGACAGGATACGCCATATCACGACCGATGACGGCAGCCTGGGACACAAAGGACTGGTCACCGATCTTCTGACAGCAGAAATTCAGCGCCGGACGGACAAGGGCGTTCCGCCGTTTGACATGGTATATGCCTGCGGCCCGGAAATGATGATGCACCGGGTCTTCACCCTGTGTGAGACCCACAACATCCCCTGCCAGGTATCACTGGAACGCTATATGAGATGCGGGTTCGGCGTGTGCGGGGCCTGTGTGTGCAGCGACCGGGTGGTGTGTACGGACGGGCCGGTGTTTGACTCGGCACAGCTGCGGCACATGGCCGATTTCAACCGTACCGCCCTGCTCAAATCCGGCCGGGCCGTGCCATTGTCCGATTACGTTACCTGGCGCTGCCAGTGACGCATCCCCGGCCATTCCGGTTTTAAACAACTAAAAAACCCAAAGGATTCAAAACCCCCCATGACCGACAAGGAATCTTTCATCCGCTTTCTGGTTGACTGCAACGCCCTGAGATTCGGAGAATTTCAACTCAAAAGTGGCCGCATCGCCCCCTATTTCATCAACACCGGCATGTTTGACACCGGCGGCAGAATCACCCAGCTGGGCGTTCATTACGCCAAGGCCGTTCAACGGCATTTCAGCACCGGTTTTGACGGCATTTACGGGCCTGCCTACAAAGGGATCCCCTTGTGTGTGTCCACGGCCATGGCCTTGTCTGACATGGGGCATGACACCGGATATGTGTTCAACCGCAAGGAAGCCAAAACCTATGCCGACAAAAGCAGCACCGTTGGCATGGCCCTGGATGCCGAAACCCGGCTCATCCTGGTGGATGATGTCATCACCTCGGGCAAAGCGATCAGAGAATCACTGGAAGTCCTGAAAAAAAATGGCAATCCGCAAGTCAAAGGCATCGTCATCAGCGTGGACCGCCAGGAAAAAGGCACCACCGACCAGAACGCCCTGACCGAAGTGGCCGAAACCCTGGGTATTCCCATTTATGCCATCGTCACCCTGGATGATATCACCGCATTTCTCCACAACAAACCAATCAGGGAAAAAGTGATCCTGGATGATGCCATGATGGAAAAAATCAACGCCTATCTGACCCGATATGGCAACGCATAATCCATAAGCGGCCAGCAGGGATGGCAAAGCCACTCATGATTGACCGATTGAACAATATCTATCATCTGTACGACCAGATCATGGGATCTGCGGTACTGGCATGCGGCCCGGGGTGTGCCGGCTGCTGCACCTGCAATGTGACCCTGACAAGCCTTGAAGCCCGGTGGATGAACGAACGTCTGCCTTCACCCCGGCGCGAGACCCTGCTTAAAACCATCACTCACAAATTTCCGGCAAAGCGATATATCCCCAAAATGAGCGCCAACCGCTTTGCCAGGCTATGCATGGAAGATGCCGACCTGCCCGAAGAGGAAAACGATCCTGCTTGGGGAAAATGCCCGCTGCTGGAAAATGACCGGTGCACGGTTTATGATGTCCGACCGTTCGGGTGCCGGGCCATGGTCTCGGAAACGGATT
>JBFLKI010000325.1:0-5083 GCA_040883135.1 Desulfotignum sp. | reverse complement strand
TACGTAGAAAGACGATGTATAGGCAATCGAAGTGCTCATGGTCAGATAATCCACCACCTCTCCCATACGCCATCCCTTGTTGGTTTCAATGGGATACAACGCCCCCTGGACAATGCCTTTCTGAAGGCTTTGATACAGATCGGGCATGGGCATGGGGACCGGGATGCCGCCCAGAGCGGAGATCACTTCGGCCGAGGTGCCATGACCCCGCAGCTTCATGCCTTTGAAATCTTCCAGCCGGCGCACCGCCTTGCCTTTGGTATGCAGCAGGCCGGCACCGTGGGCATGCAGATACATGACCTGGGTGTCCTGCAGTTCTTGAGGCTGGAGTTTTTCATACACCGTGTTCACCACTTTGGTGGCGGTGATCCCGCTGTCATACCCCAGCGGCAGATCCACCGCCTCCATCACCGGAAACCGGCCCCGGGTATAGGCAAACAGGCTCAGCCCGATATCAGACAGCCCGGACACCACCCCGTCATAATTCTGGGTCCCTTTGGTGAGGGTCTGCCCGGGAAAATACTGCACTGTCACCCGGCCGTTGGTGCGCTTTTCCACTTCATCGCACCAGGCCTGGGCCAGTTTACTCTGGACATGGGTGGGCGGGAAAAAATTGGAATAGGTCAGGGTTACGGACTTGGCACAAAGGGCCGTGCCCCAGAACACCAGAACGGTGATCGTAACAAAGAACCACAAAATACCGGAAATTTTTCGCATTGATTTCATCTCCTGTTGAAAATGGTTGCGGGCCTGCATGTGAAGCCCGATGCATCAGACAAAAGCTTGCTTCGTCCTCTCCACCCCCTTTCCATTGAAATTTAAATATGGAACAGTTCAGAGATAGCGCGAAAAAAACTGAAACACAAGGGGGATATAACAGGGTATTACCAGGTATAATATTTACCTGGTAATATGAAAAAATTACCGGTTTTTTTTAGAATGAGTCCCCGAACCATCCGGGCCGGTTACATATCCCTGTCCGACAGGGTTCCCGCAGCCAGAAACGTTCTTAGATTCACGGCTTTGTGAGTGATGCCCAGTTTTTTGCGGATGCGTTTTCTGTAAAACTCAATGGTTTTTTCTGAAAGCGTGAGCACCTGAGCGATCTCCTTGGTGGCTTTGCCGTGCTTGATCAGATGGGCCACCTGGATCTCGGACGGCGTCAGGTGGAGGAACGCCAATGGCAGCCGGTGGAGAAACGGCGACACGATATCTTCCAGGGTGGCGGCCATGATATCCAGGCAGGCGACCTGTCCCTCATCCAGACGGGTGGCGCGCATCCGTTCGATATAAGGTAAAATCAGCTCCCGGATATTCGCGGTCATCTGTTCTTCCATGCGCTGCCGGTCCTGTTCCCGTTTTTTGAGAAGGACCCGTAACGCGGTGTTCACCTCCTCTAAGTGCCGGGTTTTCTGCTCAAGCTCCCGGGTCCGCTGCCGGACCCGCATCTCCAGCAGGTCTTTTTCCTTTTTATGGCGGGAAATGTCGGTGACCACGGCAAAACTGCCCTTGAACCGCCCGGTCTCATCAAAATAAGGGGTGGGGGTCATCAGTGTATGCAACCTGGATCCGTCCTTCCGGGTCCACACGATTTCGTAGGCATGGCTTTCCCCCCGGCGGCGCTTCTCCAGCTGGGCCATGAGGACGGCCCGGTTCTCCTCATCCACGAACCTTGTCACCGGCACCCCGATGATTTCATCTCTGGTCCTGCCCCACATGCGGCAAAGGGTGTCATTGGCATAGGTGGTGTTCTGGTGTTCATCGATCTCGCTCAACCCGTCCCCCATGGTCTCCACCATGGTTTTATACCGGGCCTCACTGACCGACAGAGCATGCGTTCTGTCCGGCCTGCCCGGCAGACGGCCATCCCTGTCTTTTTCTTCCATGGTTCAGTTCTCTTTGTATATCACATTTCCGGTCATTTCTTCCGGAATGTCAATCCCCATGATATTGAGCAGTGTGGGAGAAAGATCTGCCAGTTTCCCATCTTTGCGAAGACGGATATGCTTTTTTTGCAGTCCGGGTCTGTTGGAGATAATGGAAAACCAGACCCTGTTGTTCGTATGGGCGGTCTGGATCTTGCCGGTTTCCGGATCAACCATGGTTTCGGCATTTCCATGGTCCGCCGTCAACAGCACTACCCCGTCATTTTCCAGCACCCGGTCCACCACTTTTCCGACACACTCATCCACGACCTTACAGGCGGTAACGGTCGCATCGAAATCGCCGGTATGGCCGACCATGTCCGGATTGGCATAGTTTAACACAATAAAATCGTATTTTTGTGCATCCAGGGCATCCAGCATCCTGTCTGTGACCTCATATGCCGACATTTCAGGCTGCATATCATAGGTGGCCACTTTGGGCGACGGGACCAGTATTCTGTCTTCATTTGAAAAAAGATCCGCCTGCTGACCATTGAAAAAATAGGTCACATGGGCGAATTTTTCCGTCTCGGCAATCCGCAGCTGGTGCAACTTGTTGTCAGCAATCACTTTTCCCATGAGATTGGACAGTTTTTCCAATGGAAAGGCCACGTTGACATGCGCTCTTTTGGAATCGGAAATGTCCTTGTAATATTCAGTTGTGCACAAATAAAATAAATGGCGGAGATTTTTTGTCTCAAAGGCGTTGAAATCATCCTGGATGAATGCCTTTGTGATTTCTGCAGCCCGGTCAAACCGGTAGTTAAAAAAAAGCACCGCATCATTGTCACTGACTGTTTTAAACTGTTTCGTTTTCCTGGGTTTTATGAATTCATCGGCCTGGTCCCTGTCATAGGCATCTTCAATGGCGGCATATACATCGTCAAAGACCTGACTGTCAGACACCCCTTTTGTCAGCAGATCATAAAACAGCTGCACCCGATCCCACCGGTTGTCCCGATCCATGGCAAAATATCTGCCGGTCACAGATGCGATGCACCCGAACCGATGTTTATCCATCCATTCCTGAAGGGGTTTGATATATGACGCCGTAGACCTGGGCGGTGTATCCCGGCCATCGGAAATCACATGGATATATGCCGCTTCAACGCCGGCATCTTTTAAAACCTGCAGATACCCGATCAAATGATCTGTATGGGCGTGTACGCCCTGATCCTGGACCAGGCCGTAAAGATGCACCGCACTGTCATGTTTTTTCACATGGTGTTCGCAGGCCTTCACAGCCGCATTGTCTTTTAACCGGTTTTCCTGTATTGCCCTGGAAATTCTCACCAGATTCTGGAAGACAATCCGTCCGGCCCCCAGGTTCAGGTGACCCACCTCACTGGAACCCTGATTGCCTTCGGGAAGACCCACGTATTCTCCGGAAGTATGGATCAACACTGACGGATACCGCTCAATATAGCGATTGTGGTGAACGGGATTACATGCGGCTATGGCATTGTGTTGTGAATCGGGAGAAAACCCCCATCCATCCCTTATTAAAATCATATGGGGTATTTTTTGCATAGGTGGCTCTCCTTGAATATAAAGCGTTTCCGGTGTGCCGGTCGCCCAAATGGTATGCAGAAATCATCTATCCGGTACTTTCAGAAAATACCATGGAACTAAAAAGGCGGCAAGCAAATAGATGTTTGGCAAAGCGATGGGACCGGTTTGGCTGCATACAGGATAAAAATGGGCAAAATGCATGAATCCATGTATTTCTCATACATTTTTTATCCAGTAAGATACATCCATAATATTCCGCTTTTAAGCCCTGAATTTTACATGGCTCACGGCATGAAAGCGACGAATTGTTTTTGGGAATATTTAAAAAAAAGGCGTGTATTATGAGGGAAAAAATATTGTTTGTGATTGTTGTCGGTCTGTTTTGGAGCTCTGGGGTTCTGGCCGGGAATTTCCCGGTCTATCAGTGGGCCCCCGAATCCCAGACATCCATGCATGGGATTCATTTTATCTCAGGGGGAATCGGCATCACCGAACGGCAGGTCCTTGACCAGATGGCGGGCAAGTACTCTCTCAAGGTCGTTCTGGCAGCAAAAGATGGACACTACTTGTCCCGGTGTTATATGGAAATTATCCGTGCAGACGGCACAAAAATACTCTCCACATCCACTGACGGTCCCTGGCTGCTGGCTGATCTTGAACCGGGGCGCTACCAGGTAAAGGCGCAATACGACAACACCTGGAAAAATCAAAGCGTGACGGTGTCCGCAGACTCATTGCACGAGGTAATCTTTAACTGGTAACAGACACTTTTTGGAGTCGCTATGCAATTTAAAAAAAACTGCGATGTCCTTTCCCATGACAAAAAAATCGTGGGCCGGATTGACCGGGTGGTGATTGATCCCGCCACAGATGAGGTCTCACATCTGGTGGTCAAAAGAGGGATCTTATTCACAGAAGACAAGGTGGTTCCCATCACAGATATCGAAACCACCGGTGAAAAAACCGCCATTTTAAAAAAAACTGCTGTACCGGATGATTATCCGGAATTTGATGAAACACATTATATTCCAAATGCAGGGGTGGAGGACTTCAACCGGCGTCAGACCGATGAAGCACGTCAGCTGCTGTGGTACCATTCAGCTGTCAAAGCGCCGTACTTGAAATCAGCGCCTTATCCGTCTGACCATAAACCGCTGTATTATAAAAAAACACACCGCAATATCCCTGACGATGCCGTGGCAGTGGAAGAAGGTGCTGATGTCACAGACACAGACGGCAAACAGCTGGGAACCATCGAAGACATCTATGCTGAACCCGACACCTTTAAAATAACCCATCTTCTGGTTACCAGCGGCTTGATCAAAAAAGACAGAAAACTTGTTCCCGTCAACTGGATCAAAGATATTGTCGAAGACGCTGTTCAGCTACATATAAAAAGCCGGGTATTTGAAAGTCTTCCCGATGCTGATGTGAATAAATGACATGGGAATTTATAATCTTGACCGTATGTTTGAGCCTGAAAGTATTGCCGTTATCGGTGCCACTGAAACTTAAAACAGCATTGGCAATGCCCTGATGGCCAACCTGCAAACCGGGGAGTTTTCAGGTGAAATCGTCCCGATAAATCCCAAACATTCAACGGTTCACGGGATAAAACCGCTGTCGTCGATACGGCAAAATCCGTC
>JBFLKI010000324.1:0-2918 GCA_040883135.1 Desulfotignum sp. | reverse complement strand
GATACCGGGATCTGGGTGTGGATCTTGATCGAGAATTCAAGGAAGCCCCGGACCATATCTGTGCCGAGCTTGAATTCATGTGCCTGCTGGTCTATAAAGAACTGACAGGTATCAGGTCCGGGTACCCCGGCCAGGCGGAGCAGATGCTGGCACATCAGCTGGCTTTTCTTGATGATCACCTCAGCCGGTGGATCCCGATGTTCGCGGACCGGGTGGCGGCACATGCAGATACCCGGTTTTACAAGGATCTTGCCCGGGCCACAACGATTTTTATAGCAGAAGACCGACATTACCTGGCCGCCATTTCGCCGCCGGCCGAACCATGCCGGGAAACCGAAACGTTGCAGGAATGAATATGGAACCTTTTGACCGGTTACTGGAACAATCCGCAATAGCCCATGGACATCTGTGCCCGGGTCAGGTTGTGGGGGTAAGAATGGCCATGCTGGGCTGCCGGCTTATCGGGCTCGATGACCCGAGATCCAGGGACCAGATCAAAAAACTGCTGGTATATGTGGAGATGGACCGGTGCACCGCCGATGCCGTGGCCCATGTCACCGGCGTGAAACTGGGCCGAAGAAGCCTGAAATTCATGGATTACGGGATCATGGCCACCACCTTTGTGAACCTGGAAACCGACCGGGCGTTCCGAATCATCTCCACGGAAGAATCCCGGGACCTGTGTGAGATCTATGCTCCGGAACCTGAAGCAAAATCCGGAAAACAGCTTCTGGCCTACAAACGGATGCCCGACAGTGTCCTGTTCCGGGTGCAGAAGGTGCAGGTGCCGGTGCGGGAGGTGGACCTGCCGGGTCCCACCCGGCTCAAAATCACCTGTTCCCGGTGCGGCCAGGTGGTCAGGGACGGGCGTCAGGTGGAAAAAAACGGGCACGCGCTTTGCAAACCCTGTGCCGGCAACTGCTATTTTTCCCATGCCAAAGAGGTCGCCTGGCCGGACATGAACTGGTCACCGGCCATCGACAAGGAGGATATACCGTGTTGAAAAAAATCGCTGTCACCGATGCGGTGGGCAAGGTTCTGAGCCATGATATCACCGAAATCCGGCCCGGGGAGTTCAAGGGGCCGGCCTTCAGAAAAGGCCATACCGTGTGCGACCAGGATATCTGCCATTTGCAGAAGCTGGGAAAAAACCATCTGTACCTCATCGACCTGGAAGCGGATGAAATCCATGAGAACCAGGCGGCGGCCATCCTGGCAAAAAGCCTGGCCGGCCCGGGCATCACCTGGGACAATGACCCGAAGGAGGGCAAGATCTGCCTGTACGCGGAAACCGACGGCCTGCTGACGGTGGATGCCCCGGCCCTGGCCGCCTTCAACATGATGGATGAGGTAATGTGTGCCACCCTGCACGCCCACACCCTTGTGACAAAAGGCAGACAGGTGGCCGCCACCCGGGCCATCCCCCTGGTGATGAAGCGGGCACCGGTGGAGAGGGCCGCGGCCATTGCCGGGCAGAACGGGGGTATTCTAAGTGTGCGTCCCCTGGCAGCAAAGAAAACCGGCATCGTGATCACGGGCAACGAGGTGTTTTCCGGCCTGATCGAGGACAGGTTCGCACCGATCCTCCGAAAAAAGATTCTGGACCTGGGGTCCACCGTGTCCGGCATCACGTTTGCCCCGGATGATGATGCCCTGATTCAGAAAGCCGTTGAAACCCATCTGTCGGACGGGTGCGGCCTGATTCTTTTGAGCGGCGGCATGAGCGTTGACCCGGATGACGTGACCCGAAAAGGTATCCAAAAGACCGGGGTCACGGAGATGCATTATGGGGCCGCGGCCCTGCCCGGGGCCATGTTCATGGTGGCCTATATCGGTGACACACCGCTCATCGGGGTGCCGGCCTGCGGGCTTCACCACCGGGTCACCGTGCTGGATCTGGTGCTTCCCCGGATACTGGCCGGCGAGCACGTCGGTAAAAAAGAGCTTGCCTTCCTGGGCCACGGCGGGTTATGCATGGACTGTCCGGAATGCATACACCCCCACTGCCCGTTCGGCAAAGGCATGTAATTTTATTTGTCTGTCAATATTTTATGAGAGGTTACCATGTACCTGCCAGAAATCTACCAGAAATTTTCAGCAACGTTCCCTGAGGTATTTAAAATTTACCAGGATCTTGGCAAACATATCCGGGATGCCGGTCCCCTTGACACAAAGACTCAGGACCTGATCCGGCTGGGCATTGCCATCGGTGGCAATTCCAAGGGCGCGGTCATGTCCCACACCCGCAAGGCCATTGAAAGCGGTGCCACCAAAGAGGAGGTCCGGCATGCCGTGCTGCTGGCCATGCCCACCACCGGATTTCCTAACATGGTGGCCGCCTTCGGGTGGGTGGAGTCGGTACTGGAAAAAAACTGATCCCCATAAATGGGAACAGATTTTCTACAGAGAATTTGACGGCCGAAAAAACAGGTCATGGTCAAAATCATCAGGGAATAACGGCCGGACAGATTTCCCGGAATATTCCTACCGCACCAGTTGCAGGGTCCATATGCCGTAATCCCCCATGAACACCTTCAACTGATCCTCATTCTGTGCCGCATTTGCCAGCAGGCCGGTTTCGATGTACAGGACAACGCCCTTGACGTGAATACACTGATAGGTGTGTTCATCAAACGGTTTGCCGATCCGACCGATCGGCCCTTGAAACCCGTGTCATCACCCGAAAGCAGACTCGCCGGGAAATATGGTCAGGACACCGGTCCGTTCGGCGACAAACGCGGCTCTGCCATCCGACAGCCGCAGGGTTTTGTATATATCCGGCACAGGTTCTTCGCAGAATGCGCGGTTTGTTTTTTCCATAAAGACAATTCCTTTTTTTTACATCGATTTTTTCAATCCGCAATCCATATCAACGACAGGCCCCTGTTTGGATAAAAATGGGTTGACCCGAGTTTCAT
>JBFLKI010000323.1:0-4090 GCA_040883135.1 Desulfotignum sp. | reverse complement strand
GGTCCGCCGCCGGCCGCCGTCTTGCGGGTGGCCTGGTGCAGTGACCGGCCCATGGCCTTGAAGATGGATTCCAGCACATGGTGCTCGTTGACGCCGTAATACGCATTGATATGAAGGTTGAACCCGCCCTTGACACAGAAGGCCTGGAAAAATTCTCTGGCCAGGTATATGTCAAACGCGGTGCCGGATTTCAAATTTTCCGGCACATGATACACCAGGTATGGCCGGTTGGACAGATCGACGGTCACCCGGGACAACGCCTCGTCCATGGGCACGCACGCGTCTCCGAACCGCTGAATCCCGGTTTTGTCGCCCAGGGCCTCGGACAGTGCCTGTCCCAGCACCAGCCCCACATCTTCCACCGTGTGGTGCAGGTCCACCTCCAGGTCTCCTTTGGCCATCAGCTTCAGGTCGAACCGGCCGTGGACACAGAAGGCGGTCAGCATGTGGTCGAAAAAGGCAATGCCGGATGTGATATCGGCCTGGCCGGATCCGTCCAGGTTCAGTTGAATTTCGATTTTGGTTTCCCGGGTCTTTCTTGAAACGGCGGCATTCCTTGCCATGAAATGTTCCTTGATTTGATGAAATTTTTTTAATCAGAAATTATAAAGGAAAAAAGGTTTCCCTGTCAATCATAAATATTCGGGGTCAGGCTTTGCTGTTGCCGGGCCTGGGCCGCGCGGTCCGCATACTCTGGATGTTCCGGTTTCAAGGCCGCGGCCTGGTCCCAGTCTTGGGCGGCGGCCAGGAATTTTTTCTGGTGCCACCGGGTCCATGCCCGTAAATGAAAATACCCCGCCGGCACCCGATCCGCATGGCGCATGGCCCGGGTCAGGGCGAATTCCGCATCTTCGTATTTTTTGCGGTAGAACAGGGCCCGGGCAAACAGGTAATGATAGGTGTGATTGTAGGGGTCCAGCCGGGTGGCCTGCTGACTGAAGGTCTCCATAACCTCCCAGTCTTTTTCTTTCGCGGCGATCTGCGCCCGCAGGTAACAGGCCGGACCCGTGGGATGATCATCGATGATTTTTTCCAGTGTCTGTATGGCCAGAAACACCTGGCCCAGGTCCAGGTAGCATCGGGCCCGCACCAGATCCAGGCCGGCCACTTTCAGCGTGTCGGCATCCAGCACATCGGCAAAGGCCAGAAACCGGATGCCCTGTTCCTGATCTTTGAAGATCCGGTAAATCCGGGACAGGGAAGCGTCCGGGTCGTCAGATTTTGCCAGACTTTGGATAAACATGTCATGGCTCTCTCCATACCGCCCGTCTGTCAGGTACAGGGTCCCCATCCCGATGTAGTCATTGACTGTGTTGGCATCCGGATCCTGTGTCAGATACGTTTCAAAATACGCAATCGCGCCGGCCGGATCCTGTTGATCCTGGGAGAGCCGTGACAGAAAATACCACGCGTCTCTGGGCCGCACCCCGTTTTGGATGGCGGTTTCCAACCCCTGCATGGCAATGGGCAGCAACTCAGAAGAAAAATAGGGTTCTTTTTTCAGGGAGGGGTAAAAGGGGGGATAAATTGACAAAAGATGGCGCACCAGATCCGGGATTTGATCGGGTTTGCCTGTTTCAAACAGGTACCTGGCCCAGGCCTGGTGCACGGAAATACCGGCCGGCCGCAGTGCCGCCGCCGCCTGATATAGGGCCTGGGCATCATGGGGATTGGGGGAAAGAGAATGGATGTGGGGATAAAGACGCTCCAGGACATGCTCGGTTCGGGCCCGCCGGAACGTGGTGAGGTAATCGCCGTCCTCGATGGCCGCCGCTTTTTTCAGGCACTCAGCAGCGTTGACAAACCAGTCAAACGTGACCTGGGAGACGCCTGAATCCGTCCATGCCTGGATCCCGACCTGGTACAATGCCCAACCGAAATCGGAGTACAGGTGAAACCGGTCTGCGGCCGTCACCCATGACCGGCTCAGAAAATCGGGAATGGCGGCTTCCGCCTGCTCAAAAAAACCCACCGCAACCGCGGCATTGTCAGAATTCAGTTCCCGTACCCCCTGCTGATACAGGAACCGGGGACGGATCACCAGCACGCCGACTGCCAGACACAATACCAGAACACAAAGAACCGGAATCAGGAAAATCCGGCGCTTATTTACTGCCATAATACGAGGTGTAGTATTTCTGGTAGTACCGGTAGTACCCTTCTTTTTTCATGTCCACCTGGTTGAGCAGGATGCCGAGCACCGGCTGATTCACCGTGTTGAACTGCTCGATCACATCATGGATGATTTTCCGGTCCGTGTTGCCGGCCTTGACCACCAGCACGACCCCGTCAGTCCGAGGCGCGATGAGCAGGGCATCCGTTGCCGGCATCACCGGCGGGGTATCCAGGATAATGAAGTCAAACCGGGATTTCAGGTTTTCAAGCAGAAACGCCATCCGTCCGGAACCCATCACCTCTGCCGGATTTGGCGGGGTTTTGCCCGAAGGCAGCACAAACAGATTGTCCACATCCGTGGGCAGAATGGCCTGGTCAATGGCGGTTCGGCAGTATTTGAGTTCGGTGCCGGCCGTATGGAATTCCTGGAACAGCGTCTCCAGATCCATGTCCGGCTGGATCGCGGACACCTGCTGATCCCGGGGCAGAGGCGAAAACTCGTACTCTCCGGTTTCCATGGTGCACACGGCCCGAATCGCCTCGATGGTGTGCACGGACAGGACCCGGACCAGATCTTTTTTGGATACCAGGCCCATGGTATGCAGAATATTGCTCAGATGATGGGTGGACTTTTTCTGGTGACTCAATGCCAGGTGGGCCTGTTTTTCCGTGAGCAGTTTTTCCTGGATCAGGGCATGGATCAGGTGTCTGGACTGGGGCCGGTTGGTCCACTCGATGTCCCTCAAGGTCCCTTTGTCGAAAATCAGGGACGCCCGGGTGGTGTCGTTTTTCAGGTCCAGCTGCGCCGACCGTTTCTGAAGCCGGATCAGCAGCATCAGGTCCGCGATGGAATAGGTGTCCAGCGTTCCTTTGGTCAGATGGACCCCGAACACCTCGGTCACCAGTTCGGTCACCCCGGTTTCGGAGCCGGCCTGTCCCGTGACCAGAGAAGTCAGATAGGGACGTCTGAGGTCGCAGTCCACCAACAGCACCTGCCGGTCGGTCTGGGCCACCGTATGCGCCAGGTTGATGGCGGTGGTGGTTTTTCCTTCTTTTTCAAGGGAACTGGTGACCAGAACGGACTTGATCTCTTTGTCCATGTCGGAAAAAAATAGATTGGTCCTCAACGTCCGGTACGCTTCCGCATACCGGGAATTGGACGGAAATTCCGTCAGCAGTTTGGACCGGTCGGTCTCCCGGTTCTTTTTCTTTTGTTTGCGAAATATCAATAGTCTGCTCCATAGGATACGGATTTATCCGCCAGGGGAATCACCGACAGGACCGGCAGGTTGAAATGCTCTTGAATGTCCTCATCCGTTCTCACGGTCCGGTCCATGTATTCAAAGAAAAACGCCAGCCCGCATCCCAGAAACAACCCCAAAACCACACTTAACAGCAGGTTTCGCCGTTTGTTTGGAGACACCGGATTCACCGGCACCTGGGCCGTTTCCACCTTCCGGATATTGGAGGTGTTGGCGGTCTGCAGGATGTTGGATTCCTTGATCCGGGACACCATCAGATCATACAGGTTCTTGCTGGTATTCACATTGCGCTGGAGAATGGTGTACTGGAGTTCCTTGGCGGATGTGTCCAGGGCTTCTCCCTCGAATTCGGCAATATTTTGTTCCAGGGCCTGTTCCCGGGCCAGCAGGACCCCGCGTTCGGACTTGAGGTTTTCCACTTCCTTGGCAATTTCCTGGGCCAGGCTGTTCCGGCTTTTCTGCAGTTCGCTCTGGGCCTGAACGATCTGGGGATGCTTGGATTTGTAGATTTTGGACAGCCGGCTCAACTCGATTTCCAGGTCGATGATCTTGGCATAGATACTTTCGATCAACGGGTTGTTGATCAACGACCGGACATTGGCCACTTCCTTGAGGCTTCCCATGTTCTGGTTCAAGGCATGGATCTTGGCATCCAGCTCCATGCGGCGGTTCCGGGTTTCCAGGTACCGCTGGTTGAACTCCTGGATCTTCTG
>JBFLKI010000059.1:0-14474 GCA_040883135.1 Desulfotignum sp. | reverse complement strand
TGTTCAATTGTTTTAAAAAATCGTCTGTTTCATTGATCAGGATATCCACCAACGCGGACCCGATTCCTGTAATTCGGTTTTTGTATGGCTGGGAAGTCATATTTTTCTCCTCTGATGCGTAAAAAAATTCCATGGTTGATCAGAGCATAAAAAATTGCGGCCAAGAATTCAAGCAATTTTTATGTTCTTAGCAAAATATGAACATATATTGATATATTTCTGAATAAGTATTGACAAATGAATTCCGGTGGGGTATAGATAACACAATTATATGATATTTATGGCGTAATCCAATGACACATTTTGTCCAAAATTGACCGAAAAACAAAAATCTCAAATAAATAAGGAGCGAAACATGTCAGAAAACAAATCCTATCTGTTCACATCCGAATCCGTCACGGAAGGACATCCCGATAAAGTGGCAGATGCCATATCAGACGGTATTCTGGATGCCATCATGGCGGAAGACAAGCAATGCCGGGTGGCCTGTGAAACCCTGGTGACCACCGGTCTTGCCCTGGTGGCCGGCGAAATTACCACAGACTGTTATGTGGATATTCCCGAAGTGGTTCGGAGTACGATCCGGGAAATCGGGTACAACTCCTCCACCATGGGATTTGACTGGAAAACCTGCTCGGTTATCACCAGTATCGATCAGCAGTCCGTGGACATCGCCCAGGGGGTGGATGAAGGGGCCGGCCTGTATAAGGAACAGGGCGCCGGGGACCAGGGAATCATGTTCGGTTTTGCCACCAATGAAACCGAAGAGCTCATGCCCATGCCCATTCTGTTTGCCCATAAACTGACCAAGCGGCTTACCCAGGTCCGGAAAAACGGGGCTCTGGATTTTCTGCGGCCCGACGGCAAATCCCAGGTGACCATTGAATACAAAAACGGGAAACCCCAGCGGGTGGATGCCGTGGTGGTCTCCACCCAGCACAACAATGACGTGACCTATGAAGATCTCAAGGATGCCGTTATCAAGGAAGTGATCCGGAAGATCATCCCCAGTGAAATGATGGACGGGGACACCCGGTTTTTCGTCAACCCCACGGGCCGGTTCGTCATCGGCGGTCCCATGGGAGACTGCGGGCTGACCGGACGGAAAATTATCGTGGATACCTATGGGGGGCAGGGCAGCCACGGGGGCGGATGCTTTTCCGGAAAAGATCCCTCCAAGGTGGACAGAAGCGCTTCCTACATGGGACGGTATGTGGCCAAAAACCTGGTGGCGTCCGGTATTGCCGACAAATGCGAAATCCAGGTGGCCTATGCCATTGGTGTGGCCCAGCCGGTCTCATTGATGGTGGATTTCATGGGCACGGGCAAAATTCCTGAATCAAAGGCTGTGGACATTGTCAAAGAGGTGTTTGATCTGAGACCGGCCGCCATTATTCAGACACTGGATCTGCTGCGGCCCATTTACCGCAAGACAGCCGCGTACGGGCATTTCGGCCGCAATGATCCGGATTTTTACTGGGAAAGAACCGATAAAGCCGACCAGATCCGGGAGCTGGCGGGCATTTAGTCTGATTATATGACCAGGGGGTGCCGCAGGATCCGGATCATGCCGGATTCCGGCCCCCTTGTTTCAAAACAGGTTCAATCATCGTAAAAAATCGCAATTTATTTATAGACAAAAACAAGGAGTTCAGCATATGTTACAGCAAGCCAAATCCCCATCTTATATCGATCTTGATCTGTCTTTGAAATACAAGGTCAAGGACATCAATCTGGCCGAAGAAGGCATTCTGGACATGCAAATGTCGGAAAAAGAGATGCCGGGTCTGATGGCCATCCGGGAAAAATACGGCCCTCAAAAACCGTTCAAGGGCATGAAAATCATGGGCAGCCTTCACATGACCATTCAGACCGCCATGCTCATTGACACCCTGTATGAACTGGGGGCCGATATCCGGTGGGCGTCCTGCAACATTTTTTCTACCCAGGACCATGCCGCCGCCGCCATTGCCAAAAAAGGATCGGCTGCCGTGTTCGCCTGGAAGGGCGAAACCCTGGAAGAGTTCTGGTGGTGCACGGAACAGGCCCTGCTCTGGCCGGACGGTTCCGGGCCGGACCTGATTGTGGATGACGGCGGCGATGCCACTCTGTTTGTCCATCAGGGCGTGAAGGTGGAAAAAGATCCGTCCATACTGGAAAACCCCACCCACAGCCAGGATGAGCGCTGTCTCATGGACCGGTTGAGGGTCTCCCATGCCCAGGATCCGGAAAAATGGTCCCGGATCGCGGCATCGATCCGCGGGGTGTCCGAGGAAACCACCACCGGCGTCCATCGGCTCTACCATCTGGCCGCTAAAAATGAGCTGTTGTTTCCGGCCATCAATGTCAACGATTCAGTGACCAAATCCAAGTTCGACAACCTGTACGGATGCCGGGAATCCCTGGCCGACGGCATCAAGCGGGCCACGGACGTGATGCTGGCCGGGAAAACCGTGGTTATTGCCGGGTATGGAGACGTGGGCAAGGGGTGTGCCGATTCCATGAAAGGATACGGCGCCATTGTTCTGGTCACGGAAATCGATCCCATCTGCGCTTTGCAGGCCGCCATGGAAGGCTTTGAAGTGGTGACCATGGAAGACGCCGCTCCCCGGGGGGATGTGTTTGTCACCGCCACGGGCAACTATCATGTGATCACAGGCGAACACATCGCTCAGATGAAAGATGAGGCCATTATCTGCAACATCGGGCATTTTGATAATGAGATCGAGATGTCATATCTGACGGATAACCCCAAGGCTGAACGCATCAGAATTAAACCCCAGGTGGACAAGTGGGTTCTGGAATCCGGCCGTTCCGTGATCGTCCTGGCCGAAGGCCGTCTCGTGAACCTGGGATGCGCCACCGGTCACCCCAGTTTTGTCATGAGCAACAGTTTTTCCAACCAGACCATGGCCCAGATCAAGCTGGCGTCTGAAAAACTGGAGAAAAAAGTGTACACCCTGCCCAAGGAGCTGGATGAGGAAGTGGCCCGGCTGCATCTGAAAAATCTGTCCGTCAAATTGACCCAGCTAACCCAGGAACAGGCGGATTATCTGGGGGTCCCTGTCAATGGGCCGTTCAAATCCGATCATTACCGGTATTGATTCAGATGGTTTTTGTGAAGATGTCGACAAGGATGCCGACATCTTCAGGTCATACTAGATACCCCCCGTCTACCGGAATTTTTTTGGCAAGCGGGGGGGTTTTTTCAGGAGCCTTTTTCTGGTTCCAGAAGTCCCGGCTTTCCTGCAAAATATCATCGATATCATCGTCCAAGGCGTCATCGGAACCAGGAACTTCGGTATCTTCGGCGGTATCTTCGGCTGAAAAATTTTGGGCCTCCCCGGCGGTGTCATCATCCGGCAGCAGATCGGAATATGCTTCGTTCTCGTCATCATCCTGATCGGTAAGATCATTTTCCAAAGAGTCGGACAGGCGATTTGTGTCATTTTCCAATGTTTCCGGATTCGATAGAGTCGAAGATTCCAAAGAAGCATCGATATAATTGCCTTGCCGGTCAAACAGCAGGCTGCCGTTCAATTTAAGGTCAAAATCCAGGCGAAAGGCGATCTGATTGTCATGGACAACGATCTGTCCGCCTCTGGATTCAAACGAGGTTTTTGCCATGCGATCCATGAGAATGGTTTTGACAGTCTCCAGATCCAGATGGTGTTGCACGGCATCGATCAGTTTTTTTTCCCCGGTTTGTATGACCTGGGGATCTGTGATTTTCATGGCAATGTCTCCTTAACTGTTTAAAAAGTTGACTTAATCCGCCCGGCAGCCACGTGTGCCGGATCATTTATAGACGGCCGCTTCTGACGATCGCCACCAAAAGCCAGATACCCATGACGGCTGCAGCCAAAAACCCGGCGATGCCGATCACCGATACCCCGAACAGAATGGGCGGCACCTGGGTATTGACCACTATGGCGGATCCCAGGATCAGGGCCGCAATAATGATGGAAAAAGAGATCCGGTTGCTGGTCTGATCCTGATGGACAATCAATTTGTCCAGTCCTTGAATGTCAATGCTGATCTTCATTTTTCCCTGGCGGACCAGACGCAGTATTTCCAGGGTATCTGCCGGCAGCTGCTGAATCAGTTTGTAGGATTCTCTGGCAATATCCATCAGTTCCCGGGCAATTTTTGACGGAGAGAACTTCAGGTACTTCGCGGTCCTGACATACGGCACGGCATGCCCTAGCATATTGAAATCCTGGTCCAGTTTTCTGGCCACATCTTCGATGGCGACAAACGCCTTCATCATCAGAAACAGGTCTGGCGGGATCCGCAGGCCGTGGGCCACGCAGAGGCCGATCAGCTGGTTGACCATTTTGCTGGTTTTGATCTCTTTGAGAGATTTGGTCAGATGAACCGAAACAAACAAAGACACCTCTTTTTCCAGCAGAATCATGTCCGGCAGGGTTTCATGGTCGCACAATTCACACAGCAGCCGTGACGCCAGTCGGGCATTGTTTGTGGCAACCGCATGAATGATGTCCACAAACAGCTCCCGGGTGGCCCGGTCCAGAAAGCCGGTCATGCCGAAATCCACCGGGCAGATCCGGTTGTTTTTCAGAATAAAGATGTTTCCCGGGTGGGGGTCGGCATGGAAAAACCCGTATTCAAACACCTGTTTCATGATGAAATCCGCCCCCCGCCGGGTGATCAGTTTCCGGTCGAGGCCGGCCAGGTCAATGGCATGGATGTTACTGGCCTTGATGCCGTCGATGAATTCCATGGTCAAGACCCGTTCCGAGGATTCAGCGGAATATACTTTGGGAATGTGCACGGTTTTGTCATGGCAAAACTGGCGGGCCATCCGCTCCATATTGGCGGCTTCGATGGTGTAGTCCAGTTCCTTTTCCATGGTTTTGGCAAATTCCTCCACGATCTTTACGGGCCGGTAAAACGCCACTTCTTCGATGTTTCTTTCCATGATGCCGGCCAGGTGATGGATGATCTCCAGATCCGCCTCAATGGTTTTTCTGATGCCCGGGCGCTGGATTTTGACCGCCAGCCGGTCCTCACCTGTGACCGATGCCCGGTGCACTTGACCAATGGAGGCGCAGGCAAACGGCTGTTCCTCCATGAACTGGAACAGTTCATGGAGGGGTTTGCCGAATTCAGCCGCCACGGTGTCTTTGACCTGGTCAAATCCAAAGGCCGGGATCTCATCCTGGAGCTTGGTCAGTTCGGTGATCAGGTCTATGGGGATCAGATCCGGCCTTGAAGACAGGACCTGTCCCATTTTGACAAATGTCGGACCCAGTTCCTCCAAAGCCATGCGGATCCGCTGGTTCCGGGACAGTTTTTCCACCCGTTCATGCGGCCGGTAAAACGGAATCAGTTTCAGGCCCGATTCAATGTACCGGTCAATGTTCAGGGCATCCAGGATGTTGTCGAACCCATATCTGAGGATGATGCCGATGATCTGCTGGTACCGGATCAGGTTCCGGTACCGCTTTCCCACCGTGCCTATTTTTTTGATACTGAGCATGAACCGTCTGGATCACTCTCTGGTTTCAATTTTTTTCACCAGATCATCGATTCGTGTGTTCAATGCCCGGATATCGGACCGCGTGGGCAGGTCCAGACGTTTGAGTATTTTTTCCACGGTCTGTTCAATGCGCTGGTCCAGTTTCACCCGGGCGTCTTCATATCGATGCTGACATTCTTCCAGAAAGTCTTTGGCCTCCGCCTGGCTCATCTGGGTGGATTTGGCCAGTTCTTCCGCCAGTTCCTTGATTTCAGCCTTGGAGCGCAGGGCCATGCCCACGCCGGTGAGCAGACTTTTCTTGACATATTCAAACATGACAACCTCCTGTTATTTGGATCCAAAAGACAGATCCTGGATATGTTCCACACAAGGATCGCCTTCCAGGATCGCATCCATTTTACCATACGTGGCCGGCAACAGCGTGTGAATAAAAAACCGGGCGGTTTCCATCTGGCCGGCATAAAATGCGGTATCCTTGTTTTTTCCGGCGGTTTCCGCCACGGCTTTTCTGTCCAGGGTCCCGGCTTTTTCGGCCAGTTTGGGTGCGGCAATGCCGGCCCGCCACAACAGCATCCAAGCGAATGCGACATCCCCGGTCACCTCCAGAAACGGGTGGGCAAACGCATAGGCGTTCAACAGCCGCTCCGACCGGGACCGGGCCCCGATGTCCGTTGCCAGCGCTTCCAGGCGGGACACGGCATGGGAGACTTTCGCGCTCAGGTCCTGGACCCCTTCGGTGTCTTTAAACTGGTCTGTGGTCTGTTTCATGCGGTCAATGAAGTACTGAAACGCTTTCCCGCCGTTCATGGACAGTTTTCTACCCAGAAGGTCCATGGCCTGGATCCCGTTGGTGCCTTCGTAGATCATGAAGATCCGGGAATCGCGCATGAGCTGTTCCACCGGATATTCCCGGATGTAGCCGTATCCGCCGTATATCTGGATCCCGTGGGAGCAGACTTCCAGCGCCTTGTCCGTGACATAGCCCTTGACAATGGGGGTGAGTACCTCCACCATGGCCGCGGTGTCGGCTTTGAGCTGTTCATCGTCCGTGGTGTGAACTACGTCATTGCACCAGGCATAATAGTAGTGCAGAGAGCGCATGCCCTCGGTATAGGCCTTCATGTTGAGCAGCTGCCGCTTGACATCCGGATGCTGGATGATGGGCACATTTTTGGCTTCCGGGTCTTTGCCGGCCGTCAGATGCCGTCCCTGAATCCTTGTTCTGGCATACTCCAGGGCATACATGTAAGAGGCGGATGCCACGGCAAATCCCTGAAGTCCGACAAACGCCCGGGCCTCGTTCATCATCTGGAACATGGCCGGCATGCCTTTGTTTTCCTCGCCCAGCAGGGTGCCGATGCAGGGCCCTTTGTCGCCCAGGGACAAGGAGGCCGTGGCATTGCCGTGAATGCCCATTTTCTTTTCCAGGCCGGTGCAGACCACATTGTTGAAATCCCCCAAAGAACCGTCGTCGTTCACCAGATATTTGGGAACCAGAAACAGGGAAATCCCCCTGGTACCGGCGGGGGCCCCCGGAATCCGGGCGAGCACCGGGTGGATGATGTTGTCGCACAGATCATGCTCTCCGGCGGAGATGAAAATCTTGGCCCCTTTGATGGCATAGGTGCCGTCCGGATTTTTTTCCGCGGTGGTGGTCAAGGCCCCCACATCGGATCCGGCTTCAGGCTCGGTGAGCAGCATGGTGCCGCCCCAAACGCCGGCAAACATTTTTTCCAGGTACAGCCGTTTCTGTGTCTCATCCCCGAACGCCTCCACCAGTTTGGCGGCCCCGTGGGTCATGCCGTAATAGAGCATGAAGGCGGAATTGGCCCCCACCATATATTCCAGGGCCGCCGTCCCCACGGTTCGGGGCATGCCCTGGCCCCCCACTTCCGGGTCATCGCACATGGCCAGCCACTCGCCTTCACAGAAAAGACGCCAGGCCCGTTTGAAGGATTCAGGTGCGGTCACCTTTCCGTTTTCCAGGGTGCAGCCCTGTTCATCTCCTTCCTTGAATGTGGGCAGAATCTCCTTGATGGCCAGGTTTCTGGCTTCGGAAACAATCAGGTCCACAGTTTTCTTATTGAATTCAGCAAAGATCTCATGATCCACCTGTCCGATCTGTTCATGGAGGACAAAATCAACATCTCTGCGGTCAGCGATCAGTTGTGCCATAGGACTCAGTTCCCTTTTCTAAGCATTTTTTCAAGTAAATCACACAGGTCTGTCTGACTCTTTCATTAGGCAAAAACACAGGGGTTGTCAACGGTTGCTGGGAAAAAAAGATTGATTTATTGATGGATTCATACGATGGTATGGGGCATGTTAAGAATTGCCAGGGACTGGTGACCCAAGGAAATGACGCAGGAGAATCATGATAGTTAGATGTTGGGGGTCCAGGGGATCAATAGCAGTGTCGGGCCCGCAATATATCACCTATGGCGGCGATACCACCTGCCTTCAGATCACTGCCGGATCCGGAGAAACAGTGATTGTCGATGCCGGAACCGGCATCCGGCGGCTGGGAAAGTTTCTTCTTGAAAAAAAAATCACCCGGTATTATCTGCTGTTCACCCATTGCCACTGGGATCACCTTTTGGGGCTTCCGTTCTTCAGACCCCTGCTTCACAGCAACAATCAGCTGATTGTCCAGAACAGACCGATTGGCGCAATGATGTCAGAAGAGATTCTGGACCGGGTGATATCACCGCCTTTTTTTCCGGTCAGGCTTTCGGGACTGGAAGCGGATATCCGTTTTGATTCGGGGCTCAACGATCGTTTCACCATCGGCTCTGTGCAGATCGATACCATCCCCACCAGTCATTCAGCCGGAAGCCTGGGATACCGGTTCAAAGAAAATGGCAGCACGTTTGTGTTTCTCACGGATAACGAGCTGGGGTTTGATCATCCTCAGAGTCTTGGGAGGGATACCTATCAACAATTTGTCCGCCATGCGGATCTGCTGTTTCATGATGCGGAATACACACAAGATGAGTACCGCTGCCGCAGGGGCTGGGGACACTCCGCCATTCCCGATGTGCTGGACCTGGCCTTCAAAGCCGGTGTCGGGCAGGTGGGGCTTACCCATCTGAATCAGGACCGCACGGATCAGGAAATGGATGCCATTGTAGCGGAAAGCAATCGTTTTTTTTCTTCCAGAAACAGCCGGACCCGCTGCTGTGGAGTGACCTGCGATTTTGAAATTGTCCTCTGATACGGCATCCTCAAACCAGGAAGAAAAACGCCCCCGGAAAAAATGGCCGGCAGCTGTCCAGGCATTCTGCCATCCCCGGGTGATCACCATGCTTTTTTTCGGTTTTTCCGCAGGATTGCCGATTTTGCTTATTTTTTCCTCCCTGTCCCTGTGGCTCAGGGAAGCCGGGGTCGAGCGGTCAGCGGTGACATTTTTCTCCTGGGCCGCATTGGGGTATTCGTTCAAGTTTGTGTGGGCGCCTCTGGTGGACCAGATGCCCATTCCCTGGCTGACCCGGAAACTGGGCCGCCGCAGAAGCTGGATTCTGGCCGCCCAGACGGGGATCGCCGGAGCGATCGTGTGGATGGCATTTACGGATCCGGCTTCCGGACATCACCCGTTGACCGTCATGGCCCTGGCCGCTGTGATGCTGGGATTTTCCTCTGCCACCCAGGATATCGTCATCGATGCCTACCGGATCGAGTCCGCACCCGTGGACCTGCAGGCCATGATGGCCTCGGCCTATATCGGCGGATACCGGGTGGGCATGCTGGTGGCCGGGGCCGGTGCCCTGGTCCTGGCGGAAGGGTTCGGGTCCACCAGGGGCGGGTACCGTTTCGAAGCCTGGCAGGCCACCTATCTGATCATGGCAGGGATGATGGCGGTGGGAATGATTACGGCTCTGGTGATTGATGAACCGGCCTCGGATTACAACCCGGCGGATGCCTATGGCTCAAAAACCTATCTGGCCGGTCTGGCCCTGTTCAGCCTGGCTGCCGCCGTATTTGTGCTGGTGTTCTACAGCTCGGGAATTTTTCTTCAGGAACCCGGATTTCAGCTGGGACAGTGGTTGAAAAATCCGATACTGGCCGGATTTTTAGTGGAAAGCGTCCGCCTGGGGGCGGGCATTCTGGCGGCGGTTCTGGTGGGCCGGCTTGGGCTGTTCTTCCGGATGGTCAACCCGAAAATGGTGACGGACAGTTATGTGGCGCCGGTTCTGGATTTTTTCAACCGCTACCGGTTGTCCCTCGCCTGGTTGATACTGGCCGTTGTCGGATTATATCGTATTTCCGATATCGTTTTGGGGGTGATCTCCAATGTGTTCTACCAGGACCTGGGGTTTACAAAATCACAGATCGCCAGTGTGGTCAAGACCTTCGGCCTGTTCATGACCATTGCCGGGGGCTTTGCCGGAGGGCTCCTCTCCATCCGGTACGGCGTGATCCGGATTCTGTTTCTGGGCGCGCTGCTGGCGGCCGCCACCAATCTGCTGTTCATGATTCTGGCGTTTCACGGCCACAATCTGTTTCTCCTGTATGTGGTGATCGCCGCGGACAATCTGGCGGCGGGCCTTGCGTCCGCCGCGTTTGTCGCTTTTTTGTCCAGCCTGACCAGCATCCGGTTTACAGCGGTTCAATACGCGGTGTTCAGTTCTCTGATGACCCTGATACCCAAGATTTTCGGCGGCTATTCAGGTACCATGGTGGATGCGGCGGGATATCCGGCCTTTTTTTTGATCACATTTCTGATGGGGCTGCCGGTTCTGGTCCTGGTATGGATTTGCAGCCGGCAACTGGAGGTTGGCCAGTAAATAACTGTTGACAAAAAAACCCCTTTTTTTTACTTAAGTGCGGGGAAAGACACCAATTGTTTGTAAGACCGATGCAATATTTATTTATAAGGTAGGAGGTTTGTGATGACGCAAAAGGTGACACCGAGCAGTGACCTTGTGGGATCTGTCATGGTTCTCGGTGGCGGGATTGCGGGGATGCAGTCCGCTATAGATCTGGCCAATTCCGGCTATTATGTCTATCTGGTTGAGAAATCATATGCCATCGGCGGTATGATGGCCCGGCTGGACAAGACATTTCCGACCAACGACTGTACCATGTGAGTGATTTCACCCAAACTGGTCGAGGTCGGCCGGCATCTGAACATTGAATTATTGACGAATACGGAACTTCTGGAACTGGAGGGAGAGCAGGGCAATTTCACGGCCAGGATCAGGGAAAATCCACGATATATCGATATTTCCAAGTGTACGTCCTGCGGCGAATGTACCAAGGTCTGCCCGGTCGATGTATCCAGTGAACATAACCAGGGCCTGAACAACCGCAAGGCCATTTTCAAGCAGTATGAACAGGCCATTCCCGGGGCTTACGGCATTTCCAAACGGTCGGTGGCCCCGTGTAAGGCCACCTGCCCGGCCCATGTGTCCATTCAGGGATTCATCGCCCTGATGCAGCAGGGCAAATATGCCGAGGCGTTGACGCTGTTCAAGCAGGAACACCCGTTCCCCGGCGCCTGCGGCCGGGTATGCCATCACCCGTGCGAATCGGTATGTACCAGAGGCGATGCAGACCAGCCCCTGGCCATTCAGTACCTGCACCGGTTCCTGGCGGACCTGGATTTTGAACAGGAATCGCCGTGGGTGCCCGACATCAAGGAAAAACGGGAAGAGAAAGTCGCCATTATCGGCTCCGGCCCCGCCGGGCTGACGGCCGCCTATTATCTGGCCCAGCAGGGATACCAGGTCACGGTATACGAAAAACTGCCGGTCAAGGGCGGCATGATGGCCGTGGGAATACCGGAATACCGGCTGCCCAAGGCGGAACTGGAAAAAGAGATCGCCGTGATCGAAGCGTTAGGGGTGACGATCAAGACCGGCGTGGAATTCGGAAAGGACATTACCCTGGACAGCCTGAAAAAAGACGGGGTTTCCGCCGTGTTCATGGCGACGGGCCTGCACGGGTCCAGGGCTTTGGGCGTGAAAGGCGAAGACCTGAAAGGCATTCTCAAGGGGACGACATTTCTCAGGGATGCGGCCCTGGGCAAGGCGGAAAAGCTGACCGGAAAAACCATTGTCATCGGCGGCGGCAACGTGGCCGTGGACGTGGCGTTGACGGCCCGGCGCCTGGGCGCCGAGGATGTCACCATGGTGTGTCTGGAAAAACGCGATGAAATGCCGGCCTGGGATTACGAGATCGAAGAGGCCATAGAGGAAAAGGTCAACATCATCAACAGCAAGGGGCCGTTGCGGTTCTACGGCAACGATGACGGACGGGTGACCGAAGTCTCTTTCCAGGAATGCACTTCCGTGTTTGACGAAGACGGACGCTTCAATCCCCAGTATGACGACTGCCAGCTCACCTCCTATGAGGTGGACAATGTGATTGTGGCCATCGGCCAGATGGGGGAAACCGGGTTTGCCAAGGATCAGGGCATCTCACTGACCCGGCCCGGCGGATATGAGGCGGACCCGGTCACCTTGCAGACGCCCATTGACTGGGTGTTTGCCGGCGGGGACGCGTATTACGGTCCCAAGTCCGTGGTGGATGCGGTGGCTTCCGGCAAGACCGCCGCGGAAAGCATTCACCGGTTCATCAACGGCCTGGATCTCGCCGAAGACCGGGAAAAATCCTGGGATTATGAGAAACCGGAAATCACGGATGTGCCCAATATTCCGAGGGTGCAGGCGGAAAAACTGCCGGTGGCCCAGCGGGAAGGCAACTTCAAAGAGGTCACCCAGGCCCTGGCCAAAGAACTCATCGACCGGGAAGCGGCCCGGTGCCTGTCCTGCGGGATCTGTTCCGAATGCTACCAGTGCGTGGAGGTCTGCCTGGCGGAAGCGGTGGATCATACCCAGACAGCCAAAATCAGGGATGTCCGGGTGGGATCGGTGATCATGACCACCGGTGCGACCACCTTTGATCCCACCGATCTGGATGATACCTATATGTACCGGCGGTCTCAGAATGTGATGACCTCTCTGGAATTTGAACGGATTCTGTCCGCCGGTGGTCCCACCATGGGACATCTGGTGCGGCCTTCCGACGGGAAGGAACCGGAAAAGATCGCCTGGCTCCAGTGCATCGGCTCCCGGGACACCAACCGGTGCGGCAACGGCTACTGTTCGTCGGTGTGCTGCATGTATGCCATCAAGGATGCCATGATCGCCAAGGAGCATTCCGAAAAAGAGCTGGATGCCGCCATATTCAATATGGACATGCGGACATTCGGCAAGGATTATGAGAAATACTATAATAGAGCGGCGGAACAGGAAGGGGTGCGCTTCGTGAAATCCCGGATTCATTCCGTGATCGAAGAGCCGGGAACCGACAATCTGATTCTGAAATACGCGGATGAACAGGGCAGAATGCAGGAAGAGGTGTTTGACATGGTGATCCTCTCCGTGGGCCTGACCATCCCCAAAGAAAGCGCGGAACTGGCACAACGCATCGGCGTGGCGCTCGATCCGTACAATTTCGTGAAAACCTCGACCTTCAATCCCCTGGAGACCAGCCGGCCCGGTGTATATGTGTCCGGGACGTTTCAGGGGCCCAAGGACATCCCTTCTTCAGTGACCGAAGCCTCGGGCGCGGCCTGTGCCGCCGGCCGGCATCTGGCCCCGGCCCGGCACACCCTGACCAAAACCTTGACCTTGCCGACGCAGCGGGATGTGCTGGGTGAAGAGCCCCGGGTGGGGGTGTTTGTGTGCAAGTGCGGCATCAACATCGCCGGGGTGATCGACGTGGAGGATGTGTCGGCCTATGCGGCAAATCTGCCCAATGTGGTGTATACCGGTGAAAACCTGTTCACCTGTTCCCAGGACTCCCAGGTGTCCATCAAGGAACTCATCGACGAACACCGGCTCAACCGGGTGGTGGTGGCCTCCTGTACCCCCAAGACCCATGAAGGGATCTTCATGGACACCCTGGAGGAAGCGGGCCTCAACAAATACCTGTTTGAGATGGCCAATATCCGGAACCAGGATTCCTGGATGCATTTTCATGAGCCTGAAAAAGCCACGGCCAAGGCCAAGGACCTGATCCGCATGGCCGTAGCCCGGGTCAGCACCCTGGGACCCCTGCATGACAAGAAAATCTCGATCATTGACAAGGCACTGGTCATCGGCGGCGGCATTGCCGGCATGACCTCGGCCAAGGCATTGGCGGATCAGGGGTTCCATGTGACGCTGCTGGAGAAGGAAGACACCCTGGGAGGCCTTGGAAAGCGGCTGCACCATACCATCGAGGGCGACGACATTCAGGCCTTTGTCAAGGAACTGGCCGATGCCGTGGAAACCCATGAGCACATCGACGTGCTCAAGCAGGCTCTGGTGGTGGAGTTCGGGGGATACAAAGGCAATTTCAAGACCGAGGTCCTGGTGGGCCCGGACATGAAGCAGAAAAAGATCGACCACGGGGTGATGATCGTGGCCACGGGTGCCACCGAATATCAGCCCACGGAATACCTGTACAACGACAGCGATGCCGTGGTGACCCAGCTGGACCTGTCGGACCGGCTGGCGGAAAACACGCTGGGAAATCCGGACCGGGTCATCATGATCCAGTGCGTGGGATCCCGGAACGAAGACAATCCCAACTGTTCCCGGATCTGCTGCCAGAACGCGGTGAAAAACGCCATCGCCATCAAGGAACAAAGCCCGGACACCGACGTGTTCGTGTTGTACCGGGATATGAGAACCTATGCCATGCTGGAGGAGTTTTACACCAAAGCACGGAACATGGGGGTGATTTTTTCCCGGTTCAGCAAAGATGATCCGCCAAAGGTGGAAAAATCGGCCGACGGCGGACTCACCGTCACGTTCATGGATCATGTGCTGGGACAGTACATCGAGGCGGAGGCGGACCTGGTGGCCCTGTCCGCCGGGGTCACGGCCGCGGATACAAAGGAATTGTCCCATATCATCAAGGCCCAGCGCAATCCGGAAGGGTTTTTCATGGAAGCCCATGTCAAACTCAGACCGGTGGATGC
>JBFLKI010000322.1:0-10396 GCA_040883135.1 Desulfotignum sp. | reverse complement strand
TCATGATGATGTTGTTTTTTTTCGCCACCTCGTGAATTTTTCCGGCCATTTCCGCCATTTTGGAATAGGGAACGGCCATGTCATCGGCAAGCGATGTTGAGGACAGGCTGTCATCATATTTGGACAGGGCCGGGAACAGTTTCTTGCGGCCCATGAAAATCTTCGCCCGTTCTTACGGGTCATAGCTGGTCTTGATGTCGCTGCCGCGGTGTTTCTTGCAGATCTCTTTCATCTTGTTGATCTCATAATCCACCGCTTCCTTGACCATGCCGTCCGCTTCAAAAATCAGGGAGGCGGCCACCTCCTTGAGGCCCAGGTTCATGGTCTTGTTCACCGCCTTGATGGCCACGGAATCAACCAGCTCCAGCATGGAGGGAATGGCCCCGGAAGACATGATGTCTCCGATGGCGGCTCCGGCATCAGCCAGGTGGTCGAAATTGGCAATGCCCATGCACCGGTATTCCGGGATGGGAACAAAATTGAGCGTGGCTTCCACCACAATGCCCAGGGTGCCTTCGGATCCCACCATGAGCTTGTGCAGTTGATATCCTGTGGCTTCCACCCGGGTATGGGCCCCCAGGGTCACCAGTTCGCCGGTGGGCAGTACCACTTTCATGCCTAAGACCGCGTCCCTTGTGGCCCCGTATTTCACGGATCGAACCCCTGAGGCGTTGTTGGCGATCTCTCCGCCGATGGTGGCAATGCGTGAAGATGCCGGGGTCGGGGGATAAAACATGCCGTGGGATTTGAGGGCCAGGTTCAGATCATCGTCCACCACGCCGGGTTCCACCCGGCAGTAGACATCGGGCAGGTTGATCTCCAGAATCCGGTTCATGTGCTTCATGTCCAGGACGATGCCGCCGTGGATGGGCACTGTCTGACCGCACATGCCCGATCCCCCGCCCCGGGGAATGACTGGAATCAAAGCCTCGTTGGCATACACCATCAGTTTCTGGACCTGTTCGGTGTTGTCCGGCCTGACAACCGCCCAGGGCATAGCATGGTGAACCGAGGAATCCGATCCGAACGAATACAGATCAGATGGGTCTGTTTTAATGTTTTTTTCACCAAATATTTCCCGTAGTTTTGATACATCCACCGTCTTCATAGGTATCCCCTTTTGATGACCGTTCATTGCCGATTATTGATGACGGCATCATTTCATAAACTCGTCCAAAATTCAATGCCATTTTGGGTTTGTTCCTTGGCAAATGATCCGGTTGCAGGTATAATCGATTCCGATCAAGACCATCCAGTGGGTTGCTTTGCGGCCGCTGTTTCATATGGATGAACAGACAACCATCTAAGGGAGATCCCTGTTATGACCCATACGATCGAGTTTTTACCGCATCATATAAAAATCACTGTGCCAGATAATCAAAGCCTGATCCGGGCAGCCATGGAGGCCGGGGTCCATATCAATGCCTCCTGCGGCGGGGAAGGGGTGTGCGGAAAGTGCCGCGTGCTCATCGAGGCCGGAGAGGTGTCCGGCGGCATTTCGGAAAAACTCTCGGAGCAGGACAGGGAAAAGGGATACCGCCTGGCCTGCCTGGCCAAGGTGGCATCAGATATCACCGTGCGCATTCCCGTGGAATCGGAAGTGGAGACCAGCCGTCTCAATCAGACCATGGACCGGCATACGGCCAGGGCCATGACCGTTGATATGGAAGACCTCAAACAGGACGGACTGTTTATCCCACCGGTGGAAAAGATTTATCTGGAAATGGATCCGGCAATCGAAGGGGACAACCGGGCCGATGTGGCCAGAATCATGCATTATCTGCGGATTCACCATGATGAACACCGACTGGCCATGGACCTGAGCCTGATCCGCCGGGTGCCGGACATCATCCGGCAGGAAAATTTCAAGATTACGGCCACCATTTTACGCCCCGTGCGGGCGGACGGCAAAAACGAGATCATCAATATCGAGCCCGGGGACACCACGGACAGGAATTTTGCCATTGCCGTGGATGTGGGCACCACCACCGTGTTCGGCCAGGTCCTGGATCTGCATACCGGCGAGACCCTGGCCCAGCAGGGAGAATTCAATGCCCAGATCAGCTATGGCGAGGATGTGATTTCCCGGATCATGTACGCGGAAAAAGGCGACGGCCTTAAAACCCTGCACAACAAGGTGGTCGAAACCATCAACAAGATTATCAAAGGGATCATCAAGAAAGCCGGTATTGAAAAACACGAGGTATCCACCATCACGCTGGCCGGCAACTCCACCATGACCCAGCTGCTGCTCAACATCAATCCATCCTATATCCGGAGAGATCCCTATGTGCCGGCTTCGATTCTGTATCCGCCGTTTCATGCCACGGAAATCGGCCTGGACCTGGCAGACTATACCACGGCCCTGGTCTATCCGGGCGTGTCTTCCTATGTGGGGGGGGATATCATTTCCGGGATCATGGCTTCGGGCATGTACCGGTCTCCGGAACTGACCCTGTACATGGATATCGGTACCAATGCGGAGATCGCCATCGGCCACCAGGACTGGATGGTGTGTACGGCCGCTTCGGCCGGTCCGGCGTTCGAGGGCGGCGGGGTCAAGTTCGGCATGCGGGCCGCCAAAGGCGCCATCGAGGACGTGTCCATCAATCCGGGCACCTATGAGCCCATGATCATCACCGTGGGCAATGTCAAACCCAAGGGGATCTGCGGGTCCGGGCTCATCACCCTGGCGGCGAGACTGCTGGAGACCGGGATCATCGATTCCCGGGGAAAATTCAATCAGGAACTGGAAACCCCCCGGATCCGCCAGACCAACGATATCTGGGAGTATGTGCTGGTGTTTGAAAAAGACACCCAGATCGAACGCGACATCACCATTACCGAGCCGGACCTGGACAATCTGATCCGGGCCAAGGGTGCCATGTATTCTGCGGCCCTGACGCTGCTGGACGAGATCGGGCTCAAGGTGAACGACATCGAGCGGATCATCCTGGCCGGCGGGTTCGGGTCTTATGTGGACCTGGCATCGGCCATCACCATCGGGCTGCTGCCAGAAATCGAGCCGGACAAGGTCACGTATCTGGGCAACGGATCCCTTCTGGGATGCCGCATCAACTGCCTGACCAATTCTTTGCGCCAGCAGGTGACCCAGGTGGTGAACATGATGACCAATTTTGAGCTGGCCTCTACGTCGTCTTACATGGATCACTACATGGGGGCCCTGTTTCTGCCGCACACGGAACTCAATTATTTTCCCAAGATCAAGGCAAAGCTGGAAAGCCTTCGTAAATGAGCGGTTTGGGATATGTCCGCACCATTGAGCTGATCCCGCCGGCCCTGGGCAACAACACCGGCGATGTCCAGCGCCTGGAACAGGCGTTGAAACAGGCACTGAAAACCGGGTATGTGCATGTTCCCTGGCCGCTGACAACGGATCTGCCCGGACGGTTGCGGGCGTGGGGCTGGCGGGCAAAAGTGGTGCTGTTCAAGGACCGCCGGTCCTTTGTGGTGATAGATCTGCTGGATCCCGAAGATTTTTCCCCGGTGCTGGGAGCGGCCGTGGACATCGGCACCACCCGCATGGTGATCTCGCTGATGGATCTGCAAACCGGGAAAAAACTGGGGGAAACCGGATTTGACAATCCCCAGGCAGACATCGGCCCGGATGTGCTCACCCGGATTCACCACGCAAGAACGCCGGCGGGCCGGGAAGAACTTCAGAATCTGGCGGTGGCCGCACTGAACGATCATCTGGCGCAGCTGTGCCGCGAGAGCCAGATGCCCCCGGACCGGGTGTTTCTGGTGGCCGGCGCCGGCAACACCGCCATGACCCATCTGTTTTTAGGCCTGCCCGCGTTCGGGATCATCCAGGAACCCTATATTCCCTGCACCAATATCCCGGATCTTCTGGATGCCGCCCCCCTGGGGCTGGATATTCACCCCAGAGGCCGGGTGTTTGTATTTCCCAATATCGGGTCCTACTTCGGCGGGGATCTGCTGGCAGGGATCCTGGCCGCGGATCTGGATCAGAAGGAAGACCCCTGCATCATGGTGGATGTCGGCACCAACGCGGAAATCGTTCTGGGAAACAAAGACTGGCTCATGGCCTGTGCCGGGGCCGCCGGGCCGGCCCTGGAAAGCGGGGTCAGCCAGATGGGCATGACTGCGAAACCAGGCGTGATCGACCGGGTGGCAGTGGATCCGGAGACCGGCGATCTGGTCATTCACACCATCGATGATGAACCGGCCGCGGGCATCTGCGGGTCCGGCATGATCGATCTGGCGGCGGCCCTGTTTGTAACCGGCCGCATCGATATCCGGGGAAAGCTGGTGCCCGAAGCCTGTGGGGAACGCCTGGCAGATGAAGACGGTATTCCCGCCTTTGACCTGGTGTCTGCATCCGATTCCGGAACCGGCCGGCCCATCCGCCTCTCCCAGGTGGACCTGAATTCTTTGACCAGTGCCAAGGCCGCCATGTACACCATTTTAGAAGTGATCGTGTCCCAGACCGCCGGACTGTCGTTTTCCGACCTGGATCGGTTTTACGTGGCCGGCACCTTCGGCTCGTTCATCAATCCGACCTCCGCCATCACCATCGGCATGCTGCCCGATATTCCCACAGACCGGTTCCAGGTGCTGGGCAACACCTCCTTGAAAGGCGCTGAACAGGTGTTGACCGATCCGGACGCATTCGACCGGGTCATGGCCATCCGGGAGACCATCACCTACATCGAACTGAACGTGAATCAGCAGTTCATGAATCTGTTTTCCGGCGCCAAGTTCTATCCCCATACCGACACCGCCCGGTTTCCGTCCGTTCAAATTTGATCCGCCCGTGTTGTCCAGAAAATATGTATACCTGTATATACAAGTTGTTTGATCTGTGGTACATGTTTCAAAAGTTATGGATATGTAAAACCGTGAGAGAACGAGAAAGGAAGGCTGTGTCATGAAAAAGATTGTCGAATGCGTGCCCAATTTTTCCGAAGGCCGCAACAAAGAGACCATTGACGCCATTGCCGGCGCCATTCAAAATACACCCGGGTGCACATTGCTGGATGTGGATCCGGGGCGGTCCACCAACCGGACCGTGTACACGTTTGTGGGGGAGCCGGATGCCGTGGTGGCAGGGGCTCTGGCCGGGGCCCGGGTGGCCCGGGAAAAGATCGACATGCGCACTCACAAAGGGGAGCATCACCGCATGGGCGCGCTGGATGTATGCCCGTTTATTCCGGTGGCCAACGTGACCATGGACGAGTGTGTGGCACTGTCAAAGAAATTCGGCCGGCGGGCTGCGGACGAACTGGGCATTCCGGTGTACCTGTATGAAGCCTCGGCCACGCAGGATTACCGCAGAAAACTGCCCCAGATCCGGGAAGGCCAGTACGAGGCTGTCAAGGACCGGATCGTGAAGCCGGAATGGAAACCGGATTTCGGGCCTGCCGAATTCATTCCCGAGTGGGGGGCCACGGTCACCGGGGCCCGGTTTTTTCTGATCGCCTACAATGTCAACCTGCTGTCCACCCCCAACCAGGCACACCGTATTGCGCTGAACCTGCGGGAAGCGGGCAGGGGACCGGACGAACCCGGGCGGCTCAGGGAGGTCAAAGGCATGGGCTGGTACGTGGATGACTACAACCTGGCCCAGGTCACGGTGAACCTGAACAATTACCGGGTCACCCCGCCGCACATCCTGTTTGAGGAGGTAAAAAAAGAGGCGGCCCAGCTGAATGTGGCGGTGACGGGATCGGAAATCGTCGGCGTGGTGCCGCTGGAAGCCATTCTTTCGGCGGCCGAGTATTATATTGAAAAGGAAAACCTGTTTGTCCTGGACGAGGACCAGAAGGTGCGCCTGGCCGTGGAGCGCCTGGGATTGAATTCCGTGGCCCCGTTCAACCCCAAAGAGAAGATCATCGAATATATCATTGCCGAAGATCCAAACGAACCCCTGGCCGGTCTGACCACCCGGCAGTTCATCAAAGAGGTGGCGTCCCGCAGTTCGGCGCCGGGCGGGGGGTCGGTGTCTGCGGCTATTGCCGCCATGGGGGCTGGCCTGGGGTCCATGGTGGCCAAGCTGACCCTGGGGGTGAGAAAATTCGAGGATGTGGATGCCAAGATGCGCGAACTGATTCCTCCGCTGCACCAGGCGGCTCATGCCCTGATCCCCATGATCGACGCGGATACCCATGCGTTCAACGATTATGTGGCCGCATTGGGCCTGCCGAAAGACACCGATGCGGACCGGGCCTATCGTACGGAGCAGCTGCAGCAGGGACTGAAAAAAGCCATCGATACCCCTTTGTCCGTGATGACCACCGCAGATGCGGCCTGGGATGCGCTGGCCCAGGTGGCGACATACGGCAATATCGCGTCAAAATCCGATGTGGAAGTGGGGGCAAGGGCTCTTGAGATGGGTATCTGGGGGGCTTACAAGAACGTGGTCATCAACATGGCGGATATCATTGATGACACCTATAAAAAAGAGACTCTGGAAAAGGCGGAGGCGCTAAAGGACAGGGCTGAGGACATGTGCCGGCAGGTGTTGGAGATCCTGGATTCCCGTTCATAGATAGGAGATAGTGGGATCAGACCTGCGTTATTGTAATATTATTTGTGACAATAACGACAACAACGCCGGTCTGATCCCATCACTTGCAGTTTTTATATTGACAGGGCTGTGTATTTATATTACAGCTATATCAAAGCTATAAAAGGGTGTGGCAATATAAACAATTCCCAGGAGGGTTCAATGAGAGAAGTAGTGATCGCAAGTGCGTGCAGAACGGCAATCGGCAAATTCGGCGGGTCTCTGGCCCCGTTAAGCGATATTGATTTCGGCCCCATTCCCATCAAGGAAGTCATCAAGCGGGCCGGGCTGACCGGGGATCAGATCGATGAGGTGATCTATGCATCCGGTTACCGTACCGGAGACCTGCCCATCAACTCGGCCCGGGTGGTGGCGGTGAAGGCCGGCATTCCCCAGGAAAAACCCCAGTTCACCATTTCCAAGGCGTGTGCCGGCAGTATCAAAGCCACGACTCTGGCGGCCCAGGTGATCAAATCCGGTGATGCGGACATTATTGTGGCCGGCGGCATGGAAAGTATGAGCAATGCGACGTTCATGCTCAAGAAGGCCCGGTGGGGGTACCGTCTGGGCCATGGTCAGCTCCAGGATCAGCTGATCCTGTTTGATCCCTTGAGCGGCAATACCATGGGGGAGACTGCTGAAAATGTGGCGGAAAAGTATGATGTGTCCAGGGAAGATCAGGATGCATTCGGACTCAGAAGCCAGCAGCTGGCGGAAAAAGCCATCAAGGCGGGCAAGTTCAAGGATCAGATCGTTCCGGTGGAGATTCCCCAGCGGAAAGGCGATCCCAAGATTTTTGATACGGACGAGCATCCCCGGTTCGGGACCACCATTGAGTCTCTGCAGAAACTCAAGCCTGCCTTCAGAAAAGGGGGCACGGTCACGGCAGGCAGCTCCAGCGGCATGAACGACGGCGCATCCGCGCTGGTGGTCATGGCAAAGGACAAGGCAGATAAACTGGGTATCAACCCCCTGGCCTCTATTGTGTCCTATGCCTCCGCCGGTGTGGATCCTGCCCTCATGGGCATCGGCCCCATCCCGGCCACCCGCATGGCATTGGAAAAAGCCGGCCTGACCATGAAGGACATCGATCTGATCGAGCTCAATGAAGCGTTCGCTTCCCAGGCCCTGGCCTGCATCCGGGAACTGGACATGGACATGGACAAGGTCAACGTCAACGGCGGTGCCATCGCGTTGGGGCATCCGGTGTCTGCCAGCGGCGGGGCCATTTTAACCAAGCTGCTGTATGAAATGGCCGAGCGGGACGTCAGATACGGCCTGGCCACCCTGTGCATCGGCGGCGGGCAGGGCATGGCCCTGATCGTGGAAAGAAAATAAGTTTTTCATAACAGGTTGATATAAAAAGGCGCACCTGGTTGCCAAACAGGTGCGCCTTTTTTTTTATGGTTCAGTTGCTGCCCGGCACCTTGTATTTGGCCGGGCGTTCTTTATTGGGAAACAGGGCTTTGGTGATTCTCGGCGCCAGTTCAAAAAGCAGGATGCCGATCATGGCCGAAGACAGGATGAAGACACCGCTCAGGACCCGGATGGTGTCGGCGGCCATGGCAGCGATGATCACGGAAAATTCGCCCCGCGAAGTAAAGGACAACCCGGCCCGCAGGGCCACTTTTTTTGACAAGCCGTAAAGCCTGGCACCAACATACCCGGTGATGATTTTGCCCGCAATGGACCATGTCAGAAGAACCAGCAGCAGCGGGACCATGGGAACACCGCCGCCGAACGTGATGGTGGTGCCGAAATAAAAAAAGAACAGGGGCAGAAACAGGTCCCGGATCGGCAAAATGGTATGTTCCATTTTGTCGGTCCGCCGCACTTCTGCCAGTATAATCCCGGCCAGAAACGCCCCGAGAACTTCGGACAGATTCAGCATCAATGCCAGGCCGCCGTAGGCCAGAGCGATACCTACCACGAGAAGAACAAATGTGTCATGGGTTATGTACCGGTCCACAAACCTGCCTAAACGGCTGAAGATAAGATGTCCGATGATCACGGCACCGATGATGAGAAAGACGATTTTTGCGATGATCACCCCAAAGGTCATTGCGGTCAGGGCGGATCCGGCAGTCAACCCCACCAGAATCGCCACTGCCATGGGAGCGGCAATATCTTCAAATATCAGCAGGGCCAGCATGAATTCCGCTTCCGGATTGGCCATGCGTTTGGAGGTTTCCAGGATTTTGGCGGTGATGGAAGAGGATGTGGTATACACCACCCCGCCCATGAGAAAGGACGTGATCCAGTCCAGGCCGAAAATCACGCAGATTCCCATGGTGACAAAAAGATTGAGCGCCAGATCCAGGGTCCCGGCAGGGGCCACTTTTTTAGCGATACCAGCCAGGCGGCTGGCCGGAAATTCCATTCCAAGCATGAAAAACAGCAGAACAATACCCACCTCCCCGGCCAGGTAAAGCAGATGATTGCCGGAAAAGGGTCCGCCTAAGCCGATGCCCAGAAGAATATACAGCACCACCCCGGGAATCCGGATTTTCATGCCGATAAATCCCACGGCAAACAGCAGGATGAAAATGCCTCCGGCAATGATCAGAACAGGGAAATGGGCCTCCCCCATCATTCATCTCCCTGGTCTTTTTCCCCGTTTGCCATGATTTCAAATCGACGGATCTGATCTCTTTTCCCCGCTGCCATGACCGTGTCTCCGGCCTTGAGCACAAAGTTGATATCCGGGCTCACGGTCATGTCATCGCCGTGCATCACCGCAATGATGGAGGCCCCGGTATGGCTGCGGATGCGGGATTCTGAAATATGTTTATCCACGAACGGGGATTCCGGGGTCAGCTTGATCCATTCCATGACCAGCTGTTTCTGGAAGATCTCCATTTTTTCATCGTCCACGGGCTGGTATGTGGCTCCCAGCAGCTGGGCCCCCAGTTCCCGGGTTTCCTCAGCAGTCAACGACAGAAAATAATCTGCCTCATCTTCATCCGTGTCCTGAAAAAAATACAGATCCCGTTTGCCGGAATGATGGACAATGACCACGATCTTTTGTTTTTCGGCGGTCTCAAATGAGATTTTTTTGCCCACGCCGGGCAGATCTGCCATTTTGACTTCCACAATGTCACCTTTTAATTCTTTTTGATTGTCCCAGGACTGGACCATGTCTGGGGTTTCCAGACTAAATTAGTTGAAATAATCGACACTGACAAGCTAATTCAAAAAATCATATGAATTTTGGGATTTAACTGCAGCGCAGCGCTGTTTGACCTTGTCCACATAGGCATGGATATCACATTTTCGCTCCAGGCCGGATGCCGCCATATACCGGACCTTGCCGAAAACAGGCCGCTCAGCCCAGCCCCGGTCATGGATTCCGTACAGCCAGGCCACACCGGTATAGGAGTTGGGGTCCCGGCCATCCAGAAAATAGCGGTTGTTCAACGCCAGGGTGGTTTCGTACGCCTGTTTCGGGGAAGGCGACCATTCCAGGATTTTCTTGCCCCAGTACATGCGCATGTAGTTGTGCATAAAACCGGTGCTGGTCATCTCTTCCATGGCCGCGTTCCAGTATGGGTCATGGGTGGCGGCATCCGCCAGCTCCTGTTCGGAATAGATATATTCCCTGGGATCGGTTTCATGATCGGCCAGGGTCTTTTGGGCCCACCCGGGAATCACGTCAAAAGAATCATAATTGGTGGTGTAATACACAAAATTAAACGCCAGCTCCCGCCGGATGATCAGCTGCTCCAGAAATGCGTCTTTGGCATCTGAAAGGGACGGGGCCGCATTCATGACGGCCAGGGCCAGGTATAATGGGGAAATCTGGCCGAAATGCAGGTACGGGCTCATGTGGGAGATGTCATCGGTCTG
>JBFLKI010000321.1:0-2948 GCA_040883135.1 Desulfotignum sp. | reverse complement strand
CCGGGTTCAGTCCCTCTTTGTCCAGAAGGTCTCTGCCAAGAATTCCGTGGCAGATATACGGGGCGTCCCCTTTACAGCCAATGCTGCGGGATGCGGTCAGAAAGATGCCGATGTCGTGAAGCATGGCCGCCTGTTCGATAAACACTATGTCCAGGTCTGGATCATTGAGGTTGGCGGCAATTTCCAGGCTTTTTTCAGCCACCTGCCGGCTGTGATCCACCAGGATGCGGTGCAGTTCGGATCCCGGTGGATAATATTTGTCTATAATGGCCATGGGGTCCATGATCAGGACATCAAAACTCCCTCAATCAATTCATCCAGGTCTCCGTCCAGGACCCGGTCCACATCCCCGATCTCGTGGTCGGTGCGGTGGTCCTTGACCATGCGGTAGGGGTGCAGCACATAAGATCGGATCTGGCTGCCCCAGGCGATCTCGTCCTTGCCGTCATGCAGGGACTGCATCTTCTGGTCCTGTTTCTGTTTTTCCAGCTGGTAGAGCCGGGATTTGAGCACCTTCATGGCGATCTCCTTGTTCCGGTGCTGGGAGGATTCCTGCTGGCACTGGACCACGGTGCCGGTGGGCAGATGGGTAATGCGCACCGCCGAACTGGTCTTGTTCACGTGCTGGCCCCCGGCCCCAGATGCCCGGAACACATCGATGCGCAGATCCTTGTCTTCAATATCGATCTGAATATCGTCTTTGATGTCCGGATACACGAACACCGAAGCAAACGAGGTGTGGCGTTTGCCTCCGGCATTGAACGGGGAGATGCGCACCAGCCGGTGCACACCGGATTCCACTTTCATGAATCCGAAACAGTTCTTTCCGGCCACCTTGAAGGTGACCCCTTTGATGCCGGCCTCATCCCCGGGCTGCAGGTCGATGAGGATCATTTTATACCCTTTTTTGTCGATCCACCGGGAATACATGCGAAACAGCATCTCGGCCCAGTCCTGGGAATCGGTGCCCCCGGCTCCGGCATTGATGGATACCAGCGCGTCTCTGGCATCGTCTTCGTGGTCCAGGGTGATGTCCAGGGAAAACTGCCGGATTTTTTCTTTAATCTGATCCAGCTGCCTGGCCACATCCGCTTCCGCCTCCTTGTCCGCTTCTTCGTGGGCCATTTCCAGAAGAACCCGGGCATCTTCAATTTCGCTGCAAAGGGTGTGGCACTGATCGATCAGGTCGGACAGCTGGGTCTGTTCCTTGAGCATGGCGGTGGCTTTTTCCGGGTCATCCCAGAAATCAGGCCGTGCGCTGATAAATTCAAGTTCCCGTAAGCGTTTTTCCTTGACCGGCAGGTCAAAGATACTCCTTGAGACGGTCGGTTTTGGTGGTCAATGAGGACAGGGTTTGTTTTAAATCAGTGTTCATGAGTGATGCCTCCTTTTGAAATGTTGCCTGATTTTTACCACAAAACCCATGCTCAATGCAATAAGACAGATACAGGTGAACAAATCTCCATACCGGGTATAGAACGAGATATCGGTGAGGGCCGGCATGGATCGGACAATCACGGCATCGGAGAACAAATTGGTGGCATCCGATACCCGGCCTGCAGGATCGATGAATCCGGATATACCGGTGTTGGCGGCCCGGGCGACGCTCCGGCGGTTTTCTACGGCCCTGAACACTGCGATGGCAAAGTGCTGGGCCGCCGCAGAGGTGTGCCCGAACCAGGCATCGTTGGTCACGGTGGTGAGAAGATCGGCCCCGTTGTTGACAAACCGCCGGGAAATATCCGGAAACAGGATTTCAAAACAGATCAACACCCCGGTGTGGTGATTTGTGAATGCCAGGGGGGTAAATGCCGGTGTCCCTCTGGAAAAATTGCCCGCTTCAGCGGTGAGTTTTTCAATGAAGAACAAAAGGTCCTGAAACGGTACGTATTCACCAAAGGGCACCAGATGGGTTTTGTCATAGGACCCTGTAGGAAGAGCCAGCGGGTCGAGCATCATGACCCGGTTATAATACCTGACCGGGTCATGGGAGGTGTCCACTGCCGGGGTGCCGATCAGAAAATGGGTCCGGGCCTTTCGGATATAGTGGTCCACCTGATGGGAAAGCGTTGTGTCATGTCCGTAATAAAAGGGCAGCGCAGTTTCCGGCCAGATGATCAGGTCCGGTTGAAACCGGGCCGCATCCAGGGAGAGGCTGCCATATTTTTCAATGGTGTTTCTGCGGAAGGTCATATTCCATTTCATGTCCTGCGCAATATTTCCCTGGATGATGGCCAGGCGGGTGTCCGGGGCTTGAGCCATCTGTTTTTCCATTTGCGGAATTCGACAGACCCCATACCCGTAGACGGCAGCCAGAAGCATCAGGGTGTACCCGGCGCTGATACACACCGGGGTCACTGACACAGAAGGTCCGGTTTGCCGGCGGTTCATGACTAGTCGCCACCCCATGGCAGCCAGGGCGCTGCATAAAACCAGAACAAATGAGACACCGGACACGCCGGTGATATCCGCGATTTGAACCAGCCATGGGTTGCCGGCCTGGCTGTATCCCAGAATGCCCCAGGGGAACCCGGTGAAGAGATGGGCCCGCACCCATTCCAGCCCGACCCAGAGGCAGGCGGCGGCCAGCGGCATCAGTACCGGCGAGGGAGCGATTTTTTTGAGGCCAAATGCGAACAGGGCCGGATAAACAGCCAGGTACAGGCACAGCAGTATCAGTGCGGCCACCGCCGGTATGGGATGCAATCCCCCGAAGGTGCACAAGGTGGGAACAATCCAGTAGATCAGGGTGATGAAATGAATGAATCCAGCGGCAAATCCGGCCATCCATCCCTGCCGGACCGTCAGGGTATCCAGAGAGACGATAAGGGGCGCCAGGGCCAGGAACCCCAGCCAGTATAGATGAGCGTCCGGGAAGCTCAAGGTGAGCAGCAGCCCGCTCGCCATGGCTGGAAAATAACCGTACAAAATCGGCATGGATTCTAAAT
>JBFLKI010000320.1:0-5175 GCA_040883135.1 Desulfotignum sp. | reverse complement strand
CGGAACAGCACGCCCGGGTGGTGGCGGCCCTGGAAAACCGCAATGACGAAAAAGCCGGCAACCTCATGAAATTTCACATCCGCTCCACGTATGAGCTGCTGTTCATGCAGCTGAAACACCTGAAGAAGCGCAGGCAACCCGCCACGGAAGGCCTGAAAAAAAATTAACTCCCGAACTTGACAGCCAGGCGGTTTAATGTGTACATAAAAACCCGATGTAAACGTCCTTATCCCATTGACCAACGTGTTTTTTAAAAAAGGAATTGTTAGATAATGAAAGTGCTTGTTTTAGGTGGATGCGGCATTCAGGGCCGCACCGCAGTGCATGACCTGGCTTCGGACGATCAGGTCTCGGAAGTGATCTGTGCAGATGCGCAGCTTGACGCGCTGTCGAAAATCAAATCCTTTACCCCCATGGAAAAAATCACGCCGATAGCCATTGATGCGAAAAAGGCCGCCGACCTGGTGCATGTGATGAAACAGGCGGACGTGACCATCGATCTGCTGCCAAAGGAGTTTGCCGATCCGGTCAACCAGGCGGCCCTGGTAGCCAAGGTACCCGTAGTGAACACCAACTACATGTATGACCCCGGCGACATGCACGACAAGGCAAAAGCCGCCGGCATCGCCATCATGCCCGAGTGCGGACTGGACCCGGGCATCGACCTGGTCATGTACGGCAGCGCGTTGCGGCGGTTCGACACGTTGACCGCCATCCACTCCTACTGCGGCGGATTTCCCGAAAAAAGCGCCTGCACCAATCCGCTGAACTACAAAACCTCCTGGATCTGGCGGGGGGTTCTCAGTTCCACCAAACGGGACTCTACCTTTATCGTTGACGGCCGGCGGGTGGACATCCCCGGCACGCACCAGCATGACGAGGCCAACATCCACCCGGTGGAATTCCCCGGCCTGGGCACCCTGGAAGCCATCCCCAATGGCAATGCCGCGTTTTTCACCGACCGAATGGGCATTTCCGACACCATTGTGAACACCGGCCGGTATTCGCTGCGATGGCCCGGATGGGCCGCATTCTGGCGACCCCTCAAGGCCCTTGATTTCCTGGATGAAACCCCTGTGCCCGGCCTGGGGGACGGGACCGTTTCCCCCATGGATTTCATGGATAAATTTCTGGCACCCCGCCTGGTCTACCAGGATGATCAAAAAGACCTGGTGGCAATGTTGAACATCTTCGAGGGCACAATGGCCGGCAAAAAAAACCGGTTGACGTCCACCCTGCTCATCGAACGGGACCTGGACACCGGCCTGATGGCCATGAGCAAGGGGGTGGCCTATTCAGCCGTGATTGCCGCAAAAATGATCGCTACCCGGCAGATCACCGATATCGGGGTGCTGTCCCCCATGATCCATATCCCTGAAGGGTCGTTTTTCAAAAGCCTGGAAAAACGGGGAATTTCCGTCACGGAAACCCTGACCGGACAGGCGGATTGATACCTGGCAGAGCGCGGTGATGTGCCGCTGATTTTATACCAACCGTAAGAAAAGGAGAATCGTAAGATGCGTCAGAAAAAATTACTCTCACTGGTCCTGGCACTGACAGCTGTCCTGTTCTTCAGCGCCGTCACATTCGCCGGCACCCTGACCGACATTGTCAAAAGAGGCGAACTGCGGGTCGCGGTTCAGTCCGGTGCCGCCCCTTACGCGTTTGTGGACAAGCACGGGGAACATGCCGGCTCCATGATCGATTTTACCAAAGGCATGGCCGAAGCGATGGGCGTCAAACTGGTGGTCCTGGATTTTGACTGGGACGGCCTGATTCCGGCGCTTCTGTCCGGCAAGGCCGATGTGCTGGCCGCAGACATGACCCCCACCCTGAAACGGGCGCTGAAGATCACCTTCACCGATCCCTGGATCGAGGTGCAGCCCTGCATCTTCACCCGCACCGATGCCAGCTTCCAGACCCTGGAGGATGTCAACAAAGAAGGCGTCACCGTGGGCGTGCTCCTGGGGTCCACCGGTGAAACCATTGCCAAGCAGTACCTGCCCAATGCCGAGATCAAATCCTACAAAGGCGGGGGCCGCATGGTGGTCCAGGCCCTGATCGCAGGACACGTGGATGCCGGGGTCAACGACGACCTGGCGGTCCTCACCGTGCTGCCTGATTTCCCGCCCAACTCGGTGCGCCTGCTGGACAAACGTCTGGGACAGGGCAAGGATCCCCTGGCCTTTGCCGTACAACACGAATCTGTGAACCTGTGGCAGTGGATCAACCTGTATTTCAAAACCATCCGGGCCAACGGCACCTATGACAAAAACATCGCCTACTGGATGGAAGGCACCGACTGGAAAAAAGATCACTGATCAGCCTGAACATCACATCATGTAAACCTCGAACGGTCCATGCCCGACACCGGGCATGGACCCTGTGAAAAGGGATGGTCTTATGCTGGCTGATTTCAACTTTAGAATCATTTTCGAATACCTGCCCATGTTTCTGATCGGGCTCAGGTCCACGTTTTTTATTTCCATTGTGTCCATTTTTCTGGCGTTGATCACCGGAGTCATCGCCTGTGCCTGCCGGATTTCCCCCTTCAAGCTGCTCAAATATCCGGCCATCGCCTATATCGAGGTCATCCGGTCCACCCCGCTGCTGGTGCAGATCTATTTTCTGTATTTTGGACTGCCCACCTTAGGGGTCCGGGTACCGGAGATTCAGACCGGCATCATCGCCCTGATGCTCAATTCCGGCGCCTATATCGCCGAGATCATCCGGGCCGGCATCACGTCGGTGGACGACGGTCAGATCGAGGCCGGGGTCTCTTCCGGGCTCAACTATCTCCAGCGCATGCGCTTCATCATTCTGCCCCAGGCCATCGGCGCCACCGTGCCCCCGCTGCTGGGACAGTCCATTGTCCTGGTCAAGGATTCGGCCCTGCTGTCTTTGATCTCTGTGATGGAACTGACCCGGATCGGCCAGACCATGACCTCGGAGCGCTTCATGCCCACGGAGGCTTTCTTTACCGTGGCCTTCTTCTATATGTGCATCTACTTCTGCCTCAAGGCCCTGGCGGACTGGTCCCAGAAACGACTGATTTACAGGGAGGCGTACTGATATGATGGCTTTCTACTTCTCCCGGCTGGTTGAAATTTTCCCGTTTTTCCTCAAGGGGCTGTGGATGACCGCCCAGATTGCGTTCATCAGCCTGGTGACCTGCACGATCCTGGGGTTTGTCCTGGGCATTTTCCGGTCCGGCAAAAACAAACTCATCCGGTGGATCGTCGGTGTGTATGTCTCCTTTGTCCGGGGCACTCCCTTTGTGGTCCAGGTGTTTATCGTGTTCTTCATTCTGCCGGAATGGGGCATTCAGCTCAAGGCCTTTCAGGCGGCCCTGCTGGCCATGGCCATCATGGGGTCCGCGTTTATCTGCGAGATCGTGGCCGGCGGCATCAACGCCATTCCCAAAGGCCAGTGGGAGGCGGGCACCGCATCCGGCCTGTCCCTGGTGCAGCAGCTGCGCCTGGTCATCGTCCCCCAGGCCATGCGAGTGATTCTGCCCCCACTGGTGGGCCAGTACGTGCTGCTCATCAAAGACACCTCGGTGGTGTCGGTCATCGGCGTAATGGAACTGACCCGTGTGGGCTGGGTCACGGTGGTGCGGATTCCCGAAGGACTCATGGTGTTTTCCCTGGTCGGGATTCTGTATTTTGTGATCTCCTATCCCCTGATCCTTTTGTCCAACTATCTGGAACGCCGGATGGCGATATAACCGGGCACCCGGAACAAACAACGCAAGGATACAAGATGATTGAATTCAAACACGTGAACAAATGGTTCGGCAAGCTCCACGTCCTCGACGACATCAATCTGGAGATCGACAAAGGGGAAGTCCTGGTGATCTGCGGTCCCAGCGGGTCGGGAAAATCCACCCTGATCCGGTGCATCAACCGCCTGGAGCCGATCCAGAAAGGTGAGATCGTTGTGGACGGCGTGCCGGTGCACGACAAGGCCACCAACCTGACAAAACTGCGGGCCGACATCGGGTTTGTGTTCCAGCAGTTTCATCTGTATCCGCACATGACCGTGCTTCAGAACGTGATGCTGGCACCGGTGAATGTGAGAAAAATCCCTTCAGATAAAGCGGAAGAAATCGCCCGGGAAAAGCTCACCCAGGTGGGGCTCACCGACAAGGCCGGGGCCTACCCGGCCCAGCTGTCCGGCGGCCAGCAGCAGCGGGTGGCCATTGCAAGGGGCCTGGCCATGTCGCCGAAAATCATGCTGTTTGACGAACCCACCTCGGCCCTGGACCCGGAAATGATCGGCGAGGTGCTGGACGTCATGGTCAACCTGGTGTCCGAAGGCATGACCATGTGTGTGGTCACCCATGAAATGGGGTTTGCCAGAAAAGTGGCGGACCGGGTGCTGTTCATGGACATGGGCAAAATCGTGGAGACCGGCAAGCCGGATGAATTTTTCGACAACCCCCAGACCCACCGGGCCGCGGATTTCATCAGCAAGATCCTGACCCATTGAGATGAACAACGAATTTAGACTGTCCGGAAAAATTGTACCTTTTTCTGATCAAGTCCGTTTTCTGACAATGTTATGATTGCGCTATGATCGAAATTGTTTTTGTTTCGGATATCAACAATCTCACTTTTTATTGAAAAAAACGCATCCAGCAGTTCCGGATCAAAACTTTTTCCGCGATCTTCCGCCATGATTTCAAATGCTTTTTCAACAGAAAAGGCTTTTTTATAGGGACGTTTGGAGGTGAGCGCATCAAACACATCGGCAATGGCGGTAATCCTTCCGGCCATTGGGATGTCCAGCCCTCTGAGTCCGTAAGGATATCCTCTGCCATTCCATTTTTCATGATGGGTCAAAGCAATTGTCTCAGCCGTTTTAAGAATACTCGAATCAGACCCGCCTAAAATTTTTCCACCAATCACGGTATGCTGCTTCATGATCTCCCACTCTGACTCATCGAGTGGGCCGGGTTTCATTAAAATATGATCAGGGATGCCTATTTTACCGACATCGTGCATGGGTGACGCATACTGGTAGGCCTCTATTTCCTGGTCACTAAGTGTCATGGCCTTTCCAACGGCCTGGATATAATATGAAATGCGCTGGATGTGTTCACCGGTGTCCGTGTCTTTGTATTCTGCCGCCTGGGAAAGCCGGAGTATGGTATCCATGGAATACAGCCGCAAT
>JBFLKI010000319.1:0-3001 GCA_040883135.1 Desulfotignum sp. | reverse complement strand
TTTTCCAAAAAAGAATCCCGTGCAGTATTCCCGGTGATACACCTGTGACAGTTCCTGCTCCCACTGCGGATTCAAGGCATAGTTTCGGGGATCGGCCGTATAGGTGTCTATGGCATCCCGATAGGTTTTGACCACGGTTGCCAGGTAATGGATGCCTTTCATCCGGCCTTCTATTTTAAAGGAGGTCACTCCGGTTTGCATCAATTCAGGCAGATGCCGGATCATGCACAGATCCCTGGAGTTGAATAGATAAGTCCCTCTGGGATCTTCGGTAATCGGATAAAAATTATCCGGCCGCAGTTCCTCCACCAGAGAATACCGCCACCGGCACGGATGGCTGCACAACCCCCGGTTGCTGTCCCGATTGGTCAAAAACGTGCTCAACAGGCACCGGCCTGAATAAGAGATGCACATGGCCCCATGAACAAATATTTCGGTTTCCAAAGGGATGTTTTGGCTGATATATGTCACCTCAGATAAAGACAGTTCCCTGGCAAGGTTGACCCGTCTGACACCCACGGACTGCCAGAAAAGTGCACTGCTGTGACTGGTGGTGTTGGCCTGGGTGCTCAGGTGAATCGGGATATGGGGAATGATCTGATGTGCCAGCCGGATGATTCCAGGGTCTGATACGATAATCGCATCCGCATTGATGCGGCCGATGAGTTCTAAAAATCGACAGATCCCGTCATGTTCATGGTTGCGGGCGAATATATTACAGGCCACATACACTTTGACATTTCTGGCATGGGCCAGAGACACCGCCTGGGCCAGTTCCGCATCCGTGAAATTGCCTGAATAGTTTCTCAGACTGAAATCCTTGCCTGCCAGGTAAACCGCGTTCGCACCGTAATGGATGGCGATTTCGAGTTTTTCAAAATTGCCGGCCGGTGCGAGCAGTTCTGGTTTTGTGATCGGCTGGGATCGACTGTCGGCGGTTATCGGGGTCTCTGGCATGGGGTATGTATTGCCATTCACGGTGGTGCCCCCGGCAGGAATCGAACCTGCGCACAAGGATTAGGAATCCTATGCTCTATCCACTGAGCTACGGGGGCGGTTGAAGTTACTCAACAACAAGCTTCTGACCGGGAAATATTTTGCAGGTTTTGCTCAGCCGGTTCAATGCCAGCAGGCGATCTAAACTCATATTATATTTTTTTGCAATCAAAAAAGGGCTGTCCCCCGATTTTACATGGTAATAGACAGGTGCGGTCAAAGATTTTTTGGACGGTGTAATGGTCAGGACCTGCCCCACATGAAGTGTTGCATTGGAAAGATGGTTTGCCGCCATGACTTCTTTGGTCGTGGTTGAAAATTTTCTGGCGATGACCCAGAGACTGTCCCCTTTTTGGACCGTGTAACGAACCGGACTCTGTTTTTTTGGTACGGCGGCGCTGGGGTTACTGCCCTGAGAGGCTGCGCCTGAAGAGGGAACTTTGATCACATTGCCGGCAATGATCCGGTGGGTTCGGGAGATGTTGTTGGCACGGGCAATGGCGTTCACGGAGGTGCCGTAACGGGTGGCGATGCTGGACAGTGTTTCACCCCTTCGGATTTTGTGATATGCGACCAGTTGGGGTGTGGAATGCGCGGCCTTTATATTGTCCAGTTTCGCCAGAAACAGATCAGACTTGTTTTCCGGAATTTTCAACCGGTAGGTTTCCGGAGGAAGTATGTCATGACGCAGTTCCGGATTCAATACCCTGAGTTCATCCGCAGATACGGAAATTTCTCTTGCGATATCCGTCAGACGCATCTGTTTTTCGACTTCAACGGTTTTGTAAGGGATGGGTTCCAGCGGATTGTCAACGGTAATGCCATAGGTGTCTAAATTCTGTATGATATGAAGGGTTGCCAGAAACCGGGGAACATACCGTGCGGTTTCTCTTGGCAGATTCTGATAGAGGTCCCAGAAATTATCCAGGTAATTCAGTCGCTGATTACGGATGGTTCTCAATACCCGGCCTTCCCCGCAGTTGTAGGCGGCCAGAACGGTTGTCCAGTCGCCGAAAAGGTTGTGAAGTTCCTTGAGATAGGCAATGGCGGCAAGGGTGCTTTTTTCAGGATCCATTCGCTCATCCACATACTGATTCCGGGTGAGACCGAATTTATACCCGGTGGATGGAATGAACTGCCACAACCCTAAAGCTCTGGCAGAGGATAAAGCCCTGAGTTGATAGCCGCTTTCAATCAGCGGCAGCCAGGACAGTTCTTCCGGGAGACCTTCCGCCTTTAATTGGGATAATATATGAGGACGAAACCGGCTGGACCGTTCCAGGGAGTTGATGAAAAATTGTTTTTCCGGACCGGTCAACCGCTTTATTTCATATTTGACATGGTCATTGAGCGTGATGGGGATTTCATCATGTGATCCGGCCACCGCCACCTGCCGGGACGCATAGATCTCAAGTATTCGTTTGGATATCAGAAACCGGACATCCTCTTTCTGCTGGCCGATTTCCAGGGATTCATCCGTATTGATGTCAAGGATCAGGGCATAGGCGTCATCCAGATAGGTAAGGGCTTCTTCCAGACGGCCTTCTTCCCACATCTGCTGGGCAAGATTGCACAGTTCCAGGGCATGATCGATTTTGACCTGTTCGATATAGACAGATTCAGGCGTTTCTTCAAAGGGTTTCAAGGCGGCACCTGATGCAGATGCATTACTGACAGTCCGCTTCACTTTCCGGGAGTTGGCATCGGTTTTGCCTTCCGGAAAGGATGTATCGCTGACATCTCCGTGAACCGGAGTTATTGCGTTCTGCTTGTATGTCTGCTGACATCCGGTGAAAATCAATACCAGAAAAATGACTGCCGAAAGTTTCAGATGTTTCATCGACCCCCTCCCTTGAAATTCAAGAGTGTTGAATTTGCAGAACAATTAGTAAATTATATGTATCCTGTCAATAGTCAAACCCAGATTATCAGTGATTTGCTGCAAAATGTTCGTTTTTTTTTCGATAATGCTTGAAATGTAAACAGTTTTAATCTATAAGCATAA
>JBFLKI010000009.1:0-4388 GCA_040883135.1 Desulfotignum sp. | reverse complement strand
CCAAAACCGTGCAGAACTGGCTGGCGGTGCTGGAACGGATGTACCTGGTGTTTGCGGTGCGGCCCTATACCCGAAACCTGCCCCGGGCCATCGTCAAACCGCCCAAGGTCTATTTTTATGACAACGGGGATGTGATCGGCGATGAGGGAGTGGTGTTTGAAAACCTGGTGGCGGCCCAACTGCTGAAACGCCTGCATTTTCTGGAGGACAGGGACGGATTCCGCTATGACCTGCGGTACATCCGGGACAAGGAAGGCAGGGAAGTGGATTTTGTGGTGGTCAAAGAGGGCAGGATCCAAGAATTGATCGAGGTGAAACTGTCTGACGGCGCCATCTCCCCCCACCTGGCCTATTACCTGGAAAAACTCAATCCCCCCAGAGCCACCCAGATCGTGGCCCGCCTGCGTCATCCCTACTCCAGGGGCAATCTTCAAATCGTGGACCCCATGACCTATTTTCAAGGCCCTGTTCAATAAACCGGGTACCGGGAGACGGCTATTTTTTACTGACCGCCAGTATCCCGCCGGCACAAAACAGAATCACCGCCGTGATTCGGTTCTGAACCCGGGTCAGGTTTCGCTGCCGCAGCCATCTGAACACCCGGGCCCCGAACAGGGCATAAGCCATAGCGCTGCTGCCCTGGATGACAAAAAAACTGGCAGCCAGAATCCCAAAATGGGCGGTGTAATGATCCGGGTGGATAAACTGGGGAAACAGCACCGTGAATACCAGCACCGACTTTGGATTGGACATGCCGGTGGCAAATCCCAGGGAAAACTGCCTGACCGGCGAGACAGGCATCCCGGTATGGGTCATCTCCATGTCCTGTATGGACTGCCGCCAGTTCCGGACCCCCAGCACAATAAGGTAAACAACGCCCACCCATTTGATGGTGTTGAAGACAGCCGTGGAGTTCTGGACAATCACCCCGAGCCCCAGGTACACCACCACCATCTGAACCATATAGGCGGCCGAACCACCGAAGATACCCGGCAGGGTCCGGTAAAATCCATGTTTCACGCTGGAAGACATGGAAAACATGGTCATGGGCCCCGGTGTATAGGCGATGGCCGTCATCATCACAAAAAAGGTAAACCACGTACTCAATGGCATCATGGGTCGACATCCCTTACAAAATCGGGTTGAACACTGTTTAGAAATTTTTATCAGAACACCGGATTCCCTGATATGCGTATTCTATGAAATATACGGGTCTGGAAAAGCGTCGCGGTTCTCCGTCACCAGCCGGGACATGCCTTTGATGATATGGTCCCGGACCGTGACGATATGATACTGCAGGGCATTTTTGACCCCCGTTTCATCCTTTTTTTCCAGGCTGTCAATAATATCCATGTGCTCGTTCAATGAGGTATCCATGACACTGGAAAAATACAGGTTCCGGCTGTACCGGAGCAGCAGGACATCAAACAGCTCCTGAAGCATGTTCAACTGAATCCGGGTATCTGCCAGGGACGCCAGGCACATGTGAAACTCCATGTCCGTGAGGATGCGCTTGTAATAATCGTCCTCGGCCACGGCCCCCTGGTATTTCTCCATGGCAGCCCTGAGTTTCATTATACCGGTTTCATCGAGGCGGGCCATGGTGTCTGAGACCAAAGCCACCTCGATCAGCAGCCGGGTGTTGTACACCTCGGCGATTTCCTTGAGGCTGATTTCGTTGATATAATATCCCCGGTTGGGTTCATGCCGGACAATGTTTCTGAATTCCAGCCATTTCAATGCCTGGATCACCGGGGTCATGCTCACGCCGATCCGCCCGGCCAGGTCCTTGTATTTGATTTTCTGTCCTGGATGAATTTCGTTGTAAAACAGCATCTGCCGAATGGCATTGTACGCGGTCAAGGTCAGGTCCGGTTTCCCGGCGGGTTTGTCTGTTTTTTCTGACATGGGTATCCTGTGTGCCTGAAGTTTTTTATTCATATTTTTATTAAAAATTTTATTAAATTACAAGTACCCAGTTATTCATCTTTTTTTATCAAAAAGAGCTTGACAAACGAAAACGACTCTGGAATATATTTAATAAATTATTTTATTAAATATTTCATTAACATCGCGCACCATGTGATACCAGTGGGAGACCCTCCATGATTGGGAGCCACGTGATCGTCAAAATGCTGGAAGCCTATGGGGTGAGCCATATTTTCGGTGTTCCCGGGGACACCAGCATCTCTTTTTATGAGGCACTCCATGACAGCCGGGACCGGATCCGGCATATCATGGCCAGGGATGAACGCGCCGCCTCTTTCATGGCGGATGCCTACGCCCGGCTGAGCCACAAACCAGGCATCTGCGAATGCCCCAGCGGCGCGGGATCGCTCTATACCGTTCCCGGTGTGGCCGAAGCCAATGCCTCCGGCATCCCGCTCATCGCCATCACCTCGGACATCCCTTTGTCCGGAGAGGGCAGGCAGACCATCACGGAACTGGATACCCAGGGCCTGTATGCGTCCATCACCAAATGGGCCGCCCAGGTCAAACATGTGGACAAACTCCCGGAAATGCTGCGCCGGGCGTTCCGGATTGCCGTCAGCGGCCGTCCCGGGGCCGTCCATCTGGCCGTTCCCCAGGAAGCGCTGAAAGGCCGGTTTTCCGGTAACGCCGCCGATATTTACGCGGAACCCCAATGCCGCACCTATCCGTCCTTTCGCACCCGAGGCGCCCGGACGGAACTGGAAACCCTGGTATCCGTTCTGCTGGACGGGCGGCGCCGGGTTATCATTGCCGGCGGCGGCGCCAACCATTCCCAGGCAGGGGCCGCGATCCAGTCCCTGGCCGAATGGCTGGGCGCCCCCGTGGTGTCCACCATCTCCGGCCAGGGCATCATGCCGGACAACCACCCCCTGGCCATGGGGGTGATCGGTGACAACGGATTTCATCCCCATGCCCACCGGGCGGTGGAAGAGGCGGATACCCTGCTGTACATCGGATGTAAAATGGGGTCTGTGTCCACCATCAATTGGACCATGCCGTCCAGTCCGGCAAACCGCAAAATCCTCCAGATCGACCTGAACCCGGAGATGCTGGGAAACAATTTCCAGAACACCGTCAGCATTGCCGGTGATGCCCGGTTGATCATGGAAGACCTGTGCGTGCTGATCAAGGGCCGGACCGCCTGCAACAGTGCCTCCCCATGGGTGGACCGCCTGAACCGGGAGCGTCAGGGGTTCTGGAAAGAGGCGGACACCGCCTTCCGGGCCGAAACCTCCCCGTTAACCCCGCTGCAGGTGATTTCGCAGTTGAACCGCCATCTCCATGATCCGGCCGTGGTCATCGCGGATGCCGGTACCCCGACCCCGTATATCACCCGGTATCTGCGCCTGGCCGCCCCGGGCTCCCGGTTCATCATCCCCCGGGCCTATGGGGGACTGGGATATGCCATCCCGGCGGTGGCCGGCGCCCATTTTGCCCGGCCGGATGTCAAACTGGCAGCCCTTTTCGGGGACGGGTCCCTGGGCATGTCTGCCGGAGACCTGGAAACCATTTCCCGGCTCAACATTCCCGCCGTGCTGATCCATTTCAACAATGCGGCATTCGGCTGGATCAAGGCCCTGCAGAAACTGCACTGCAAAGAAAAATATTATTCCGTTGATTTCAATGCCAATGACCCGGTCAAAGTGGCCGAAGGATTCGGGCTCAACGCCATATCCATCGATACCCCCCGGGACCTCGACGCCGCGTTTAAACAGGCATTTGAAGACCGGTCCCCCGTATTTCTGGATATTAAAACCCGGCCGGAATCCGATGATCTGCCGCCGGTTTACTCCTGGACAGCCGGGAAGACCCCGCAGTAACTCCGGCCAGAACGGCCGGTTAACCATACATCAACCTTAATTTTACAGGAGAAAACCCATGAAACACGCATTGATTTTTACCGCAGCGCTTTTGGCAGCCATTTGCATGGCTTTGCCTGCCAGCACCATGGCAGACGATTACAAGGTCACCGAACCCACCACCCTGACCTGGGTGGCCGGCGGGGTCGGGGGCGGCTGGTATGTCCAGGCCGGGGGAATCGCCCGGATGATCGCGGAAGCGGAACCCAATCTGGTCCTGAAAGTGATCCCCGGCGGCGGGGTGGTCAATCCGGTGCGGGTATCCAACCACAAGGACGACCTGGGCTGGGGCATCACCTTTGTGGACAAGATGGCGTTCAAGGGGCTGGCCCCGGTGTACAAGACTCCCAACCCGGATGTCCGGGCCATGGGCGGCATTTTCGGCATTTATCACATCCATGTGCTGGGGGCGGCAAACGAGGGAATCACCACCATGGCCCAGCTGGCCGACCATGTCAAAAACGGCGGCAAAATCAAGGTGGCGGCGCCCATGAAAGGGACCTCCGACCTGCCGTTGATGAATACCATCCTGGCTTT
>JBFLKI010000318.1:0-10505 GCA_040883135.1 Desulfotignum sp. | reverse complement strand
GTGGCGATATCTTCCAGCATGGCTTTTCTTCTGTCACCGAAACCCGGCGCCTTCACGGCCGCCACGTTCAGGGTGCCCCGCAGCTTGTTCACCACCAAGGTGGCCAGCGCCTCTCCCTCGATATCCTCGGCAATGATCACCAGGGGTTTGCCGGTTTTGGCAATGCTTTCCAGAATCGGCAGCATGTCTTTCATGGAAGAGATCTTTTTTTCACAGATCAGGACATAGGGGTTTTCCATGGCGGCCACCATTTTTTCGGTGTCCGTGGCAAAATACGGAGACAGATATCCTCTGTCAAACTGCATGCCTTCCACCACTTCAAGAGTGGTTTCCATGGATTTGGCTTCCTCCACGGTGATGACGCCCTCTTTGCCGACTTTGTCCATGGCCTCGGCGATGATGTTGCCGATGGTTTCGTCACTGTTGGCAGAAATGGTGCCGACCTGGGCGATTTCGTTCTGGTTCTTGGTGGGTTTGGCCAGATCTTGCAGTTTTTCGGTGATTTTAGCCACCGCCTTGTCGATACCGCGTTTGATCCCCATGGGGTTGTTGCCGGCCACCACCAGTTTCTGACCTTCTTCATAGATGGCGCGTGCCAGCACCGTGGCAGTGGTGGTGCCGTCACCGGCCATGTCAGACGTTTTGGAAGAGACTTCCTTGACCATCTGGGCGCCCATGTTTTCGAATTTGTCTTCCAGATCGATTTCCTTGGCAACCGTCACGCCGTCCTTGGTCACCGTGGGGGACCCCCAGGATTTTTCAATGACAACATTTCTTCCTTTGGGTCCCAGTGTGACAACAACTGCGTCAGCCAAGGCTTTCACACCTTTGAGCATTGCTTCTCTCGCTTTGGCATCATATTTAATTTCTTTGGCCATTTTTATTCATCTCCATATCTATGTTGGTTATTTGTGTTTTATGTGTCTGGTATTCAGGTATCAGAATTCCGGGGAGTGGGAGTCGGGTTATTCGATGACGCCCAGAACGTCATCCTGGCGCAGGATCAGGAAGTCCTCACCGTCGATTTTCACATCCGTTCCGCCGTATTTGCTGAACAGCACCCGGTCGCCGACTTTGACATCCATGGGCAGCAGCTTGCCGTCTTCACCCATCCGTCCATTACCGGTGGCCACCACCTTGCCTTCGGCCGGTTTTTCCTTGGCAGTATCCGGAATGATAATGCCGCCTTTGGTTTTTTCATCTTCTGCGGTCCGCTGAACCAGAATTCTGTCGCTCAATGGTCTCAAACTCATGATGCAATTCTCCTCTACTCGTTTAAGTAATTGTGTTAAGGTTTGTGTTTAATCTGTCTCTATTGAATTGTTATGTGTCACCGTCTGTTATTTGGCCTCTTCTTTTTTGGATGTATCAGATGCCCCGGCACACGTTGTTTTCGCAGGCTCACCCGGAGATTTGTCCGGATTGTTGTCCGTCCGGGTCTTGGCGCCGCCGTAATCGGTCACATACCAGCCGGATCCTTTCAAATGGAATGAACTGTGGGAAACGATCTTGCTCAGCGCCCCCTGGCATTTCGGGCATACCGTCAGAGGTGCGTCTGAAATTTTTTGAAAAGCTTCTTCAATATGCTTGCATTCTGAACACTGATACTCATAAACCGGCATTTTTCCTTTCTCCCTTTTTAAGCGTCAATGGGTGCTTGAAAAATCATTGATATAATAATTCGCATTTTTCCTGTGTCAAGGCAGGTTTTTTTAAAATTTCTCCGAAGATCACTGACCATGGTCGATCCGCCATTGTTCAAAAAAATCAAATACTTGTTTCAGGCCATCTAGCGTGACCGGCGCAAGGATCCCATAGGTCAGGCAGTGCACTTTTTTTTCTTCGGCCAGGGTCACGGATGCTTCCGATGCATGCTCATACCGGTGGTGAAACTGCAGAAACCGCACCACATGCACCAGTTCATGCACCAGCACATAGACCAGGAACGGCAGCAGCTGAATGCAGGGATGCACGGCAACGGTCCTGAGAATGGCCGGATCCTGAAGACAGACCGCATACAGGCTGAACCGGGAGGATCCCAAAGGCACTTCGGTTTTCTGTCCTTCATATTTCATCACCTGGGCAAACGGCCCCTCGACCCGCTCATGGGGAGCCAGATCCCTGGCCGTGCGGATGTCATACCGGTTTTTCAGCCATTGACTGGACGACAGTTTGTAATGACTGTTCACCAGATCTTCACAGATCACCGCAGACCGGGTCACTGTCTCCAGTTCAGATGCATTGAAAAACCGGTCTGTTTGCGCTTCCATGGTCTCCGGACAAAAAAAATTGGACATTACCCTGAATTGTATGCTAATATAAAAATTTAAACTGATAATAAAACATTTTAAAGACTTTTAAAGGAGGTGATTTTTTTGAGCAGTGTCATCAAAAAGAGACGTAAAAAAATGCGCAAGCACAAACACAGAAAACTGCTGGCCAAAACCAGGCATCAGAGAAAGAAGAAATAGCAGGGATCCGTGATGATAAAATCAAGGGGCGGCCCGGTGTCAGACCATTCACCCGGACCGCCCTTTTTTTGTTTGCGCAGGGCCCGAACCCGTTACCGGTCCGAGCCTTTCATATACTTCATCAAATCCGAATCCGTGGACAGAATCAGGGAACTGTCCTTTTCCAGGGCCTGGGAATACAGGTCCATGGTCTTTAAAAACGCATAGAATTCCGGATCCTTTCCATAGGCTCCGGCATAGATGCGTGATGCCTCGGCATCCGCCTTCCCCTTGACCTCCTGGGCCGTGCGGTAGGCTTCCGACTTGATCACCTGCAGATCTTTCTCCTTTTCACCCCGGATATTGCTGGCCTCTCCCCGGCCTTCAGCCCGGAACTTTTCCGCGATCTGGTTCCGCTCCGCGATCATCCGGTCATACACCGACCGCCGGACACTGTCTATATAATTGATGCGCTTGATCTTCACATCCACCAGCTCGATACCGAACTCTTCGAGTTTTTCACTGGCCTGGGCCACAATCCGGCGGGTGATCTCTTCCCGGCCCAGGTTCACGGTGTACCGGACCCGTCTGGGCCGTTCCTCTTCCAGCTGTTTTTCTGTATCGATGCCGAACCCCTCGAACGTATCCATGGGCCGGTCCGTGTTACGCACGATCTCCGCCAGCGGATAGGAACTGATCAGGTTCCGGGTGGCCGGATCGATCAGGTCGTCCAGCCGCTTGAGGGCGGAAAATTCATCCTTCACCGTCTGAAAATAGGTCAACGGGTCTGTGATCCGCCATCTGGCAAAGGTATCCACCCAGATATAGGTCTTGTCCCGGGTGGGAATCTGCCCGGGGGATCCGTCCCATTCCAGCAGGTGCTTGGGGAAATAATTGGTTTTCTGGATAAAAGGCACCTTGAAGTTCAGCCCCGGTTCCGTCACCGGGTCTCCGGTGATCCGGCCGAACTGGGTAATGACCACCTGCTCGGTTTCATCCACGATAAATGCGGCGTCGTAAACGATCACGGCCAGTATGACCAAAACCGCCACGCCCAGTACTCTGATCTGCTGCGATGTCATATATTATTCACCTTTCTGAAGAAATCTGTCCGGAAGCATGCCCTCCCCCATGTTCAACAGGGGAAGTACATTGTTCTGATCTGAATCAATGATATACTTGGCCCCGATTCTGGGCAGGACCTCCAGCATGGTTTCGAGATACATGCGTTTCTGGGTCACATCCCTGGCCTGGTCATAGGCCTCAAAGACGGCCAGAAACTTGGCCGCATCTCCCTGTGCCCGGTTCACCCGGTCGATGGCATAACCTTCCGCATCCTTGATCACCCGCTGGGCCTCACCCCGGGCCAGGGGCACGGCCTTGTTGTATTCCTCTCTGGCCTTGTAGATGGTCTGTTCCTTTTCCTGAATGGCCTGGTTCACCTCATTGAAGGATGCCTGCACCGGTTCGGGCACATTGGTCCGTTTCATCTCGATGTTCACGATGGCGATACCTGCCTGGGCATTGTCCAGTTCCTTCTGGAGCATTTCCCGGGCCGCCTGGGCGATCTCGGCCCGCTCGGTAATCACCTCGTTGATACTGCGGTCCCCCACAATGGTGCGCATGGTGGCCTCGGACATGTTGCGCAGCAGCGAGGTCACATCTTTGACATTGAACAGGTAGGCCCGGGGGTCCGCCCGCCGGTACTGGACGATCCAGGGCACCACGCCCACGTTCAGGTCACCGGTGAGCATCAGTGATGATTCAGAAGCGTTTCCATAAGCGCCGGCACTTTCCGCTGCCTGCACACCAAACTCTTCGGTCTCGGGGGTCCGGACATTGACCTTGGTGACCTTTTCAATGCCCGAGGGCAGTTTGAAATTCAAACCGGGCTGGGCAAGGCGGTTGAATTTTCCAAACCGCTGCACCACCCCCACCTCGCTCCTGTCCACGGTATAAAAGGTGGAAGACGCCAGGTACAACACCAGCAGCACAACCAACCCGACAAATATTCCCGGGAATTTAAACCCCTTGAACTTATTGAAAATCTCATCCATCTGCGGTGGTCTGGGCATGCCCGGCCCCCCGCCGCCGCTCCGGTTCTGTTCATATTTCTGCTGATTTTCCCTCAGCTTTTCCCAATCCCAATTCATAAATCATGTGTTCCTGTTTGTGGTTTACGAAACCGTTTTTGATGAACTTTATATACTAACCAGTGACTATAGTATTATCAACCCCAAAAGGCAATAATTTTCGAACGCCGTCAACCGGTGCCGCCGCCGAAAACCCGCATGTATCAAAAAAACATACCCACACACCCCGGTTCCGTGATATAGGGGAATACTGTTCAGTCAACATCAAAACAAAGGATCTACTGTGACCGTAGACTCAAACGACCGCAAACTGATTCATATCCGGGACATTCTCGCCACGGCCCTGCAAAAATACCGGCCGGCCGATGACACGGAAATGACCCGGATCTGGGATGTCTGGGAAACGGCCGTAGGCCAGGTGATTGCACTGAACGCCAAGCCATGTGCCTTCAAGGACGGAATGCTCATTGTTCATGTATCCAGTTCCTCGTGGATCCATCAGCTCAAATTTCTGGAAAAACAGATGACCACCAATATCAACAGTCACCTGGACCAGCCGCTGGTCCGGCAGATCCGATTCAAAATTGGCAGCATACACGGTTGACACCCTGTTCGATCCGCCCCTGATCCTGTGCCAGCCTGAAACCGGATACCGGTTTTCCCTGGATCCGGTGATTCTGGCGGGCCACATTTTTCCCGGATCCGAAGAAACGGTCATGGATATCGGCTGCGGCTGCGGCATCATTTCCCTGATTCTGGCCTCCCGGCATCCCGGCATCCGGGTCATCGGCATTGACATTCAGAAACCCCTGGCACATCTGGCTGAAAAAAATGCCCTGGCCAACCGGTTGGAAGCCCGGGTCAAGATTCTGCCCCACGATGTCCGGACCCTCACCCGCGGCGATATTCCCCAATCCATCGACCGGGTGGTGTCCAATCCGCCCTACCAAAAAACCGGTGCCGGGCGGCTGAGTCCGGATGCGGGACGGGCCCTGGCCCGCCATGAACTCACCCTGGACATCCCTTCCCTGGCGGCCGCAGCGGATGCGTTTCTGAATCCAGGGGGACATCTGCACCTGATTTTTCCGGCCTCCCGCATTCAGGATCTGATAAAGGCTCTGAAATACAGGGGATTCGGGGTGGACTGGCTGCGCCAGATCCATTTCTGCCCCCGGGGCCGGGCCGAGCGGGTGATTCTCAGTGCGGTGAAGGCCGCCGAAGGATCGGCATGCGTTTGCCCCCCCCTGTATCTGTATCATGCCGACGGCACGCCCACAAAAGAGCATCAGGCGCTGCTGCGGTGGTAATTTCCCCAAGGCCGGATCGTTTATTCCTTGACACCGGACAAAAAAGATACTATTTTTCCCAGATTAATTGACTGCGGAGAGGTGGCCGAGCGGCTGAAGGTGCACGCCTGGAAAGCGTGTGTATCCTAACCGGGTACCGAGGGTTCGAATCCCTCCCTCTCCGCCACACCCCCTTCGGACATCATGTCGTATCAGGTTTTAGCACTTAAATACCGGCCCCAGACATTTGACGATGTCGTGGGCCAGTCACATGTGACCACCACGCTGGTGAATGCCATTTTGCAGGACCGGGTGGCCCATGCCATTCTGTTCACCGGTCCCCGGGGCACCGGCAAAACCACCATTGCCCGGATTCTGGCCAAAGCCGTGAACTGCCCCACCGGCCCTGCCCCCATCCCGTGCAACCAGTGCAAATCCTGTACCGAGATCACCACCGGCCATTGCGCGGATGTGTTCGAAATCGACGGCGCGTCCAACAACAGTGTGGATCAGATCCGGGACCTGCGGGAAAACGTCACCTACATGCCTGCGGCGGGGCCCTACAAGATCTATATCATCGATGAAGTGCACATGCTGTCCACCGCCGCGTTCAACGCGCTGCTCAAGACCCTGGAAGAACCGCCGGACCATGTGATGTTCATCTTTGCCACCACCGAAGTCCACAAAATTCCCGGCACGATCCTGTCCCGGTGTCAGCGCCATGATCTTGCCCGGATTCCGCTGGATGCTATTTCAGAACTGCTGAAAAAGATCTGCACCAAAGAGGGATTCTCAGTCCAGGACCCGGGTCTGGACCTGATCGCGCTGGAAGCGGACGGGTCGGTTCGGGATGCTTTGAGCTTGCTGGACCGGATTCTTTCCGCCGCACCTGAAAAACAGATCTCCCATGCCATGGTCGTGGACCGGCTCGGGGTTCCGGACCGTCGGATCATGCATGAACTGACTCAGTCCCTGCTTGACAAAGACGTGCCGGCCCTGATCGCTCTGGTGGACCGGGTCAATGACACCGGTATGGATTTGAAAAAATTTTACGGGGACCTGATCGGTCATGTCAGGCATATGAACGTCATCCGGCATTGCGGGCCGGATCATCCAGCCGTCAACCTGACGACAGATGAAAAACAGCGGATCCACGCCCTTGTGGCAACCCTGCCGGAAGCATATCCGGGGCAGCTGCTCCAGGTGCTGCTGACCGATGAAGACATGATCAAACGCACGTCCCATACCCGAATCGCCATTGAAACCGTTTTGTTCAAGCTGCTCCAGGTGCGTGAGGGTGCATCCATCGACCGGATTATTCAGCAGCTGGATCTTCTGGCCCGGCAGACACCCACGGCGTATCCCTCGGCATCCGCACCACCCTCTCCTGTGGAAGAAATCCGGGAGACGGTTGCACCGCCCGCTTCCGATCCCCCGGAATTTCCCCGGACCTGGGATGGATTTTTAAGCTGCATCGAAACACAAATGCCCTCGATTCACGTTTTGCTGACCCGGGCACGGGTGATATCGGAAAACGATCTGTCGCTGGAACTGCACCTGCCGGATTGCACCGGGTTCGATCAAACGCGGCTCACCGCCAAACAGGGGGAGCTTGAAAAGCGATGCCGCAACTTTCTGGGCAAAACCTTGAAAATCAAGATGAGTTCCGAAGCCCGCCCCACCGTCCGGGCCCAGGAAAATTCCCAGGATTTCCAGGCCGTTCAGGCGGCCGCCCGCCACCCGCTGGTGCAGCATGCCCGGGACCTCTTCGATGGTGAGATTATCAACTTTTAACAACGACGCAGGAGTATCATGATGAAAAATATGAACAGCATGATGAAACAGGCTCAGAAACTTCAGAAAAAAATGCTCCAGGCCCAGGAAGACCTGGCGACGAAAACCGTGGAAGCAACCGCCGGCGGGGGCATGGTCAAAGTGGTGGCCAACGGCGGCCAGAAAGTCGAATCCATTGTTCTGGAAAAAGAAGTGGTGGATCCGGACGATGTGGAAATGCTCCAGGATCTGATACTGGCCGCGGTAAACGACGCATTGAAAAAATCCCAGGAAATGGTGTCCGCAGAGATGAGCAAACTGACCGGCGGGCTGAACATTCCCGGTCTGTAACATTCGTGAACCATTATCCGGATGCCATTCTCAAGTTGATTGCCAGCTTTTCCACACTGCCGGGGATCGGCCGTAAGACTGCGGAACGCCTGGCCCTTCATCTGCTCCATGCACCGGATCACGAAGCATCCGCCCTGGCAGCCGATATTGTGGAACTCAAGCGCTCCGTCCGGGTCTGTGCCACCTGTTTTTCCCTCACCGACCGGGAAACCTGCCGCATCTGTGCGGATCTCTCCCGGGACCACGGGGTGATCTGTGTGGTGGAAAATCCGGCGGATCTGGCAGCCATTGAAAAATCCAGATCCTTTTCAGGGTGCTATCATGTGCTGGGCGGGGCGTTGTCGCCCATCGACGGGATCGGGCCCGATGACATCCGCCTGGCCGAGCTCTTCCAGCGGGCCGATCCCCGGAAGATCCGGGAGATCATCATTGCCACCCGGACCAATGTGGAAGGGGAAGCCACCGCCGCCTACATTCAGGAACGGCTCAAATCCCGGGGCATGACCCTCACCCGGATCGCATCCGGGGTCCCCATGGGCGGTGATCTCCAGTATGTGGACCCGCTAACCCTGCAAAAGGCCATGGAAAAACGATATGACGTCTGAATACCGCACCCCGGAAGATATTTTTCACTGCACCCTGTGCGGCCAGTGCTGCGTCGGGTTCGGCGGCACCTATGTGACACCTGAAGATATTGTGCGCATCAGCAGGTTTATCGGGAAAGATCCGGAAAATTTCATCCAACGCTACTGCGACATGACCGGGGCCGGGCCGGTGCTGACCCAGGGACCGGACGAGCGGTGCATCTTTTTCCATGAAGAAAAGCAGTGCACCATCCATCCGGTGAAACCCCGGATGTGCCGGGCATGGCCGTTTCTGAAGACCGTGGTGACGCATCCTGAAAACTGGGATGCCATGGCATCCGCCTGTCCCGGCATGGTGCCGTCGGTGCCCCATGTGCATCTGGTGCGCATTGTCGCCGATCATATCCGGAAAACAGGGGGCTGACGGCCCCTGTTCTGAAATTTCCGCGGGTCGCCGGCCCCGCCTATTCAGAATATCCGTTCATCCACCAGTTGTCCCATCGGGTTTCCAGGATGCCCGCCGCCAGCTGCTTTCCGGGATCGGTCATCAGCCGCGCCGCAATCACCTCCAGCCATTGATCCGGAAACTCCGCACCGGTGTCCTTGAGCTTTTTTAATTCCAGAATGAACGAGAGCTGATCCGCGTCTTTTGCCAGCCGGGCTTCACTGGTTTCTCCGGCATTGAATTCCGCCACCAGGCCGGTGATCTCCGGTCCGAAAGGCAGGTCGCCTGCCAGATGGGACAGGGCGCCGGCTTCGTTCACCCGGACATATTTTTTCTGAACATAATTGAAATCACCGGTTCTGGCTTCGGCCATGTCATGAACCAGGGCCATGGACAGGAGACGTTCCCTGTCGATGTCCGGCACCATCCGGGCCATGACCCAGCAGATGAATGCCATGGTAAAACAATGCTCTGCAATACTTTCGGTCCCGTTTCCCAGAAATGCGTAGCCGGAACGTTCCAGGTCCTTGAGCATCCGGGCTTCAAACAGTAAATCGGCAATCTGCTTCATGACATCATCATCCTTATTCCACTGCACAGGCTTGACTTTTGGCCGGGAGTCTGTACAACTACACAGTTTTGTTTCAATGCCCAACCAGTAAAGGATAATCCAGTGACCTTTGTCAAACTGTTTTTAACCGCTTTTTTTTGGGGCGGTACCTTTATTGCCGGCAAACTGCTGGCCGGACAGGTGTCTCCGTCCTGTGCCGCGTTTCTGCGGTTTGCCATTGCATCGGTTTTTCTGCTGATCCTGACAAGAAAAATGGACGGCCGGCTGCCCGCTATCCAGACCGGACAAATAGTGTGGATTGTGCTGTCCGGACTGACCGGAATTTTTGCCTACAACCTGTTTTTCTTCACCGGACTGACCTTTATCAACGCCAACCGGGCATCCCTGATCATTGCCACCAATCCGATTTTCATCAGTGTGTTTTCCGCCCTCCTGTTCAGGGAATCCTTGACCCCGGGCAAAATCATCGGACTGGTGCTGTCGGTGAGCGGGGCCATGACCATCATTTCCAACGGACATCCATGGGTGCTGTTCCAGACCGGTGTCGGCCCGGGCGAGCTGGCTATTTTAGGCTGTGTCGCATCCTGGGTATCCTACTCACTTCTGGGAAAACCCATGATGAAGACCCTCTCTCCGGTGGCGGCGGTGTGTTATTCCTCTGTGGCCGGAACCGTGATGCTGTTTTTTCCGGCCGTGTTCAGCGGATTGTTCCAGGCACTGCCCGGTTACACCCTGCACCACTGGGCCGGATTGTTTTACCTGGGCTTTTTCGGTACGGTGCTGGGGTTTTTCTGGTATTATCAGGGCATTCAGGAAATCGGCCCCACCCGGGCCGGGGTATTTATCAATTTTGTTCCTGTCAGCGCGGTGGTGCTGTCATTTGTCATTCTGGGCGAACCGCTCACCCCGGCCCTGGCAGCCGGGGCAGTTCTGGTTCTGTCCGGTGTCTACC
>JBFLKI010000317.1:0-17624 GCA_040883135.1 Desulfotignum sp. | reverse complement strand
GAAACCGGGGTCGATTTTTTCTACCATGATTTCAGAGAGGGTTGGAAACAGGGCATCGAGGCGTCAAAGGCCCTGGGCATGTACCGTCAGTCCTACTGCGGCTGTATTTACAGCGAAAAAGACCGGTATTACAAACCGCCCAAAAACAAAATCTGACAGATAGCGCCGGATGAGACCGTGCTTCAGTGAGGCACAGGTATTTTAAGCTGATTGATCAATGTCACCAAACGCCGGTCTGTCTGGTGGAGCCGGGCCGCCAGCACGGTGAACAAGTGCTTGGCCACTTCGGGATATTTTTCGATCACCTCTTCGAGCTTGTCTCCGGGGAACCGCTTGACCTTGCACCGTCCCTTGGAGATGATGGAAGCGGAACGGGCATCTTTGGTGATGGCGGCCATTTCCCCGAAATACTCTCCTGGCTGGGTGATTTCAGCAATTTTTTTGCCGCCCTTGACCACATACACCGCCCCCTGGATCAGTTTGAAAAAATCAGTGTCCGTATTGTTTTCCCGGATGATCACATCCTTGTCCTCATAGACCTCCATATCCGGGTTCACCAGATAGGCGGGCAGAGATTCCCTGGTGATCACGGTTTTTTTCATCACTTCGTCCAACGAGGTTTCCCCGGTTTTGATCTTGTGAAGCCCGGCATCCCGCAGCGTGACCATGCCTTCCTGCATCGCCACCTTGCGCAGCTGGTCTTCGGACACCTCGGCGCTGATGGCCTTGGCCACCTCCTCGGTCACCTCCATGAGTTCATACAGTCCCACCCGGCCCTTGTAACCGGTGCCGTTGCAGCGGGGACATCCGCCGGGTCCCATGATCTTGAGCTCCGGGATCTCCTTTTTTGAAAACCCTTCCATCTCCAGCATGTCCGGGTCGTATCCTGTGACCTCTTTCTTGCATTCCGGACACAGCCGCCGGGTCAGGCGCTGGGACAGGACCATGGTCACGGAAGCGGCCAGCATAAAGGGAGGAATCCCGATATCCACCAGACGACCGATGGTGGAGGGACAGTCATTGGTATGCAGGGTGGCGAACACCAGGTGGCCGGTCATGGCCGCCTTGATGGCGATCTCCGCGGTGTCGATATCCCGGATCTCTCCCACCATGATGATATCCGGGTCCTGCCTGAGAAACGCTCTGAGGGCCGCGGCAAAGGTCATGCCGATGTCTTCTCTCACCGGCACCTGGTTGATACCCTTGAAATTGAATTCCACCGGATCTTCCGCAGTCAGAATTTTGATGTCATCCTTGTTGAGCCGGTTAAGGATGGAATATAGGGTGGTGGTTTTCCCGGAACCTGTCGGGCCGGTCACCAGCAGCAGGCCGTAGGGCCGGGATATGCACCGCTTGAGCATGTCAAAGGTGGCGGGATCGAATCCCAGTCGGGTCAGGTCGATATTCAGGGCACTCTGATCCAGAATCCGCAGCACGATACTTTCCCCGAACAGGGTGGGCAAAGAAGATACCCGGAAGTCAACCGCTTTTTTCCTGCCCAAGCGAAGCTTGATCCGGCCGTCCTGTGGGACCCGTCTTTCAGCGATATCCATGGACGCCAGAATTTTGATCCGGGAGACCACCGCATTTTTAATGGACACGGGCAGGTTCATGGCCTTGTACATGCTCCCGTCCAGCCGGTACCGCACCTGGAACGATTTTTCAAACGGCTCGATGTGAATGTCGGATACCCCGTCATTGATGGCCTTGGTCAGGATTCCGTTCACCAGTTTGATGATCGGGGCGTCCGATGCCAGAAATTCATCCTGGTCGTCATCCTTTTCAGCCGCCCCAACCTCCAGTTCTTCCGCCGCTTCCGAAACCAGGGACCCGAAATCCTCCACCGACGTTACCGGGGTATCATCCTCTGCCTCTTCCTCAAAGCGGAGAAATTTTTTGTGCTCTTCATCACTGATTTTGTAAAAATCCCGGTAAGCCTGAATGATGTCGTTTTCAGTGGATACAAGCACATGGATGTTTTTGCGGGTTTTGTTGTGCAGGTCCGCCACCGTCCGGGCGTCAGTGGGTTCCACCATGGCCACGGACAGGTCATCCCCATTCAGGGTCAAAGGAAACACCATATGTTTTTTGGCCAGTTCAAAAGGAAGAATTTTGCGGGCACCGGAATCCGGGGTCATGTCCGCATACCGGATCACATTGAAATTATAGAGCCGGCCTAAGACATTGATGATGGTGTCCGGATCGATATACCCTTTGGCCAGCAGAATGGAGCTCAGGCGTTCACCGGTTTTTTTCTGGACCCTCAACGCTTCATCCAGCTGAAGGCTTGTGATCTGTCCTTCCCTGGAAAGAATTTCACCGATCCGGGTATTGCCGTCACCGGACGGGTTTTTGATGGTGTCGGGAAAAAGGGATTTTCTTTTTGAAAATGCGGTTGCCATGGGCTGTCCGGTTTTCAGGATGGTGATTTGTTCACTGTTTTATATATCCGGATGGCACCGGCGATGACAAGAAATATTCCCAGCATGTAAAAACAGAACTTCACCAGGCCCAGTTTGTTGCTGAAAAATTCAATGGCCGCCACCTGGGGCATGGCAGCCGGTATCCGGTAAAATACCCCCAATCCGACGGCAATAAGAAGGATGCCGTAATAGAATGTGAAATTTTTTTTACCCACCTTGAATTACTGCCTTTCCAGCTCCTTGAGTTGATTTTCAAACGGCTGATTCTTTGATTCCAGTTTTTCATTTTCCATTTCCAGATCCTGGAAAAGCGCTTCCACCCGGTCTTCGAGGTCAGCGAGTTTCTTGGAACTGGTCTGAATCATTTCCCCGTCCCCGTGTTGAGATGCAGTCAGCAACGCGTCATTCACAGTTTTGATCTGAATTTCACACGCTTCAATGGCGTCCTCGATCCTTTTGATCTTTTTCTGGATCGGTCCCAATACCCGGGAACGGTCGGCGATAATTTCCGATTTTTTCTGACGCAGCGCTTTTTTACTCAATCCCTGGTTTTTGGGTGCCGATTCAGTGGTCCGGGAGACGGTTTCTTCCCAGCCGTCCTTGTCCAGAAATTCCTGATACGTGCCTTCAAATACTTGAATCCGCCCCTGCTTGAACACCACCAGTCGATTGGCCAGGCTATGGAGAAACAGTTCATTATGGGTGACCAGAATCACGGCCCCTTGGAACGCCTCCAACGCCGCAATGAATGCGTCACAGGCCTCGATGTCCAGGTGATTGGAAGGTTCGTCCAGCAGCAGCAGGTTCAGCGGAGACAGCAGCAGTTTGCCCAGCATGACCCGTGATTTCTCCCCGCCGGACAGCACACTGATTTTTTTCAATGCCGCATCTTTTTCAAACATCATGGCCCCGCAGATGTTCCGGGCCGCCTGGCGGTCAAAATCCGGATGTGCATCAATGAGCGTTTCCTCAATGGTCTGGTTGTCATTTAAGGAAGACACATTGGTCTGTTCAAAATACCCGGAGGATACTCCGGGGTTGTAGGTGACCGTGCCGGACAACGGATCGAGCCGCTGGGTGAGCAATCGAACCAGGGTGGTTTTGCCTTTGCCGTTCTGACCGATGATACCGATCCGGTCTCCGGGCTGCACGGTCAGGGAAAAATCGGTGATCAACGGATGGTCCCGGGTATAACTGAAGGTCAGTTTTTCAGCCTGCAGCATCTGTTTGCCGGCAAACGGCAGATAATGAAAGGAAAATGCCAGGCTTTTGAGCTCATCGAGTTTTTCTTTGGGCTGCTGCTTTTCCAGGGTCTTGATGCGGGACTGCACCATGCTGGCCAGCCGGGCTTTGGCCCGGAACCGGGTGATGAAGGTTTCCACCTCTTTTCTTCGTTTTTCCTCGTTTAGCCGGGTTTTTTCATACACCGCCTCATCCTGGGCCACTTGATCGTAATATTTGGCGGTAGTTCCAGCGATTTTCCTGATTTTCCGCCGGTGAATACCCGCGATATGGGTCACCACATGATCCATGAATCCCCGGTCATGGGTCACCAGCAGCACCTCTCTGGGCCAGGCGTTTAGAAACTGGGTGATCCATCGGATGGAGGTGATGTCCAGATAATTGGTGGGTTCGTCTAAAATCAACAGATCCGGCTCGGCCACCAGCACCTTGGACAGGTTCAATCGTACCTGGAAACCCCCGGAGAACTGGTGCGGATCGCGGTCCAGATCGGCTAAGGAAAATCCCAGGCCTGCCAGTATCTTTTCCGCTTTCCAGTAATGGTCTCGTTCGTGGGGCGGCAATCCGGTCATGGCTTCATCCCGCACGGTGTCCTCAGAAAACGAGATTTTCTGGGGCAGAACGCCCAGGCGGTATCCGGCCGGATAGATGATTTTTCCGTCATCCGGATGATCGGTGCCTGCGATCATGTTCAGTAGGGTGGTTTTTCCGTGCCCATTTCTGCCTACCAGGCCGACCCGTTCCCCCGGATTGATCTGCAGACCGGCATCCTCGAACAGCATCTGTTCGCCAAACCCCTTGACAATGGACTCAATGCTCAACATGTGTGGTATATGTCCCGATCCTGACGGTTTTGGGTTCTGTTTTTTAAAAACTGTATCATAACATTGCCAAAGAATTTTATAAACATGAGATTTTTCTTGACTTGATTTTTCAATATTGCATAGTTACAAGTGTTGGTCTTTAACACCGTTATCATACAAAATGAGGAAACCATGACTCGATATATTTATGAATTCGGCCCGCAGAAAACCCACGGAGATGCTTCCATGAAGAACCTGCTGGGCGGAAAAGGCGCCAATCTGGCGGAAATGGCACGGCTTGGGCTGCCGGTCCCTCCAGGGTTCACTATTTCAACCGACTGCTGCAATGACTATTTTGACCTGGGGTGGCGGTTTCCGGATACGCTTGAATCGGAAATCATGACGGCCATGGGTCATATTGAAGAGCAGATGGGAATGAAATTCGGTGATCCGGACGCGCCGCTGCTGGTCTCGTGCCGGTCCGGGGCCCGAAGCTCCATGCCCGGGATGATGGAAACCATTCTCAACGTGGGACTGTGTTCAAAAACCATTCCCGGGCTGGTTGCCAAAACCGGTAATGAATGGTTTGTGTATGATGCCTACCGCCGGCTGATCATGATGTATTCCGATGTGGTGATGGAAAAAGCCGATCAGGTCGTGCCCGAGGATGGCATGGGGATCCGGCTGAATCTTGAAATGATGATGAACAACCTGAAAAACGACAAAGGATATGAGCATGACACTGATATCTCGCTTCAGGACATGCAATCGCTGTGTGACCGGTTCAAGAAGAAAATTTCCCAGTATCTGACAAAAGAGTTCCCCGATGATCCATGGGATCAGCTTCTGGGGGCGATCGGGGCGGTGTTTAAAAGCTGGAACGGTAAGCGGGCGGTTTCCTACCGCCGTATCGAGCATATTCCGGATGCCTGGGGAACGGCGGTCAATGTCCAGGCCATGGTGTTCGGCAATATGGGGAAAACGTCCGCCACGGGCGTGGCATTCACAAGAGACCCGTCCACCGGGAAAAATCATTTTTTCGGCGAATGGCTGGTCAATGCCCAGGGAGAGGATGTGGTGGCCGGTATCCGGACCCCCAACCCCTTGAACAAAGAAACCAAAAACATGCAGAACCAGCACCTGCCCTCTCTGGAAGAAGCCATGCCGGAACTGTACGCCCAGTTGTATGATATCAGAAATACCCTGGAATCCCATTACAAGGACATGCAGGACATCGAGTTCACTATCCAGGAAGGGACTCTTTACATGCTTCAGTGCCGGGTGGGAAAACGTACAGCCACGGCAGCGATGAACATGGCCATGGACATGTTCGAGCAAGGCATGATCGATGAGACAACCATGGTCTGCCGCCTCAATCCCAAATCGCTGGATGAAATGCTGCACCCCATCGTGGACCCTGAACAGGAAAAAATTGCGGTTCAGGTGGCCGAAGGCCTGCCGGCCGGACCGGGAGGGGCCTGGGGCAAGATTGTTTTTACGGCTGAAGATGCGGTTCAGATGGCCAAAACCGGGGAAAATGTGATTCTTCTCAGGGAAGAAACCAGCCCGGAAGATATTGAGGGCATGCGGGCCGCATCCGCCATTCTTACGGCCCGGGGCGGCATGACCAGTCACGCGGCCCTGGTGGCCAGGGGATGGGGAAAGTGTTGTATCGTGGGTGCCGGGGCCTTGAAAATTCATGCCAAAAGCCGTCGGCTTCAAGTAGGTACCCGCACGTTCAATGAAGGGGATATTTTTACCTTGAACGGCACCAGGGGCATTGTGTATGAGGGCCGTCTCAAAATGAAAGATGCGCTGGAAAACCCCAAGTTTCAGAAATTCATGGCCATTGCGGACCGCCACCGGACCATGGGGGTGCGGACCAATGCGGATACCCCGGAAGATGCGGCCACAGCCCTGAAATTTGGGGCCCAGGGCATCGGGCTGTTCAGAACCGAGCACATGTTTTACGGGGCTGATTCAGACCGGCCCCTGTTTCTGCTTCGAAAAATGATACTGAGCAAATCAACGGAAGAACGCAAGGGTGCCCTGAAAGAGCTGTTTCCGTTCGTGAAAGAGGAGATCAAAAACACCCTGGCCGTCATGGACAACCTGCCGGTGACCCTCAGGCTCTTGGACCCGCCGCTCCATGAATTTGTGCCCCAGCTGGAAGCCAACCAGATGGAAATCGCCAAAGCCCTGGGCATTGATCTGGAAGAGGTGGTCAAGCGCAGCCAGCTGCTCAAAGAATCCAATCCCATGATCGGTCACCGGGGTGTGCGGCTGGGGATCACATTCCCCGAGATTACGTCCATGCAGGTGAATGCCATTTTCACGGCCGCGGCCGAACTGATCGTTGAAGGAAAACACCCCCGCCCTGAAATCATGGTGCCGGTCACCTGTAATGAAAAAGAGCTGTCCTTTACACAGAAAATCGTTGATGCGTGTTACCGCAAAGTGCTCAAAGACCACAACCTGGAACAGATCCCCTATCTGTTCGGCACCATGATCGAAATTCCCAGAGCGGCCTTGATTGCGGACAAAATGGCCAACGACGCCCAGTTCTTCTCATTCGGCACCAATGACCTGACCCAGATGACGTTCGGATTTTCCAGGGATGATATCGGATCATTCATGAACGATTATATTGACAACGCCATTCTCGATTTCGATCCCTTTGAGACTCTGGACCAGGAAGCCGTGGGCAGTCTGATTGAAATCGCCGTGGAAAGGGGCAGACAAACCCGGCCGGATATCAAGCTGGGGATCTGTGGCGAGCATGGGGGGGATCCTGCCTCCGTGGCGTTCTGTCACAGAGCCGGGCTGACCTATGTGTCCTGTTCTCCCTACCGGGTGCCCATTGCCCGCCTGGCTGCAGCCCAGGCCGCCATCCAGGAAAACCGCTAGCCCAGATGGGCGGCTGCTTTGAAGCGCCGGGTGATCATCTCGATGATTTCCTCGGCGCTGGTTTCAACGGGTTTGTCACTGATATCGATAATCGAGTACCCTTTGGCGATATAATGCCGGTGTGCGATCAGAATCTCCTCTTCGATTTTTTTTCTGGAAGAATACGCGGATTTCATTTCAGTCACCCCTAAGCTTTCCTGGCGCATTTTCCGGTGAGACAGCAGTTGTTTGGCATTGATGTTCAATGCAAAAATCCGGCGCCGGTCCACGGTATCCAGAATGGCCGGCAACGGCACCCCCGGCACGAACGGCACGTTGGCCACCCGCCATCCCATTACGGCCATATACATGGACAAAGGGGTCTTGCCGGCCCTGGACAGACCCACCAGGATGATCTCCGCCTGATCCAGCGTGTCCGGGTTCAATCCGTCATCATGGGCCAGGGCAAAATCAATGGCAGACACCTGCTTGAGATCCACCTGATGGCTCTCCCGGTACAATCCCGGTTTTTCGAGAGGGGCCTGATTCAAAAACCCCTGGATCTTCGACAATACCGGCCCCATCATATCGATGGTCACAATTTTATGTTCCATGCCCCTGCGGGTCAGGTACTGCCGCAAATCCGATTTGACAATGGTATGCACAATAAGGCTTTCCATATCCTTGACCTTGTCGATGAGTTCATCGACCTGGACTTCGGACCGGATATGGGGCACTTTGACAATGGTGATTTTATTGTCGGGAAACTGGATCAGGGTGGATTCCACCAGGTGAAAGGCATTGATCCCTTCTCCGCAGGATGCGACATAGATCACCTGGAATTGGGAAGCGGAATGCGGCTGTGTCATCAATTATTTCCTTTATTGTCCATGAATTTTATCTTATAATCGTTTTGTATACACCAACCGAAAACCATTGGGAAGACAAACATGACCCACGAAGACAAAGGCAATTACGCGGGCAAACACCCGGACCGGAAGCAAGATCCCGTGATTGTGGAGAAACTGAAAACACTCGGACAGCAGAATCAGATCACCTGTGCCGCCGCCCACCTTGCTGCCTCGGAACTCAATATGCCGCCATCAGATATCGGTGTTCAGATGGATTTGATGGAGTTGCGCCTTGTGAAGTGTCAGCTCGGGCTCTTCGGACATGGTTCAGATGCCGGACCTGTCGACACAGGCATCGAGGTCCCAGATGATTTGAAGACCCGTCTGGTAAATACGGCCAGAGAGGGTCGGATTTCCTGCAAAGACAGCTGGGACATTGCCCGGGAATTCAAAATCAGCCGCAGGGACATGGGCGCTGCTTGTGAAAAGATCAACCTCCGCATCAAACCCTGCCAGCTGGGGGCGTTTTAGAGCCCGGTCATGGTGGTGGGGTGCGGAAGGATCAGGCTGCGCCTGTTTGATGTCCATTCATTGAAGGCCAAGCGCGGTATTGTCAGATCCATCGTGGCCCGGATCCAGAACCGATACCGGGCTGCGGCCGCGGAAACCGGGCTCAACGACAGTCATGACTGGGCTGAGATCGGGTTTGCGGTTGTGGGCAATGACACCGCCCAGGTCAACTCCCAGGTGGATAAAATCTTCAATGGGGTGGATGCCATGGGCCTGGCCATGATTGCAGATACAAATATGGAGATCATTCATCTGTAGCTTTCTCTGAACCGCTCAGTTTTCTGAGGGTTTTGCGTTTGCGCCGTTGTTTCTGGCGCCGGATTTTATCCGCCTTTTCAGTTCGCGCCGGATCTTGCCCGGCCCGCATGGCCGCGATTTTTTCCGCCAGTGCCCGAAGGGCCAGAAATCGGTTCAGATGCAGAGACCGGTGCTTGCCCACCTTGACGGACAGCCCGGTGTCTGTGTGCCGGATGAACACGGCGGAGGCGGATTTGTTCACCTTCTGTCCGCCCCGGCCCGAGGCCTTGATGAATTTTTCCTCCAGATCCGATTTGCGAATCCCCAGTTCATTCAGTTTCTGTTCCAGGGCGGCCCGTTTTTTTTCACTCGGCCCTTTTTCACTGGATCCCATGATGCCTCCCTCGATACCGGGGTTCCACTTCCGGTTCAGCCATCTTCTCCGAAAATGGTCATTGATCCATGTCCTTTAGGATGTCCGGCGGCTGGATCCCGGTATCCGGGTCCCATCCGCGCAGTTGATAAAACTCCCTGCGCATGGCGGCAAATTCCTCTTTGCCCAGGGTCATGCCTTTTCGGGTGAGTGCCTGGTCTCCCGGTCCCGGCACCAGTACGTCGGGATTCATGAACACGGTCTGAACCGGTTCGGTATAGTTGAAGGGGGCCACATCATCATCCGCCGGAATTTTCCGCCCTTCCCGGACCAGGATGGCCCGTTCCAGGTTGAAAATCCGTTCGCCCATGGCATGGAGTCCCGCATCATCCATATCCATGCCGGTGACCGCACTGAACATGTGGGCCTCCAGGTCCGGATCACCCACATAATCGGGGGTGTGCCAGGACACCATCACGGGCCAGCAGGAATCGCACAGCCCCAGACTGTCCTTGGCAAACGTCCGGTCCATGATCTTGACGGCAGCCAGGGCCTTGCCCTCGTGGGTCATCAGGTCCCAGGCCCGGTCATGGCCCCAGAACCGGGCCGCGGCCTTTCGGAACACGTCATTGGAAACCGGAGAGCTTTTCGGATCATTCCGGTGCATCACCCACAGCCCGGTGAGGCGGCTGATCTCGTGCAGCATGGCTATGGGCTGCCGGGGGGAAAACGCATACAGCAGCCCGTTCATGAGATATTCCCTGGCGGAATAGGTGGCCCCGTCCCCTACCCCGGAGACTTCCGGAGCAAACTGGGCCCTGGCTTCCGGCCCCAGGGTTTCCCCGGCCCGGAGCAGCCCTTCGGCCAGGATTTCTCCAAATCCCTGCCGGCGGCTGATCATGTCCGCCAGATCTGTGAAAAATTCCAGGGTGCCCAGCCGGGACATGTCCAGGCCGGTCTGTTTTTCCGTGATCACCCCGGCGTTGTGGCAGGCGGTCAGCCAGTGAAGGATATTGGTCATCTCCATGGTGCAAAGGGACCGGTCGTTGCAGATGCCGGTGGCCGCCACCGCGATCTCAGACGACAGGTCCGGACGGCCCACCACCCAGGGGAAATATACGAACATGGACTGGCATTTTCGCACCAGGGTCTGTCCGGATGCAGTCTGGAGGCGGTTCCGGTACATGCAATCCAGCCCGCACTGAAAGCAGCCCGATTTTCCGGTCCGCCATACCTGGTCGGGATTGAACGGCAAAAACATGGGGTCTTTGCGGTTTAGTTCAACAGCCCGCCGGCTCAGTGCTTTGAGCCGGTCCGGACGGGCGGCCGCAATGGTGTTGCTGCCGTTCACGGCAACCGCCTTGAGTCGTTTGGATCCCATAACCGCGCCGAATCCACCGGTGGCGCTGCCTTCATTGTCGGTCATGATGTTGGCGGACCGGCACCGGTTCTCGCCGGCAATACCGGTGGTGATCATGCGGGTATGACTGCCGTGGAGATTCCTGAGATGTTCCTGGACCGAATAGACCCCCTGGCCCCACAGGTCCGACGCATCCATGATCTGTGCATTGCCGTCATCGATATACAGGTATACCGGGCGTTCCGAGCGGCCCGTGATCACCAGGCCGTCAAACCCGGTCCGTTTGAGATAAGGTCCGAAATACCCGCCCAGGTTGCCGCAGCAGAACCCTTCGGGCAGGGTCATGGGGGATTTGCCTGCCACCACAAACCGGGAAGCGCCCTGGGCGCCGGTGGCGGCCAGAGGTCCGGTCATGAAAATCAGATGGTTGCCCGGAGCCAAAGCATCGGTATCCGATCGAACCATTTCCCAGTACAACCGGGTGGCAATACCCCGGCCCCCCAGATACTTGTTCGAATAAGCCCGTGTATCCAGTCGTCTGATTACGCAATCAGACAGATCGACATGCAGGATGCTGCCGGTCCATCCGAAAGAAGCGGTTGTCTGGCTGTGGGACATCATGGGTGCCTCCCCTTAAAGATTATTGCACGTCAGTCTCCGGATACAGCTGTTTTTTATCCTTTTGCAGTCGCCGCCATACCTGGGTCACCTGTTCCCGGGTATAAGAGCGGGCCCGGCTGTTGTCAATCACGTAGTGGGCATGGGGTTTTTTTTCATCGGCGGACAGCTGGGAAGCGATGATGGCGGCCGCCTTCTCTTCAGAGATATTGTCCCGGGCTGCCAGCCGTTGGAGCTGGATTTCCTCGGGCAGATATACCACGATCACCCGGTCGAACAGGTGCTGGATGTTCATTTCGATCAGCAGGGGGACGGCTGCCTGGATCACGCTGTCCTGCCGGACTGCCGACAGTCGGTTCAGTTTTTGGACAAACCGGTCAAAGATCAATGGATGGGTGATCCGTTCCAGAACTCTTCGTTTTGTGTCATCGGCAAACACGATGCCGGACAGGGCTTTGCGGTCCAGGGTTCCGTCAGGCTGGACCACGCCGGCGCCAAACGCCGAAATGATCCGGTCAAATCCCGGAGTACCCGGCATCACCACCTCCCGGGCGATCCGGTCCAGATCGATGAGCGGAGCACCTAAGTCCTCGAGCATCCTGGATACCGTGGATTTGCCGCAGGCAATGCTGCCGGTGACCGCCACAATCAGACAGTGGTGGGTGTGTCGAATCTTTTCAAGGGCTGCCTGGGTCCGGCCGATCATGGCCGCCGGGGTGTCATCGGTGTGAGTCATCCTTTTCCCAGCCGAGTATCCGGTCTCTGGACCAGTGCAGGTATTTTGACAACTCCCAGTTGACATAGTCCGGATCAAACGCATCCCTGTCGAATTCCCCACCGTACCAGTCAATGAAGGCTTCGTGTTCATTGTGTCCGGGGTTGCTCATAATGGCGCAGAATTCCGAATATCCGGGCGGACCGCCTACATCTTCCGGCGGACTGGCGTTTTCCCCTTCCAGGCAGAGAACATCGGCCCAGCGTTCCGAATTGTCAAAACGGCTGTCTTCAATCATGAGTTCATGGTCCCAGCCGTCGCCGAAATCATAGAGATACCTGAAGGTCCGGCCTTTCTGCCTGATCAGGTCTTCAAGGCGGTATCTGCCGGACACAAGCCCGTCCTCTCCGGATTCCGGGTATTCGGTATAGCGTTTTTTTCCGATAGTGAATTCATGCAGATGGCAGTCCTCCCATCCCATGACAATCTGAATGACATCATGCAGCCGGTCCAGAGAGATATCTGCCGGCACCACAAACCGCCGCCAGATTTCCGGCTCAATATCAAGCAGTCTTATTTTCAACAGATAAAACCGGTCACTCATTTTTTGCACCTCTCCTTGCAATCAATCCTGTTCTGTTCCTTTATTTGATCCTTCTGTACCGCCTGTTCCAGATCTTTTCTCTCTTCACCCCTGATTTTTCTGTCTTTTTTTGAATTTTGTCGCTGGATTTCTTTTGTTTTCATGTTACGGTTCCCCTTGAAACGGTGATGCTTTTTTACGACACGGCAGTGTTTGCAATATGACACAGGGTGCATTGGCATTCAAGCATGAACAGGAAAAAAATATTTTGAATTTCGTCAGACGAGCGTTGAAGTGCAAAGGGAAAAACAAAACCCGTCCCCCCGGAATTTAATTCCGGAATGACGGGTTGTCGGTTTCAAAATGGTGGAGGCGGCGGGAGTTGAACCCGCGTCCGAAAACCATCTTCCCAGGCTTCTACATGCTTATCCTGAACTTTGAAATTGGTCCTGCCGTCTCCTTCAGGAGGGATACTGCAGGGTGTAGCCTGAAAAATTCAACTGTTCAGTCTCAGGCAGCCTGAACAGCGGTCTTGCAAAGTCGACGCCCTGGCCTGAGATCTGCAAGAGGGATCTCAGCAGGACGGCAGCTGGTGTTAAGCAGCTACAGCGTAGTTATAATCGTCTGCGATTATGTTTATGCTTTGCCAATTTTACGAGCTGACAAACGACTCGGCATGCTACCGTGGGCTTCAAAATCTCCGTCGAAGCCATTTCGCCCCCAAATTTTCAAAGAACACAAGTGTTGATCATTTATGACAATAATATATGAAACCTTCAGCAAAAGTCAATACGGGTGTTATGTTGAATATTTTTTGTGGTCCCGGGCCATGTCCCGCTTGATATCCCGATCCTTGATGTCCTGGCGCTTGTCGTAGAGTTTTTTTCCCTTGCCAAGACCCAAGAGCACCTTGATTTTGTCGTTCTTGAAATAGATTTTCAACGGCACCAGGGTATATCCCCGTTCCTTGATTTTGCCGATGAGTTTGGAAATTTCCCGTTTGTGAAGCAGCAGCTTGCGGGTCCGCATGGGCTCATGGTTGTCATTGTAGGCAAATTTGTAAGGAGAAATGTGCAGCTGCCGCAAATACACTTCTCCATGCCTGATATCGGCATACGCATCCTGAAAACTGACCCGGCCTTCCCGGATGGCTTTGACTTCCGATCCGACCAGAACCATGCCGGCTTCATATTCATCATCGATCTGAAAATTGTGCCGGGCTTTTTTATTGGTGGCAATCAGTTTGATATAATCAGCCATGATTTAATCTTCCGTTTCCCGGTAGGGGAGAATATCTTTGAATTCTTCCTGGACAAACCGGGTGATTTCCTCGACCGTCGTGAATTGAAAGAGCGCATCAGAGGTTTTTTTGGCTTTTTCCATATGGATGTTCCGTACCACCTTTTTGATGACCGGTATGGATGCGGCATTCATGGACAGATTTCTGATGCCCATTCCCAGCAGCACGGGGACATTGATGGGATCTCCGGCCATCTCCCCGCACATGATCACATCGATATTGTTTCTGAGGGCGGCTTCAAAGGTCATCTTAATCATCTTCAATACAGCCGGATTCAGGCTCTGGTAAAGATGCGCTACCCGGCGGTTTCGTCGATCAATGGCCATGGAGTACTGGATCAGGTCATTGGTGCCGATACTGAAAAAATCCACCTGTCCGGCCAGTTCGTCCGCCATGAGCACGGCGGACGGCACTTCGATCATGATGCCCAAAGGAATATCCTTGTTGAACACCTTGTGATCCCGCTCCAGCTCCAAAACTGCCAGGTTGATGATGTTCTTGACCTGGAGCAGTTCCTCCATGCAGGATATCATGGGGATCAGCAGCTTGATGTTGCCGAATGCCGCAGCCCGGAAGATGGCTTTGATCTGGGTGATGAAAATATCCCGGTTTTCCAGGCAGAAACGCACCGCCCGGAGTCCCAGGGCCGGATTGGCTTCCTCCACCGGGTCGATATAGGGATTGAACTTGTCGCCATTGATGTCCAGGGTGCGGATGGTCACGGGCTGCGGCGTCATGAGTTCAGCCAGTTCCTTGTATTTGACCAGCATTTCCTCTTCCGTGGGAAACCGCTTCAAATCCAGATACAGAAACTCGGTTCTGAAAAGTCCGATACCGGAGGCCCCGTTGTCTTTGGCAGACACCACCTCTTCCACCAGTTCGATATTGGCCATGAGGTTCAGGGAAACCCCGTCTCTGGTGATGGCCGGCAGATGACTTTCCCGCTCGATATCGGCCCGGTAGGCTTCAAACCGGGCCAGCCGCTCCTCATATCTGAACAGGGTGTCTTCTTCCGGATTGATGATGATGATGCCGGCAGACCCGTCCACAATCAGGATATCATCATTGTTGATACTATCCGTGGCCCGGGCCAGACCGAACACGGAAGGGATTTTCAGGGATTTGGCCACGATCCCGGTGTGGGAGTCTTTGCCGCCCCGGTCGGTGACAAACCCCTTGATCCGTTCCAGCTGGATCTGGCTGGCATCGGCCGGACTTAAGTCATGGGCCACGATGATGACCCGTTTGTTGATATCGGCAATTTTTATGTCCCGGGCACCCAGCAGATTGGACATGATCTTATCGGATACCTGGACGATGTCATTGACCCGGGATTGCAGATAAGGATCATCTACCTGCTGAAACATCAGTCTGATCTGTCGGGAGACTTTTCTCAACGCCCATTCCGCGTTGATCTGCTCGTTCTGAATCGTCTCGATGGTCCGGCCATAGAGCATCTTGTCCTTGAACAGGGCCATATGGGTTTCCAGAATGTTCAATGTCTCACTGACATCCTTGTCCAGGGCCTTGATGATCCGGGCATGCTCTTTTTTGGCTTTGGCCACCGCATGCTTGAACCGGTCGACCTCCTTGGACAGCATGGCCTTGGAAATCTGGTACCGCTCGATGATATTGACCCCTTCCCTGTCCACCACATAGGCCTTGCCGATGCAGATGCCCGGGGAACCGCTGATTCCTTTGAGAAGCAGCTCGCGGGGTTTTTTTTCCGTCATGATGTCAATTCTCCAAACCCATTGTCAAAAAAGGCTTTGATCTGTTCCAGAACCGCAGTGTCCCGGCTGGATTCCGCTTGAATGTGGATGCGGGCGCCTTTTTTGGCGCACAGCGTCAGAATGTCGATAATACTGGAGGCATCCACCTGTGTGTTTCCATCGGACAGCCATATGTTTTTTGATGCGTTCATGGCCAATTGTGCAATTTTTGCCGCCGGCCGGGCATGCATCCCCAGATCGTTCAGGACAATGGTCTGTTGGGATAATTGTATCTGTCTGTTCAATCCGACTGTCATTCCTTAAAAAAATTTTCTTCTTTTATATGATTCCATGCTAAAAGTCAAACAACCCGTTGCCGGGAAGAGAACAACGGGTTGAAGGGTTTTTTCCCCTTGAATTGTGATATACCATATTCGGCCCGGGATTGCCAGCCGGTTTTATCCTGGTGGCCCCGGAGGTCCCTGTTTTTTTGAATTGAATTGAGAAAGGAACCCAAACACCATGTCCAGAAAACCCACCCATGTCCATCCGAATTTTCCCATCAACGAATTTACCACCGGTGAAGCCTGGCGGCTGTTCAAGATCATGGGAGAATTTGTGGAAGGCATTGACAGCCTCTATGATCTTGGACCGGCGGTGTCGATCTTCGGATCCGCCAGAATTCAACCGGAGCATGACTATTACCGTCTGACCCAGGACACGGCCGCACTGTTCGGCAGGGCCGGATATGCCGTGATCACCGGCGGCGGACCGGGACTCATGCAAGCGGCCAATCAGGGGGCGAGACAGGCAGATGCGAGATCCGTGGGACTTTGCATCAAACTGCCGTTTGAAGAAAAACCCAATACTTTCATGGACACCCGTATTGAATTTGATTATTTTTTTGTGCGCAAGGTGATGTTTCTCAAGTACGGCCGTGCGTTTATCATCATGCCGGGGGGATTGGGCACCCTGGATGAATTCTTCGAGACATTCACCCTGATCCAGACCCGGCGGGTTCTCAGGGTTCCGCTTGTTTTATTCGGGACGGATTTCTGGGGCGGTCTGGTGGCCTGGATCCGGGAACAGCTGGTGGCACAGCGGTTGATCTCCCCCCTGGACCTGGACCTGTTCCATGTGGTGGACGAACCGGAAACCGCCCTTGAGATTGTGGAATCGTTTTATCGGAAGAATGATTAAAAGCTTTGCCGATCCAATTTTGTATGGTATAGGAAAAAATTCCTGCATTCCGGACACAGGCTCCGAATGTTGAAAATGAATCTGGACCTGACACTGATGATTGCCATCCGATGATGAACCTGTTTGAATCAAAATCCGTTCCCGCCAGGGAACCTGGCCGGTATGACGCCCGGTCGATTGAGGTGCTCAAAGGGCTTGATCCGGTCAAACGCCGGCCGGGCATGTATACCGACACCACCAGTCCGGACCACCTGGTGTTTGAAGTCATCGACAACAGCGTGGATGAAGCCATTGCCGGATTTGCCGATACCATCGAGGTCGTTTTTAAATCCGACGGCAGCGTGAGTGTGGTCGACAACGGCCGGGGCATGCCCGTGGATGTGCATCCCGAAGAAGGCATCTCCGGAGTGGAGCTGATCATGACACGGCTGCATGCCGGTGCCAAATTTTCCAACAAGGATTATGCGTTTTCCGGGGGACTCCACGGGGTCGGGGTATCCGTGGTCAACGCATTGTCCTCCCGCCTGGATATCACTATTTTCCGGAACGGACTTGAATATGCCATCGGATTTGAAAACGGTATCAAGACAAGGGACCTGGAAACAGTCTCAGACGCAGAACCCGACAAAACCGGCACCTGTGTTCATTTTTTCCCCAACACAAAATTTTTTGAACGGCCTTCTTTTTCAAAAACCGCCATTCAGACCGCCTTGAAATCAAAAGCGGTGCTGTGCCCCGGTTTGACCACCTG
>JBFLKI010000316.1:0-4189 GCA_040883135.1 Desulfotignum sp. | reverse complement strand
GGGACTGCATGGAGTTCTGCCGAAGGGCCTGCCCACAGAAGGCGTTTGGAACCAGGCAATACACCGTTGAAGGCTATGGACAGAACATTCTTCCCGGAAGAGACGGGCACTACAGCCGGCCCGTCTGCAATGTGCAGATGGAAAAGGACCATGACACGGCCAAAGAACAGCCGGCCGACCGGTTTGACGACCCTGTGAAAATCATCAAATACTGCCGCCGATGCGAGCTGGCCTGTCCGGTGGGAAAGCCGCTCAAATCATCTGGCACCCATTGAACGGAGTGGATGATTTCGGCTACATTTCGGCCCGGATCGTGTTGATTTGATTTTCACCAGTCTAATGATGACCATTCTTCCTGTGCTTTCTGTCGAGACACCGTTTATGTCTGTCTGTCCTGTCCCAGCTGATCGGCAATTTTGCGGAGACTCGCCATATCTTCCGGCAGTATCAGCGATTTCTGTGCACAAGAAAGGGCTCTTTTGGAATGAAGAACCGCCGCACGGCACATGGCATCATCACCGGCCGCGGCCAGGGATTTCAAGGCTTTCTGCAGCCGGATCATCACCTCCACGGAGCTGCTTCCGTCCCGGGCTATGGCGGTAAACGCGTCGTCGAACATGTCCTGGACAGACAAAGGCGGAACAGCCACCCGGTCATGGGTGACGTGGCGATCCCCTGTTTCCCGTTCGGATTTCTCCCACTCAAAAAACAGACGGACCAGTATCCCAATGATGTCAATGGCGGTTCCCGGATCATTGACCGCCGGGGAAAGTGCCCGGCCCGCAATCTGGGACAAAACGACAAGGCCGAAACGGGGGTCTTCATCAAAGGTCCGCTCCCGGCCGATCTGAAACGCCTCAACGATCATGCGGCGATCCTCATCATTGATCGCCGCATGCGTTTTGTCAATACCGGCGATGGCGCGTTCCGGGGTCACAAAACTGCCCGGCTGGACTGCAACATAAATCCGAGTCTTGGCTTTTTCCGCCCAGGCTTGCAGTTCCGCCACATCGATGCACTGCACATATCCCACAATATCGGAAAACACCTCCTGGCCTGTGGCCGGTCTCAGGTCAGATGCCACAGCACGGCCTGCCCATGCATTTCTGCAGCGGGTCAACGCGTCGGCCGTGGCTTTTTCCACCTTGTCTATGGTGTTGCCGAGCCGGCCCAGCCGTGCGATTCGGTCCACCCAGCGAACAAAGGTAAAAATGACCATTCCAAACACCATGATAGTCAAAGAAAACAGCACAAACAGACCGGCTGTTCCATAATACCCTTCTGTCAAAGCCACCAGGGCCACAATGCTGAAAATAAACGCCCCCACAAATGCGGACAACGCTTTCTGGGATGAATCATCCGCAATCACCAGGGGAAACGCTCTCGGAGACGCGGTATTGCTCGTCGATGCATACGCCGCCACCATGGCACCGACGGCAAAGGTGGCCATCATCAGCATGCCCGAGGCCATGACCGTCAGCAGGTTGTCCACGGTTTCTTTTGAAATCTGCAGTACCATCCGGTCCAGACCGGCATGATCGGCCAGTTTTGCCCCGAACACCGATGCAACGGACAGCCCGCTGAACAGGAGCGGCTTGACCCACAGCCGCTCCTTGATCCGGTTAATCAGAAAACGAAGCCGTCCCGCTATGTTTGAATCTGCTATTTTCATTCTGTTGCTACCGGATGTCGACATTGACATCTCAACTGTTTTTTTCGGCAAGCCTTTTGTTTAATTTCTACCTACCACAGGATTGACAACAGAACAAGGCACATCCAATGGATGATGACACAGATACCGCTTTCTTTTTCATATTTTCATTGACAACCGGCCGCAGGGTATCCTACATGGCTGAAAGCGGTTCATACAAAGGATACTTTTTTTGACTTCGATTGTTTCTCTTCATCCGGCTGTAAAAGCAGGGTTATGGATGACAGGCACGTTGTTTTCATTTGCCGCCATGGCAGTGGGCGGCCGGGAGTTGAGCCGGGAATTGTCGACGTTTCAGATTCTGTTTTTCAGAAGCCTCATCGGTCTGGTCATCGTGCTGGCCTGCATGGCCAGAACCGGAAATGGATCGCTGCGGTCTTCTTTGATTCCGTTTCATTTTTTACGGAACATCGCCCATTTCGGCGGCCAGTTCGGGTGGTTTTACGGCATCGCCGCCATCCCCCTGGCAGAAGTGTTTGCCATTGAATTCACCGTGCCGGTGTGGACGGCTCTGCTGGCATCCCTCCTACTCAAAGAACGGCTCACCCGGTCCCGGATTACCGCCATCAGCCTGGGTCTGACCGGCATGCTGATTATCCTCAGGCCCGGTGCGGCCATTGTCCATCCCGCCGCCATTGCGGTACTCCTGGGTGCGGTCTGCTATGCCCTGTCCCACACCCTGACCCGTAAACTGGCACAAACCGACTCTCCCCTGACCATTTTGTTTTACATGACGCTGTTCCAGCTACCCATGGGTGCCATCCCTGCCGCTGCCGGCTGGGTGGCTCCCTCTCCGGCGCTGTGGCCCTGGATCGTGGTGGTGGGCATGAGTGCCCTGAGCGGCCATTTCTGCATGGCAAAGGCCCTGGGACTGGCGGATGCCGCCGTGGTGGTGCCCATGGATTTTCTGCGACTGCCCCTGATCGCTCTGGTGGGCTGGCTTTTCTACAATGAACACCTGGATATGTTTGTTTTTACAGGGGCACTGTTCATGCTGGCCGGCAACCTGGTCAGCATCCATAAAGAAAAGAGAACATCGTCCTGACCGCCCGGGCAGAAACACGCCATCACAAATAAAAACATGTTATTTTCCTTGACAATACCTGTTGACCTGTCTTAATCAAGACAATGCGATACCCCTTTTTTGCTGCAGCAGAGAAACAAAAATACAATTCGGGCTGATATAACAATAGCCATTAGGGAGAAATCATGTCCTTTTTCAAGGTTTTCTGCCGGTGGATTGATCGTGTCAACAGTGTCATAGGCCGGGGAGTCTCCTGGGTGACCGGCCTGGTGGTCGTGGTGGTATTCACCGATGTGGTGATGCGGTATGCGTTCAACACCAGTTTTGTGTTTGTCCAGGAACTGGAGTGGCATCTGTTTGCATTCATTTTTCTCATGGGCGCCGGTAAAACCCTGTTAACCGACGGCCACGTGCGGGTGGATATCATCTATCAGCGGCTGAGCCCTAAAGGAAAAGCCTGGATCAACCTGATCGGGGTCCTGTTTTTTCTGATCCCGGGCTGCTACCTGATTATCGAAACCTCGACCAAATTCGCCTATCATTCCTGGCAGATTATGGAGGGATCGCCTGACCCCGGAGGAATTCCCTTCCGCTTTCTGATCAAGTCCTGTATTCCCGTTGGATTTGTCTTGATTCTGTTACAGGGCCTTTCACTGGGAATCAAAAGCGCTTTCACCCTTTTTGGCAAAGACCTGGAAACGGAGATCAAGAACTGATGGAATATCTTCCGGGGTGGATGTTTCTGGCCCTTACAATCCTTCTCATGGCAGGGTTTCCCGTTACCTTCACCCTTTTGGGAACTGCCCTTTTTTTTGGTCTGATCGGATTCGGGTGGGATTTTTTCAATCTTCTGCCGTTGCGCATCTGGGGCGTCATGGGTAATGTGACCCTGCTGGCGGTTCCCCTGTTTGTTTTTATGGGGGTGATGCTGGAACGTTCCGGACTGGCGGAAGATCTACTGGACACCATGGGACTGGTGTTCGGCCGTATCCGGGGAGGACTTGCGATATCCGTTGTGATTGTCGGGGCCCTGCTGGGGGCATCCACCGGTATTGTGGGCGCCACCGTCGTCACCATGGGCCTTCTGGCCGTTCCCACCATGCTCAAACGGGGATACCAGAAAGAACTTGCCACCGGTACGGTGGCTGCGTCAGGAACGTTGGGTCAAATCATCCCCCCGAGTATTGTTCTGGTGCTCATCGGAGATATTGTCGGGGTCCCGGTGGGAGACCTGTTCATGGGCGCGGTGTTTCCGGGTCTCATTCTCGTGGGCCTGTATATCCTTTACATCGTCATTGCCGTATTCATCAATCCGGACAGTGCCCCGGCCATTCCCAAATCAGAACTGGATGCCCTGACCCCTTCGGTGTTATTGAAAAAAATTATGAAAGCGTTGTTTCCCCCCCTTTTTCTGATGGTGGCGGTACTGGGATCCATTTTCTGGGGAATCGCCT
>JBFLKI010000058.1:0-5907 GCA_040883135.1 Desulfotignum sp. | reverse complement strand
GGCGACGTAGCTCAGCTGGTCAGAGCATGCGGCTCATATCCGCAGAGTCCGGGGTTCAAGTCCCTGCGTCGCTACCAGATATTACAATGCCCCCGTTCTTCGGGGGTTTTGTGTTTCTGGGGGTCGCCCAAAGGAATTTTGGTACAAATTTCTGGTACAAAAAGGTGGCCGGATAGGAGCTCTTCTTATAGACAATTCAACGGGCTTCTGTTCAAATGCCGGTACCGACGTCGGGACTTGATTCCTGGATCTCCCTTTCATGAAGCCCCATCAGGTAGAGCAACCCGTCCAGGCCGGTGGTGGAGATGGCGCTGGCCGCTTTTTTTCTCACCACGGGTTTGGCGTTGAACGCCACCCCTAACCCGGCGATGGAAATCATGGGCAGGTCATTGGCCCCGTCGCCCACTGCGATGGTCTGCTGGATGGACAGGTTCTCCTTCTGGGCGATTTCCCGCAGCAGCGCGGCTTTTTTTTCGCCGTCCACGATCTCGCCCTTGACCCGGCCGGTGACCACGTCTTTTTCCATGTCCAGTTCATTGGCGTACATGTAGTCGAATCCCAGCTTTTCCTTTAGATATTCCCCCACAAAAGTGAATCCGCCGGACAGGATACCCAGTTTGTAGCCCAGGCGCTTGAGGGTGGCGGCAACCAGTTGGGCCCCTTCGGTCAGGGGCAGGGTCTGGATGATGTGATCCAGATCGGCCCTTGTCAATCCCTTGAGGAGTGCCACCCGTTGCCGGAAACTTTCCTTGAAATCCATTTCCCCCTGCATGGCACGGCGGGTGATCGCCTCAGCCTGGGGACCGGCCCCGGCCATGGCTGCCAGTTCCACGATCACCTCGGACTGAATCAGGGTGGAATCCATGTCAAACACCACCAGCTTGCGGTTTTTCTGGTAGATATTGTCCACGTGAAAGGAAATATCCACGCCGGTTTCCCGGGATATATCCATGAACTGGGCCCGCATGCTGGCGATACATTTCGGGGTGCCGGACACGGAAAACTGAATACTTGCCCGGGGCTGGGACGGAGGATGCTGAAGCGAAATACGGCCGGTGAGCCGGGTGATGGAATCGATGTTCAGGCCGTGCCGGGCGCACACCGATGCCACCGCCGCGATCTGCCGGGCACTGATGGCCCGTCCCAGGATGGTGATGATCCGGCGCTGCTTTCCCTTGGCATTGACCCAGTTTTCGTAACTGTCCGGAATCACCGGCCGGATCTCCACCTTCAGCCCCAGTTGATACCCTTCGAACAGCATGTCCTTGAATACCGCGGAAAAATCCTGTTTGCGGGGAATCGCCGCCAGGATCCCCAGGGAAATATGCTCGTGAATGACCGACTGGCCGATGTCCAGAATCCGGACGTCATACCGGGCCAGAATACCGGCAAAACAGGCGTTCAGTCCGATACTGTCAGGCCCGGTAATGTTTATCAGGACAATATCTTCCATGGATTCTTTCCTTTCATTCCATGTTCAGTACCATCTGACGCAGTGTTTCCGGCTCATTCAGGTCCGGATCATCCAGCACCTTTTCAAACAGCTGCTGTTTGATCCGGCCCACTTCCGGTCCCGGCTCCAGGTGCCGAAGGGCCATGATATCCTTTCCGGAAATCGCCAGGTCATCCGGGTGAAATGCGGTCTGCCGTGCCATTTCCTGCCGCACCTTTTCAACCCGCAGCCGGATATCCGCCAGGGTATAGGGGGATTTGGACAGATTGCCTTTTTTATCGGCAATCCGCATTCTCATGAAATCATCAAAACTCAAACGGTGCCGCACCAGCATGGCCAGGAGGCGCCGGATCGATTTGGGACGTGTTTTTTCAGCCAGCGGCCGCATGTGACAGCGGACCAGCGCCAGGATATAGTCTTTTTCCTGAACGGAAAACCGAAGCCGGTCCAGATCCGCCACCAACGCATCGAGGCGGGTTTCATGGCCGTGAAATGTGATCCGACCGTCTTTGATTCCCTGGGAATCCACCTTGCCGGCATCATGCAGATATCCGGCCAGCCGGAGCAGCGGCTGCCGGGCCGGCAGGGCATCTCCCACCAGCAGACAATGCTCGAAAACGGTTTCCCCGTGAAAGGGACCGCCATCCAGGCCGTAACACCAGTCGAGGCTGGGCAGAATGCCGGCCAGCAGACCGGTGTCATGCATGCAGTGGAAAAAAACCGATGGTCTGGGCAGGGCCATGGCCTTGATCAGTTCATTCCGGATGCGCTCTCCGGGAATCCCGCCGACCAGAGAACGTCCATATTTCTGAAGGGCCTTTCCGGCTGATTCAGACAGCCGGGCGGACAAGAGCGCTGAAAACCGGCATCCCCGGATCATGCGCACAGGATCTTCCATGATCCGGGCGGCCGGATCCCCTACAAACCGAATGATACGGTTCTCCAGGTCTGTCCGGCCGTTGAACGGATCGATCAACCGGTGGTCCAGTGGGTCATATGCCATGGCATTGACGGTGAAATCACGCATGGCCAGGTCATCTTCAGGAAACTGTCCGGATGGGGTACGGCAGGGGGCCACCTCGATATCATTGACCAGACAGACGGGAAAGGTGTTCCCGACAACGCGGACGTGCTGACCGGCAAACAGGCTTTTCAGGGTCTCGACAGTGGCATCGGCCAGGATATCCACATCCCCGGGCTGCCGGCCCCGGCACATGTCCCGCACGGCACCGCCCACCACAACTGCGGCAATGCCTTTGTCGCGCAGCCGGTGCAGCAGATCCAGTCCCGGTTCGGGGATGCCGGATGTCATCATTGCCCCCACCTGGGCATCAGGGTCTGGGCCACGCCCAGATGATCCAGGATCCGTGCCACCACGGTATCCACCAGGGCATCCATGGTGTCTGGAAAGCTGTAAAACGATGGGCTTGCCGGCAGGATCACGGCCCCGGCCCGGGTCAGACGGACCATGTTTTCCAGATGAATCAGGTTCATGGGGGTTTCCCTGGGCACCAGTATCAAGGGGCGACGCTCTTTGAGCGTGACATCACAGGCCCGGGTGATCAGATTGTCGGCATACCCGGCTGCAGCGCCGGCCAGGGTTTTCATGGAACAGGGCACCACCACCATGCCGTCATGGCGAAACGACCCCGATGCCGGGGGCGCACCGATATCCTCTTGAAAAAATACGGACAGGTTTTCCAGTCGCCCTGCCTGGACTCCGTATGCCTTCAGAAACGGGAACAGCCCGGTTTCCGGATCATATCCCATCTCATGGGCCAGCACTTTGACGCCGGCATTCGACAAGATGGCCGCCACCGTCATCTGCTGTTCAAGCAGGGCCTTGATCAGGCGCACTCCGTAAACCACACCAGAAGCCCCGGTGACAGCGATCACAAAGGTCCGGGATCGGGTCATGCGGCCCCCCTGAAAACGGTTTGGATTAAAATACCGACAAATAAAAGAACCGACACCCCGGAATTGATATGAAAAAACGCCACATCGATCCGGGACAGATCATCCGGTCTGACCAGGCGGTGTTCGAAAACGATCAACACAGCGATCACCGCCCAGAAAACAAGGAAGACGGCGTGCATGTCAAAGTAGACATGCACCCCCAGCAGAAATATCAGAAACAACCCATGAAACAGGGTGGACACCTGCATGGCCCGGCCCGTGCCCAAACGGACCGGCAGGGAAAACAACCCCTGTTCCCGGTCAAACTCGATGTCCTGGCAGGCGTAAAGGATATCGAATCCGGCGATATAGAACCAGAGCGCGGCAGCCAGCATGACAATGCCCCAGTTGAGGGTTCCGGTGAGCGCCACCCAGGCCCCCACCGGGGCCAGAGAGATGACAAACCCCAGCACCAGATGGCAAAACGCTGTGAACCGTTTGGTATAAGAATAGAAAAACAGCAGCCCCAGCACCGGAATGGACAGTCCGAAACACAACGGCGACAACAGGGCTGCGGCCCCCACAAACAGCAGCGATGATGCGCCCACAAAGATCAGGGCCTGAGACCGCGTCAAAATGCCGCTGGGGATCTCCCGGACAGCCGTCCGGGGGTTTTTTCGGTCAATATCCGCATCCACGATTCGGTTGAACCCCATGGCCGCAGACCTTGCCCCCACCATGGCCACCAGAATCAGAAACAGTTCCCCCACAGACGGCGCATGGCTCTCCCAGGCCAGCACCACAGCGGACAACGCAAACGGCAGAGCGAAGACGGTATGGGAAAATTTGATCATTTTCCCGTAATCCAGTATTTTTCTTTTCAACATGCCTGCCAACGCTTTCAATAGATACCGGAAATCCTTGTCCCGCAGCCGGGACAGACCCCGTTTTCCTTCATGTGACTCAGGGTCGCATACCCCTGCCGCTCCACCACCCGGAACTCGCACTCCGGGCAATGGGTATGCTGATGAGAGGAGCCGGGCAGGTTGCCCACATAGACATACTGCAGGCCCGCACGTTTGCCGATCTGCCAGGCGGCCTCCACCGTGGCTGCCGGGGTCGGTTCCCGGTCCGTCATCTGATGGGTCGGATGAAACCGGGACACATGCCAGGGGGTGTCGCATCCCAGCTCCCCCGCGATAAAACGGGCCAGGGCCGTCAGCTCATCCGGATGGTCATTGAGCCCCGGAATCACCAGCGTGGTCACCTCCACCCACACGCCCGCCTGTTTCAAGCGCTTCAGATTCTGCTTCACCGGGGCCAGCCGGGCATTGCAGTAAGTCTGATAAAATTCGTCGTCAAACGCCTTGAGGTCCACATTGGCCGCATCCAGGTAGGGGGTGATCTGATGCATCAGATCCGGACTCATGTACCCGTTGGTGACAAACACGTTGAACAGGCCCTGGTTCCTTGCCAGCCGGGCCGTGTCAAAAGCCAGTTCGAAAAAAATCGACGGCTCGGTGTAGGTATAGGCGATGCTCTGGCACCCGGCGGCCACCGCATTGGCCACGATCTGTTCAGGGGTCATGGTACGGCCCTCAATCCGGGTGTCTGAGTCGCGGGAAATCTGGGCGATATCCGCATTCTGGCAGAACCGGCAGGTCAAGTTACACCCCATGGTGGCAATGGAATAGGATCGGGAACCGGGTTTCAGGTGATAAATGGGTTTCTTTTCAATGGGATCCACCCCATGGGCAATAATTTTCCCGTAATTCAGGGCCATGAGCCGCCCGTCCTGATTTTCCCTGACCCCGCACTTTCCGCGGCGGCCCGGTTCCAGCATACAGAAATGGCTGCAGGTCCGGCACCGGACCCGGTTGTTTTCCAGTTTGTCGTAGAGATAGGTTTCCATGTCAATCTCCGGCCCGGGCCCGGGAAGAGGTGGCCAGCCCGGTGGCACGGTTCTGAATTTTATGTTTCTTGATCTTCAGGGGCAGCGGCCGGACCCTGAACTTGGGTACCGGTTTGATGCGCATGCCGATGAATGTGCCCAAAATGGATTTCTGGACCCAGCGGTTGTTTTCAATGACGGACACGATCCGTCCCCGGATAAATGGAAACTGCCCCGTGGTCCGCCAGTGGACCGGCACATCGCCCAGAATACTGAACAGCATCTGTTTGAGTTCCCAGATGCTGAAAAACCTTGTGTTTGAATAGATGCTGGGAAATACAAAGCTTTTGCACCGGCGGCAGAGATTCACGGGGGCATGCCGGTTCAACACTCCGATCACCACCCGTTCCCGGGCGACCCGGCAGGCTTCTTCAATGGCTTTGGCCGGACGGTCCGTGAATTCCAGGCTGGTGAAAAACAATGCCGTATCAAAGGCATTGTCCTCGAACGGCAGGTCTTCGGCCGCGCACCTGTGCAGGTCCACCCGGCTTCCCAACCGCTGATGGGCCACATCCAGCATATATGAGGACGGGTCCACGCCGGTCAGGCTCAGCCCCCTGTCCAGCAAGGGCACAAGGCTCATGCCGGTGCCGCAGCCGATGTCCAG
>JBFLKI010000057.1:0-23663 GCA_040883135.1 Desulfotignum sp. | reverse complement strand
TCAAGCAGGATGCCATGGCCGGCGGATTCAAGATCAATCTGCAGACCATGCCCAACAGCCAGTACTGGGAAAAATGGACGGAAGTGGATTTCGGCATCACCCCCTGGACCCACCGGCCCTTGGGCACCATGGTCCTGAACCTGGCCTACAAAGCGGATGAAAACGGCAAGCCCGTGGCCTGGAACGAGACCCGGTGGGTGGACAAGGAATTCTCTGAAATCCTGGAAAAAGCCAATGGCACCCTGGATGTGGAGAAACGCAGAAAACTGTTTTGCAAACTCCAGAAAATCCAGTATGACCGGGGATCCATCGGTATCGGCTACTGGCGCGCGGTCTGGATGGTCTCCAGAAGCAATGTCAAGGGGCTGGAAGGCCACCCCAATGGATTCATGCTGTTCAACGACGTATCTTTAGCATAAATCAAAAACCTGTGTCGCCCGTACGTATCCCCTACGTACGGGCACCCTTAAACCAAGGACAGGGATTTTATGATTGTTTTTATTCTTCGCCGTTTTTTTCTGTTGCTGCTGACCATGGTTCTGGTGTCTCTGGCCGTTTTCATCATTGCAGAATCCTCTCCCGGAAATATCGCCAAAAATGTCCTGGGGGCTTTTATCACCCCGGAACAGGAAGCCGCGTTCATCCGTCAAAACGGTCTGGACCAGCCCCTGTATGTCAGGTATCTGCACTGGATTGCCGGCAACGACTGGGTTGCTGAAAAGAAAGTCGGCATGCCCCTGAAACGGATTACCACGGAAGAAGGGTTTGAAGAATGGTGGGCCGTCAGGGAAGACGGAGCTCTCATCCGCTGGAAAGTGGACGGTGATGATCTGGTGGCTATCGTGCTGGAGGCAGACGGCAACAAAACGGAATACGTCGACAACGAAAGATGGCAGCCCATCGAAGACGGGAAACAGGCGTTCTGGGGGGTAGACCGCCAGAACCATGCCGTGCGCTGGGTCAAGGGCGAAACCGAAACCATGTTCGTGTTTGTCATGGGCAAGGGATGGATGGAAAGCTCCGGCGGCCCCAAAGATTACATCCCTTTGAAAAAAGGGTTTGTCAGAGGGGATCCCGGTATTTCCTTTCGCACCGGCCGGCCGGTGAACAAAAGCCTGTGGACCCGATTGCGCAACTCCGTGGTACTGGCAGGCACTGCCTTTGTCATTGTCATGCCCCTGGCTCTGCTGTTGGGGCTCATTGCCGGGCTTCAGGAAGGCTCGCTCAAGGACCGGTTCCTGTCGGTGGGCGGCATGATGTTTTCCGTGGTACCGGAGTTTGCCACCGGTATTTTTCTGACCCTGATCTTTTCGGTCTGGCTCGGATGGCTGCCGGGTGCGGCGGTTTTAGGCACGTCTGCGCCCTGGGAAAAACCCATGATGCTGATCCTGCCGGTGCTCACCCTCACGCTGATCGAACTGGGGTATATATTGCGTATCACCCGGGCATCCATGGTGGAGGTGATGAAATCACCCTATATCCGCACGGCATTTCTCAAGGGGCTGCCTTATAAGAAAGTGGTGTTCAAACATGCGGTGAAAAACGCGCTCATCGCCCCCATCACCGTGATCATGCTCCATGTCAACTGGCTTTTGGGAGGGATCGTCATCGTGGAGGTGGTGTTCGGATACCCGGGACTGGGGGCCTATCTGCTGGAATCCGCCTTGTACAAGGATTTCAACGCCCTGGAAGCCGGTGCCATGATCATGGTCATGGTGGCCGTCGGCACCCAGCTGGTGGCCGACATCATCTATACCTTTTTGAATCCGAGGATACGGTATGCCTGAAAAAGTTGAAACCAACCTTGCAAAGACCAAAAAAATGCGGCTCAAGGACATGTTTGCCATCCTCTACAGCTCCAAAATCGCCATGGTGGGGCTGGTCATTGTCCTGTTCTGGGTGTTTGTGGCCCTGTTCGCGCCGCTTCTCACCCCGTACACCCCCTATGAACAGGACTGGAAAGCCCCCAACCAGGGGCCGTCTGCCGAACATATTCTGGGAACGGACGAGCTGGGAAGAGACCTGTGGACACGGCTGATCTACGGCGCCCGGGTGGTTCTGGTGGTGCTGCCGGTGACGGAAAACTTTTCGCTTCCCGGGGGTACCGCCATCTGGGGGGTGGTGGTGGCACTGATGATCGGTGCCACTTTGGGATTGATCGGCGGCTATAAGGGCGGATGGATCGATGAGCTGGTCATGCGGCTTCTGGATGCCATGATGGCCATCCCGGTCATCCTGCTCTACCTGATCATCGTGGTGGCCATCGGGGCATCCGCCGTCAATGTGGTCATCGCCATTTCCATTGTAGGGGTGCCGGGCATCGCCCGGCTGGTCCGGAGTCTGACCCTGGACATCAAAACCCGCGAATATATCCGGGCGGCAGAGACCCGGGGGGAAAGTGCCTGGTTCATCATGTTTGTGGAAATTCTGCCCAATACCCGGGGCCCCATCATCATCGACGCCATGCTGAGGATCGGGTATGCCATCTTTGCCATGGGAACCCTGGGATTTTTAGGGCTTGGCATGCCGCCGCCATCACCGGACTGGGGCTCCATGGTTGCCAAAGGACGGGCCTTTATCCTCACAGGCAACCCGTATGCAGCCCTGTGGCCTTCCCTTGCCATCGCTTCGCTGGTGGTGGGGCTCAACCTGCTGGCAGACGGGATTCGTGAAGAATCCATGAGATATCAGTAACCCTGTGCCCGGCCGCCCCTGCTGCCGGGCCCTGACAACGAAAGCGATCCTATGGAACAAACATCAGACATACCGGTATTGGAAGTCAAGGACCTGGCCATCTCCTACCAGACCCGAAAACAATTGGTGCCAGCGGTCAGGGGTGTCAATTTCACCGTCAGACAGGGACAGACCGTGGGGGTGGTGGGGGAATCCGGATGCGGCAAAAGCACCATTGCCTTTGGTATTCTCGATTTTTTAGGTTCCAACGGCAAGGTGGTGGGGGGCAGCATCAAGTTCATGGGAAAGGAGATGGTGGGGACCCCCAAGGCGGAACTGCGCAAAATCCGGGGCAACAACATCTCCATGGTATACCAGGATCCCATGCAGGCCCTGAATCCCTCGTTGACCATCGGGACCCAGCTCACAGAGGTGCTCACCGCCCATACCGACATGACGGCCAAACAGGCGAAAGATCGGTGTATCGCCATGCTGGAACGGGTGTACATGCCGGATGCCGCCAATGTGATGAACCGGTATGTGCATATGATCTCCGGCGGACAGCAGCAGCGGGTGGTGATTGCCATGGCGCTGCTCAACAACCCGTCGCTGCTGATCATGGATGAACCCACCACCGCCCTGGACGTTACGGTGGAAGCCGCGGTCTTAGACCTGGTAGAGGATCTGAAAAAAGATTTTAACACCGGCATCATCTTCATCACCCATAACTTAGGGGTTGTGGCCAAGGTGAGTGAGCGGTTGTGCGTCATGTATGCCGGCGAGATGGTGGAACAGGGTCCCATCGAAAAGCTGTTTGCCAATCCGGCCCACCCATACACCCGGGGGCTTTTGTGCTGTGTGCCCCGGCTAGGTGACAGCCTGTCCAACAACCGGCTGTGGTCCATTCGGGGACGGGTGCCGGACCCGGCGGACCGGGATCTCAACGCCTGCATTTTCGCGCCCCGGTGCGACTGGCGCATCGAAGGCCGACACCTGGAAGACAAAAGCCTGATCGCCCACTGTACGTCCCGGCATCCGGAGCTGGTTTCCATATCCGACGATCATGTGTCCCGGTGCTTTCTGGGCAGGGAAACCCTGAAAGTCCCGTATGACGACTATGCCCGGGGACAACGCGATGCCGTGGTTCAAATCGAAGGCGATGATGATTTTTCTTCCATGGACACGCTGCTCAACATTCGAAACATGAAACTGTGGTATCCGGAACAGAATCCGTCGCTGAGGGCGATCCTGGGCATGGAAAAAAAATCCCATGTCAAGGCGGTGGACGACATCTCCCTGAAGGTACTTAAGGGCACCACTCTGGGGATAGTCGGAGAATCGGGGTGCGGCAAAAGCACCCTGGTCAAGGGAATCATCGGCCTGGAAGCGCTGACCGACGGAAAGGTGGAACTGATGGGCATCGATCTGAACCAGCCGGCCCAAAAACGGGACCTGTCGCTGATTCGGGAACTGCAGATGGTGTTTCAGAACCCGGATTCCACCCTGAATCCCTCTTACACCATCGGTGCCCAGATCGGACGGCCCATCCAGAAATTCAAGACCGTTCCCCGGCGAAAAGTCCGCAAGGAAGTGGAGCGGCTGTTGCGGGAGGTCAAACTGGATGCCTATTACTATGACCGGTATCCCCGGCAGCTGTCCGGTGGTGAAAAACAGCGTGTTGGTATTGCCAGGGCCCTGGCCAGCCGGCCGTCCCTGGTGATCTGCGATGAACCGGTATCCGCCCTGGACGTGTCCGTGGCCGCGGCCGTGCTCAACCTGCTCAACGAGATCAAGGAAGACATGGGATCCACCATGATCTTCATCGCCCATGACCTGAGTGTGGTGCGGTTCATCTCCGATTTTGTGGCGGTGATGTATCTGGGAGAAATCGTGGAATTCGGCCCGGTGGCATCCATTTATCCACCGCCGTATCACCCGTATTCCGAAGCATTGCTGTCGTCGGTTCCCATTCCCGATCCCACGGCCAGACGCCAGTCCATTATTTTGTCCGGGGATGTACCCAGCCCCACCAACCGGCCCTCTGGATGCTGTTTTCATACCCGGTGTCCCCGAAAATCGGTCCTGCCTGAAAACGGCAAAATCTGTGAACAGGAAAAACCCAAATTCCAGCGGCTGCCCAGCGGCCACAAAATCCTGTGCCATATCCCGGCGGACAAACTGACCGAACTGGCCATGGAGCGGGGAGATGAACGAATGATGATGCCTACGGGCTGATTAAAGGAACTTGACATGAACGACCTGCTGCAGACCATTATACCGGTCACCCTCATGGGCCCGGGACCGTCCTGTGTCCATTCTTCGGTACTGGACGCGCTGTCCAAACCCACCCTGGGACATCTGGACCCGGATTTCATCCGGATCATGGATGCCATCAAAGAGCAGCTCAAAACGTTGCTGCACACCCGGAACGCATTGACCCTTCCCATTTCCGGGACCGGCTCCGCCGGCATGGAATGCTGTTTTGTGAATCTCATTGAAAAAAACGACCCGGTCCTGATCCTGATCAACGGGGTGTTCGGCCGGCGCATGCAGGATGTGGCCACACGCCTGGGAGCCGATGTGGACACCCTGGAATTTGAATGGGGCACCCCGGTCATTGTGGATGTGGTGCAGAAACAACTGTCAAAAAAATCCTACAAACTGGTGGCCGTGGTCCATGCGGAAACCTCCACCGGCGTCATGAACCCGGTGTCCGGCATCGGTTCCCTGCTCAAGGGCTGTGACACCCTGTTTCTGGTGGATGCGGTGACCAGTCTGGGCGGCATGGAAATCCTCATGGATGACTGGGGAATCGATGTTCTTTACAGCGGCACCCAGAAATGCCTGTCCTGTCCGCCCGGTCTGTCGCCGGCGTCTTTTTCTCCGGCGGCGGTGACCGCGCTCCAGGCCAGAAAAACCAAGGTTCCCAACTGGTACCTGGACTTGAGCCTGATCATGAACTACTGGGAAGGCGCCACAAGGGCCTATCACCACACAGCTCCCGTCAACATGCTCTATGGACTGTACCAGGCGCTTTCTCTGATCCTGGAAGAAGGGGAAGCCCGGGTGTTTGAACGACACCTGGACACCCACCGGCAACTCGTGCGGGAGCTGGATCACTTAGGAATACGCATGCACGTGGATGCCTCCTGCCGTCTGCCCATGCTCAATGCCGTCTGTATTCCGGACGGGGTGGATGATGCAGACGTCCGATCCCGGCTTCTCAGGAAATATCGGATCGAGATCGGCGCCGGCCTGGGACCGCTGTCCGGTAAGATCTGGCGCATCGGCCTGATGGGACACACGGCCAGGCCCGAAAATGTCGAAAAACTGATTCAGGCCCTCAAAGACGTTCTTCCCTCACGCCGAACGAATTAAAGTGACCGGTACCGCCTGGCCCAGCTGCTTATGAGATATCTCATCCTTGTCTCTGCCGTGCTCATGCAGGTGTGTCTCGGTGCCACCTACTCCTGGAGCGTTTATGTCCAGCCCCTCAAAGACCTGACCGGGCTGGCGCAGGGTCCTGTACAGGTGCCGTTTACCCTGTTTTATTTTATTTTTCCCCTGACCATGATGATTGCCGGGGGGTTTTTGCCGAAACTCGGCCCGCGCATCAGCGCCATGACCGGCGGTCTGCTGTTTGGGGGAGGGTGGCTGCTGGCAGGTCTGGGCAGCCGCAGCTTTGCGTTCACCATCCTCGGCATCGGCGGCATGGCCGGCATCGGAGCGGGCATGGCCTATATTGTGCCCATTGCCGTATGCATCCGGTGGTTTCCACGATCCCAGGGGCTGGTCACCGGCATTGCCGTGGCCGGTTTCGGTGGTGGGGCCGCCCTGGTCAGCCAGGTCGGCGGGATTCTGATCTCCTCGCTGGGATACACGCCGTTTGAGACATTTACGGCATTCGGTCTTTTGTTTTTATGCCTGGTGATCTCCGCCGGCAGCATGATGCGGTTTCCTGCCGCTGAAACAAAAACCGTGTCTGTGCCATCTTTCCGACCGGGACAGGTGCTGGGTCATGCCAATTTTCACCTGCTGTATCTGGCCATGTTCATGGGCCTGGCTGCCGGGTTTGCGGTGAACGCCAACCTCAAGGAAATTTTTCAGGGTCCTGGATCTTCCGCACACATCGGCATCACCGCAGTGTCCCTGTTTGCCCTGGCCAATGCCGGCGGCCGGGTCATCTGGGGCACTGTCTTCGATCGGATTCAAGCCGCTTCCGCCATCCAGGCCAACCTGATCTGCCAGGCGGCCGTGCTGGCAGCGGCCCCGATTCTGGCGAAATCCGTTTCCGGATTCTGGACGTTTGCTCTACTTACGGGATTCAACTATGGCGGGGTTCTGGTGATTTATGTGTCCAGTGCCGCCAGAAGCTGGGGCAGCAGACATATCTCCCGGATTTACGGATGGCTGTTCACTGCCAACATTCCAGCGGCCTTGTCGCCCATTGCCGCCGGGTTTGTATTTGACATCTTTACTGATTTCACTCCGGCCCTGGCCGGACTGGCATTGCTGCTGACAATGACCGCCCTGATCATCGGTCACAAAAAACATCTGATCAACCGCCGGATTTGACGGACTATTTCAACTGACTGTCCTTGCTGCCCCGGCGGTTGTAAAGACTGAATCCGGACTGGGTTTTCTCTACTTCCGACTGGCAGTCGATGCACAGTCTCACCCCGGGAAGGGCCTTGCGCCTGGCTTCAGGAATTGCCACACCGCACATGTCACAGTTGGTGCTGCTTTCGCCTTTACCCAGCCGGCTTCTGGCCCGTTTCACGGCATCTGCCACACCCGCGTCGATCTCCTCCTGAACGGCCCCGTCTTTTGCCCATCCCACGGCCATATTTTACTCCTGTGTCTGTCCTATCATCCAAATGTTGGTTGAATATAATCACATCCCCCAATAATTGCAAGCGACACATTGCATTGACAACATCTCCTGGGTCAGTTACATTCATTGAACCGGGTCCCCCTTAACAAGAGCAGTGATCCATGAAAACAGAGCATGCCATAAATTTCACAGATTCCCGCCGCATGACAGCGGTGGCAGACGACAGTATCGATCTGGTGGTGACCTCCCCGCCGTATCCCATGATCGAAATGTGGGATGAGGTTTTTGCTGATATGGACCCGGATGTGAGCACATTGCTGGCTGAGACAGACGGGCCGGCAGCCTTTAAAGCCATGCACCGGCTGCTGGATCCCGTGTGGCAGGAATGCTTCCGGATACTTAAACCCGGCGGATTTGCCTGCATCAATATCGGGGACGCCACCCGAACCATTGACGGCCATTTCGCCTTATACACCAACCATGCCAGGGTTCTGTCCGTAACCCGGAAAATTGGATTCACCAGTCTGCCCTGCATTATATGGCGCAAACAGATCAATGTCCCCACCAAATTCATGGGATCCGGCATGCTTCCGGCCGGCGCCTATGTGACCCTGGAGCATGAATACATCCTGATTTTGAGGAAACACGGCAAACGCGAATTCAACACCGCGGAAGACAAACAGCGGCGCCGGGAAAGCGCCATTTTCTGGGAAGAGCGCAATCACTGGTTTTCCGATATCTGGTTCGATCTCAAAGGCACGGGCCAGACCCTGGCCGATGCACAGGAACGACGGCGCAGTGCCGCCTTTCCCTTTGAACTGGCGTACCGGCTGATCAATATGTTCTCGGTAAAGGGCGACCGGGTGATGGATCCGTTCATTGGCACCGGCACCACCACGGCGGCAGCCATCGCGGCAGGCCGTAGCAGCATGGGGTATGACACGGACACCCGGCTGATCCCCGCCATCCAGCGGGCGGTCCGGGGAGTAATGGTCCTGGCCGGCCAGGTAACGGCCCGGCGCCTGGCCCGGCACCAGCAGTTTGTGGAACAGAGAACGGCCGCCGGCAAACCCCTGAAACATATGAATGACCCCTATGGATTCCCGGTGATCACCCGCCAGGAAAAGTTCTTGCAGCTTTCTGTGCCTGTCGAACTGATTCAAACAGATGAGGCCCGATTTCAGGTCAGCCACGGCATGGCCCAGATCCCTTTTAAATACAGCCTGTTTGACGACTGAAACAGGGTCCTGGCTGATGAGAACCCGACAGGCCGCAGCGGAATAAAGGAATAGACAAAAAATGGCATCACCGACATCGGAAAAATCGGTCCAGCAGCTGTACAAGGAAACCCGGCTGGCCCAGAAGCGTCTGGATACGCTGCTCCGGTTTCTGCCGGACCCGGTGTTCGCCTTTTCTCTGAACAACACGGTGGAATATGTCAACCCGGCTTTTGAACGGGTCTTTGGATGGAAACTGGAAGAAATCCGGGGGAAAAACATCCCGTTCATTCCGGACCACCTGCTGGAACAGGCCAGGCAGGGGATGAAGCAGCTGTATGAAAACCGCACGGTCTTGGACTTTGAAACCCAGCGGTACACCCGGGACGGCCGGCTGCTGGACATTCTGATCAACGGCGCCATTCTGTACGATGAAGACGACACCCCCATGGGCCAGGTCCTGATTCTGCGGGACATCACCTTTGAAAAGCGCATGGCCAAGACCAACCGGATCATGTTCGACATCTCCACGGCCCTGCACACCTATCACAAACTGGGGGAGCTCGTGGCCATCATCACGGCGGAAATCCAGAAACTGGTGAACGTGGAAGGGGCGTTCATCCTGCTGGCGGACCGGGACACCGATGAACTGTATTTTTTTACCGCCCGATTCAAGGATGCGGCCTCCGGCAGCAAGTTCAAGAAACTCCGGTTTCCGGCCGACCAGGGGGTGTCCGGTCATGTCTACAAAACCGGCAAACCATTGCTGATCCCGGATATCTCCCAATGTGATTTCTACCTGCGCCGGGTGGATGAGGAGACCGACCTGGTGGCCAAAAACATGCTGTCCGTGCCCATAAAGCTCAAGGACCGGGTCATCGGGGTGGTATCGGTGGTGAACAAACTCCAGGGCCAGTTTGACGACACCGACACGGATCAGCTGATGATGGTGGCCAGCACCGTGGCGTTGCCCATTGAAAATACCCGGATCCACGAGGAACTGGAACAGTCCTATGCGGACCTGAAGATCCTGAACCAGGCCAAGGACCAGGTGATCAACCACCTGGCCCATGAACTCAAGACCCCGGTGTCCGTGGTGGATGCCGCCATGAAGCTGCTGGGAAAGAACCTGGCGGCCAAGCACATCCGCGATGAGAAAATTCAAACCATTATCGACCGGGCCCGGCGGAACCTGAAGCGGATTCTTGAAATTCAGTTCGAGGTGGAAGACCTGCTGAAAAAAAAGCAGTTCACCGCGCACCATATCCTGAACCGGCTCATAGACGCCTGTGTGGATGAGCTGACCCTGCTTGCCGAGTCCGAGATCCGGGATGAAACCCGGACCAGAGGCCCTGAGATGATGACCGGGGTCAGGCAGGCCGTGGAAAAAATTTTCGGGCCAGGCCGCCTGAGCCTTCAGACCATCTCTCTGGATCAATTCATGGCACACCACGTGCAGCAACTGGCACCGGAATTCGCCTTCCGCCACCTCACCCTGGAAACCGGACTGGAACAAACAGATCCCGTCCGCATCCCTGAAGAGATCCTGGAAATCATTGCCACCGGCCTGATCCGGAATGCCGTGGAATACACACCTGACGGCGGAAAAATACAGATCCGGGTCTTTACCCGGAAAAACCATCCGGTCCTGACGATCAAAGACAACGGCATCGGATTTACAAAGGACAAGCTGCGTCTGATTTTTGAGAATTATTTCACCCCGCCGGAGTCATCGGAATACACCACCAAGCAGCCCTATGAATTCAACGCCGGGGGCCGGGGATTCGATCTTTTGCGCATCAAGCTGTTTTCCGAACGGTTCAATTTCACCCTGGATATCGATTCCACCCGGTGCGCCTTCATCCCGGCCGACACCGACACCTGTCCCGGGGCCATCCGGCGCTGTTCTTTCTGCAAAACACCGGATGACTGTCTGAATTCCGGCGGCACCACGGTCACACTGACCTTTTAGGCGTTCAGATCTTTTCGCCACACCGGGGACACCACCGCTTTTTCCTGTTTCATAATGGTGATGTTGAACAGTTCCTCTCCGGCCTGGACCGCATCTCCGGGTTTGACGCACATGATCCACAGATCCCCGTTGGACGGTGCGGCCACATGGTGCGGGTTGTTCGGGTCAGCCGTCTGGACGGCATCTGCCGCAGGCCACGTTGCGGGTATGCTTGGGGCAACCGGACTCCGGACACAGAAACGCCATATGCTGGATGGCTCAGTCCCCGCAGCTTTGGCAGGACAACAGCGGTTTTTTCACCGGATCTTCCAGGAGACGCTTGAACCATTTTGCCCGATGGTTTTTACTCAAAACTTCCGCAGCTTTTCGATAATACGGGGTCATGGGATGTTTTTTTTCAAAAAACTGGTTATGGGCTGTTTTGAAAAGAAAATAGGGCAGATGTTCCCGAAGGGTGGTCTTGACACGGTCGATGAGCCGGGAAGGCGGGCCGCCCGGTCGATGGAATGCTTCAAACCGCTTCGAGGGTCCTGCCATTGCCTGATCTCCCGGTTGTACAGATCATCCCCGATAGAGGCGCCGGGGACCCGGCACCGGTTCATGGCCCTGGCCCCAGCACATCGGGGCTCAACGACGGGTTTCCGCCGGGATTGTCCGTAATGGACACCGCGGAAAGCCGGTCGTGGTTGCCCTCAACCGGCTCTGACACCCGGACAGACATCTTTTCTTCCGGTCAGGTTGGATCGATTTCACACTGATCGTTGAGATGCATACGAAACACATAGACAGCCAGGGCCACCACCGGTATGACCAGAACAAATCCAATCACCGGCAACAGGGTCACACTGATGACCGACAACGCCACGGCCGCTGCCACCAGCAACCCACCCAGGGAATATTTAAACATTCTTTCGGATATACAGGCTGGTTTTTTCATGAGTTCCTCCTTTGTGTCCTTTTATTCACACCCTTGAATTTTTTGGTTGTATGTTTCACGTTACCTTCTTTTTTATAAAGATAGTATAATACATGAACCCAACAAATCAATGCCTGACAAATAAAATTAGTCTAGACTAAAACTATGTTGGCTATTTTCCTGCGCACAGGTGTCCTGTTTAATTTAATTGACAATTGTCCTGGTTTCCGTAGAATAAACCCAATCAATATCCATCTGAGAGCAGACATCAAATGAAGGTATTGACTTTGCTGAAAGGCCGTCCTGATGTGGCGGGATTTCACAAATCGGCAAACTGCCGTTTTTTGATAAAAGATCTTGATTTAAAGGCGTGTGACCATGGAAGAAAAAATAAGCATGCAGATCATGATGCGACTGCGACAGATTATTCAGGAAATGTCCCGGCACTCCAAACAACTCCAGGAAAAATATCAAATCACCCTGCCCCAGCTGATCTGTCTCAATGAAATTGCCGAGCATGGCCCGATTGCCATCGGCGCGTTGACCCAGATCGTTTTCATCAACAATTCCACGGTCACCGGCATTATCGACCGCCTGGAACGCCGGAATCTGGTCCAGCGGGTGAGAATCAGCAAAGACCGTCGTCAGGTTCATGTGGAAATCACCAGAGACGGTGCGGATTTTCTTAAAAACGCGCCCACCCCCATTCATCACCGATTTATGCAAAAACTGGAGAAAATGAACGCCCGGGATGTTTCTCAGCTCATGTGGGGACTTGAACTATTGGTCGACATGCTGGCCCAGGCAGACCCGGCGTCCCCCTCTCCGAATCCGCCCCTGCATCTCATTGAAACAGAAGATGACCTGTCGGTGCCCAGCGGAAAAATTTAACCCAAACTTTTTCATCCCACAGACTTGACAATATCATTTCAAAAATGGTATTTATGCTGTAATATGTTTTGAATAGAAAATATTTTATTACATAAATCCCATTTCGGGATAATTTGTCTGCCTGCAGCACCCGGTATTGCGCCGGGCAATCTTGCTGATCAGGTAGAGTCATGTCCGGCCCAACAACTCAGATGGTCGGAATGCGTCAATCCAATTAAAGAACGGGAGAAGAAAGATGAAAGAATTTTCCTTTATTTTACCGGAAGTCGATAAGGCGGATCAGGGAAAAGAAAAAATTATCGTTACATACAAAGGGGAAACCAGAGAACTCCTTACCCATGATTATGGAGAAATCTACAAAATACCCGGACTGTATGAGAACCTGTTTTATGACACCCTTGCCTGCCAGTCGCCCCAGGTTGTGTGCGGGCTTCTTGAAAAAGCCATGAACGGCAACGCTTCTGATTCAGAAAATCGCGTGGCTCTAGATGTCGGGGCCGGCAACGGCATGGTGGGAGAAGAACTGGCGAAAATCGGCTTTGACACCATCATCGGTGTGGATATCATTGAAGAGGCCGCCGAAGCGACATTCCGGGATCGTCCCGGCATTTATGAGGAGTATTTTATCGAAGACCTTACCGACCTGCCTGAAAAGGTGGAACAGACCATTATTGAAAAAGATCCCAACTGCATGTCCATCGTGGCGGCGTTAGGGTTTGACGATATTCCGCCGGAAGCCTTTGCCAGTGCGTACAACCTGATTTCTGACAACGGATGGGTCGCCTTCAATATCAAGGATGAATTTCTCCAGGACAATCATCCCTCCGGATTCTCAAAACTCATCGATGAGATGGTGGCATCCAATATCATGGACATTGTTGAAAAAGAACGGTATCAGCACCGCCTGTGTCTGGACGGCACGCCTCTGAACTATTACGCCGTGGTGGGAAAAAAACTGGAACCTGTTTCAGATCAATTCATGCAGCACGCCCAATAAAAAATTACCTAAAAACATGCTTCACTAAGGAGAAAACCCTATGTTACAGAATATCCCCACATTTCAACCCCGGTTGAAAGTCTTTGATAAAAAACAGGCCATGGCCATCCATGACGCCGCCTTGAAAATACTGGCCAAAACTGGATTTCGCATGGAACATGACGGGGTTCTGGAAATGCTTCTGGACCACGGATGCACCCTGGACAGGGACAACCGGGTGATCATGCCAGAAGCGCTGGTGGACAATGCCGTCATGTCCGCCCCCAAACGATTTGATATCTATGATCAGACCGGCAAACTGGCCATGCCCCTGGAAGGAGAAAATTTTTTCTTCGGCACCGGATCGGACACGATTTTTACCATAGACCTGGAAACCGGCGAAAGACGGCGCCCCGTGCTTGCCGATACAGGCAACTTTGCGAGACTGGTGGATGCGCTGCCCAACATGGATTTTTCCATGTCCATGGGAAACCCCGAAGATGTGGAGATCGAAGAGATTTATGTGCAAGTGTTTGAAGAGATGGTGCGCAACAGCAACAAACCCATCTGCTTTATCGCTGACAGCGGCACCGATATCCGCCAGATTTACGATATTGCCAGCGCCGTGGTGGGCGGAGAGGAAGCGCTTCGTAAAAAACCGTTTCTGTTCAATTATTCCGAAGCGATCAGCCCGCTGCTGTATCCTCAAAACGTGATGGAGAAACTGGTGTTCTGCGCGGAAAAAGAGATCCCCATCTGTCTGCCTTCGGGATGCAATGCCGGCGGCGGGGGGCCTGTGACCCTGGCCGGGGCCATGGCCCAGGGCATTGCCGAAAACCTGGTGGGGCTGGTCATCCATCAGCTCACCAATCCAGGTGCCCCGTTTCTGTTCGCCCCCAACGTGTCCGTGCTGGACATGAAGCACACCGTGGTTTCCTATGGGTGTTCCGAATGGAGCCTGACCCAGGCCGCGTTTGCCGACATGAGGGATGAACTCTATCAGATCCCTATCTGGTCCTTTGCCGGGTCCACAGACTCCAAGACCATCGATGCCCAGGCCGGGGCCGAAGGCATGCTCTCCATTATCACATCCCTGCTGTCCCGGTGCAACGTGATCCACGATGTGGGATATATCGAATCCGGCCACACGTCAAGCCTGGAGATGCTCACCCTGTCGGACGAACTGGTGGCCATGGCCAAATTTTTTGCCAAAGGGATTCCCGTGAACGAGCAGACCCTGGCACTGGATGTCATCGACCGGGTGGCAAAGGGTCCGGACAATGCGATCTTCTTGAGCGATCCCCACACCTTTGCCCATTTCCGAACAGCCCATCTGCTGCCTGAACTCATAGACCGGTCCCGGTTCGAATCCTGGGAAAAGGAAGGAAAAACCGACCTGTTCGCCCGGTCCAATGAAAAGGCAAAAGCACTGCTGGCCTCCCACGAGGTCAAGAAAACATTGGTGGCCGAAGAAGCCCTGACTGCCATGTAACGGTTCTTTGTAAGCAATATAGCACAGGCCGGATAGATACCACCTATCGTTCTATCCGGCCTGTGCTATTTTTCAGGCCCTGCCGAAAGCAAGGCCTGAAAAATTTCATGGCAGCCCCCAACAGACTGATCACCACCGGCAGCAGATGATCGGAAATGATCCCGGCATCACCGTTTTTATCTAACGGGCCGGGCACCATGATAATATGACTTAACGGGTACTTTTTCAAATTGGCCATCCGGGCATCACCGGCAAATCCCTTCTGGGTGATGACCACCATTCTGGCATACCGGGAACCGAATGTGGCCAGTTCATCCAAGGCCGCGTCAAATGCCGCCTCGCTGGTGGCGTCGATGATGATCAGACAATCGTTGTCTGGATCATATTCCGGCCTGAGTACCGGCAGATACCACTGATCATCCACATAAAACGGGAGAACCGCATCCGGTGAAAACGGCATGGATGTGCTGGACAAAAACAGATCCACAGATGCCCCGCCCAGATACCGCGATTCCCAGTCATCAACCTGCTTTTCTCCATGAATGGAAACCATGCGGCGACGGGAATCCAGTTTTACATATTTTGACTGGACCCTCGCATCCACCATTACCAGGTGGGAATATGCAGAAACACCGAATGCATCGCTTTCCACGCCCCTGGCACCGGCCGCGGCAAACGCAATCTTCCAGGCGATGCAGTTTCCCCGCATCCCCGTCAGAAACAATTGTTTCCCGTATCCCAGATTTTCATGAATGGCCCGCTGGATCCGGCGGTGCAGGGCACTGTCCGCCAAAAGGGTCTGAATGACCGGGAGCAGGGTTTTGAAATGGGCTGTGAAGCGTCTGGCCCGGCCCGGGAATTTATGTGACATGATTTGTGCAAAAAACACAGACAATGCGGCATACGCCTGCTCATACCGGCAGAACAGGCCCGGGGTCTTCAAATAAAACGCCTGTGACAAAATCCCCTGGTTCTTTTTTTCTGAGATGAGCGTGTTTTCCGGACCGATCCAAACCATGTTTTCATGGGAATGGGAAAATACCGCAGACAACCGCTCCTGTGCCGGTGTCCGGGTCGCCGTCACCAGCACCAGGCTGTCGCCCAGAGTAACGCCTTTGAGTTTTTCGGCAACTTCAACCTGAATGGGGATTCCCAGAAACGGCTCCCACAGCCTGGCAATATTCCGGCAACCGGCCTCCGCCTGTTTATCCAAGGGAACAAAAATCAACACCCCGTCTTCAGCCAGGTTTGTAAAAATCAGATCTGCCAGGCCGGCCAGCACAGTATCTTTGGACCGGTCTTCCGGCAAAGAAAACATGCCGGCAAATTCGTCCGGTTCATTGAGGATTTTTCCCAGTTCAAGAAGGTCCCGGTAATACCGTTTTTCCACCGGATCCGCCGCCTGCGTCAGCCAGCACAGAGATCCGGACCGGGGTACCACCGGATACATCCCCAATCCCAGATTGTCCTGCTTTTGATCCAAGTCTTCCAATATATCTGAAAAGGACCGGTCTTTACCGTTCCGGGTCCGGCCGGCGGTCACGGATTTGGCCATGTTCCGGGGCATTTCACCGGCCTGTCTGCCATGGGCCTGGCCAAAATAAAACCCCAGTAAAAACAGAAGCGGCAGATCCAGAAACGGTTGAAAATGATCCGACAGCTTGGGCACCACGATCACCTGCCGGGCCATCTGCTGAATCTGCGCAAGTTCCCGGTTCAGGTAGGTAACCGCATAAAATGGCCGGCCTTTCTCATGCAGGGCCGCCATGAACCGGACCGCCTCGTCCAGCCGATGCCGGCTGGTGGCAAGTACCAGAACGAAATCATCCCCGGTCATGGGGATATTCAGAAACAATTCCTGTTCCGAATAATCCACGGCCATTCCCAGAGACGTCCAGGCGTTGATTTCCAGATTCAATGCCCCGATTCTGGCGGCTCCCACATCGTGAAACGCATCCACCACATAGTGCAGCACCGAATTCCGGGAACCGGCGGTCATCTCATTGCAGTTCTGGATCACCTGTGGATCCCCCAGCAGGCGGTCCAGTTGGCCGGGCATCGGAAAAAGCTCTTTGACCCTGTCGGCCACGGCATCCGGGGCGCCGGGGGTGGCATCACAGATGGACAGGCAGAACAGATCCAGGGTCAGCAGCATGCACATAGCACTTTTCAAGGGGGCCACCGTCACCTCTTCGCCACTGTATACCGGAATCACACCGGCACTTTTCCGGACCACCAGGGCCATGTCTGAAAACGGTTTTTCCGTGATCCCCACCATGAGAATTTGGTGCCTCAGAAGCAGTCCGGCAAAATCGATCATATCCGAGGTGGTGCCGGACCAGGAGATCATGATGACCAGGTCCCGGTCCGGATTGATGGCGGTTCTCACATCCGTGAAATCCTGGGGGGTTGCCACCAGCAGATTGACGGTGGGAAAAAACGGCTCCATGGTTTTTTCTGCAATTTCCGCCACCAGAAAGCTGAACCCCGTGCCCACCAGAATAATCCGGTTCAGGTTTGCCAGACCGCTGCCGAAGCGCCTTTCCAGCAGGCGCTGCCGGATATCGAACCGGGGCAGGCCGTGTTCAGGGTCCACATACCGGCTCAGAATATCCCCCATCAGGCCCGGGATTTCGTACAGGTGTTCTTCATAAAAGGTTCTGCCGAAATCCTTTTGAAACGAAACCGGTGTAATCCAGGTCTGTTCGGGACGGATATCGGACCTCGTTCTGCCTGAAAAATCCTGAATATGCAGATGCCGCATCACGGTATCTTTGCCGGCGGTTGTCTGAATCCGGGCAAAGATTTCCGGCTGATCCAGCGCATAAATATCCACCAGAAACGGTTTGAGCAGTTCTTGTTTGGCCTGTCTGAACCAGTCATTTTCCGGCCGGACATTGTCTGACACATCGGTTTCCACAACCATGGATTTTCTGGAGTGGTCCTTCATCAATTTGAGCAGCTTCACCCGGGTGGCCCGGATCAGGGTCTGGGGAAACAGTCCCAGCGCGGCATTGATGTCCGACACCACCATGAAATCGGAAGTGTCCCGGCGCCTGACAATATACACGGGCCGGTGATGGGCTGCCACAAACAGCCGGTCCGGCGACACCCGGCTGATGCCGGAAACGGCAAACTGCCCTCCGGACCGGATCATGGCCTGCACCGCCTTGATAAACGCCATCTCATCGATGTCATGGATGGTTTTATCGCTCAACGCCTTGAAAATGGAATAATCAATGGATTGGCTGCAGATGGACATCTCCTCCAGTCCCAGGTGGTGCTGGGCCTCTATGGTTCTGAACCGCCGGTTTTCCTGCCAGGCAATATCAAAATAATGCCCCCAGAGCATGGCAAACAGCTCCGTGGAATTTTCCGTGCGTAGACGGATCTCTGCCACCTGGGTGACATACTGCTGTATCCGGGACTCCACCTCTGAATCAAACTGGCCGTTGAGGACCACGGCCCGCTGCTTCTCCCGGTCCATGAAAGGGTGGGCGTTACGCACCGAGATGGCGGACTGGAGTGCCCACCGGCCCTGGCCGATCACCGGCTGAACCATGGATAGCAGCAGCAGCGGATGGGTGGGGCCGGGCACATGGCCCGCAGGCAGGTACGGACCGGCCGGGGTTGCCCGGGCCCGGGGCATGTAGATCTTTGTCTGGTAATGGGCCAGAACGGCGGTGGCTGCAAGGCCATAGACATTGCAGGTACGTTCGATCCGGTACAGAATCTGCCAGCGCCGGACCGGGCGATCGGAGTGGGCGGTCCAGAAACTTTCAAAAATCAGTTGAATATGGTCCGAGGCTTCCGGTGTGAGCCCATTGAGAACCCAGGCATCCAGGTATCTGAACAGGTTGGTGATGCCGTCCGTTGTATAGTCCGCAGGCAGGGTGACCTGGACCCTGCGCAGAAAAGACCAGACATGTTTTCTGGCAAACGGATTTTTCTGACCGTGTTTGCCGACCACCCGCCGGGGACGGACCGGGGTTTCATCATATGCGTACCGGTTGAAAATCCGCTGAAATTCATCAAACAGATCCGACCGATCCACCGCCAGGGGACCAAAAGATTCCGCTGCATCCACCTGAACGGCCAACCCGTTTCTGATCAGCTTTTCAACCACCGCCACCGGCAGATCATAGTCCTGGACGAGACAGTCCATGGCCGCTTTGAGTGCCTTGGGGGAATCAATGACAAAGGTTTTTCTGATCCTGGGGTCACCGCAGCTTCCCGGTAACACCTGCATCGGGGTTTGCAGGTTCGTCATCTGTGACCAGGTGGGAGACGATGCGGTCTCCTGAAAAGAAAAGCCTTCATGGGCCAGCAGCCGTTTCTGGAACCGTGCGATATATCCGGCCTGGCTGGCCGTGTCCGTTTCAATGAACGCCCCGGCCTGCAGGTCGGTCTCTTCAAACACCGGGTCGGTCAAGAGCCGGTCGATCAGGTTTTCCACCGATCCCAGTTCCCGCCGGATTTTCAGCGGTTCCAGGTCACTGCCGACCAGTCCGATACCGGTACTGTCCGGCGCCCGGTAAACGATGGCCCACATCCCTGTCAAAATCCGCGTCAGCCGGTTCTGGGCATTCCCGTAGTAGACAACGATACCGCACATGTCATTATCTCCTCATCCCATTTCCCTGACGGAGCTGATACCATCCATTCATGAAATACACAATTGAAAAAACCGATCCACGGTTTTTTCAGTTTCCAGGGCAAGGATATAATCGGTGAGCGTGGCTGTCTTGTCGTGGCCGATCACCGGTTCGGCCAGCCACATGAACTTGTCGATCAGCTCCTGGTCGGTGGGAAGGGTCGTGGCCGGATCCCACCGGGCGGACATGATTCCGGAAACAAACGTGTGTCCGGACCGGGTCTGGATTTTCACCTCTGATTCCGCCCGTTGAGGAAAATTTTTCTGAAACCGTTCCTGGGCAACAATATCGATTTTGTCCATCATCTCACGGATATCCGCATCCAGCAACCGGGGAGGCATTACCTGTGCCGGTCCCACCTCTCCATCCAGCAGGGCCGCGGCAATGGGAAACGCGATATTGTACTGAGCTTCTTCGGTATTTTCCGGCCAGGCACGGCTCAACGCGGCAGATTCCGCAAAGGTATACACCGTGATGACGTGAATCTCTTCCGGGTTGATGTCATGTTCCCGGACCAGTTTTAAAGCCCCGTCCACCCCGGGCTGGGCCCAGCGGCAGCAGGCATACGGTTTGAAATACAGGGTTTCAATCTCCCAGGATTCTCCCAGAGAAACGATCCAGGCCGGATTTGGGGTTTCGTCAAAAAGCGGGGTTACCCCGGTGAACCCTTTCTGAGCCATGCACGCGGACAGCAGACCCACCAGTGATCCCCAGCCGGTGCTGTCTTTTCCCATGGAGGGGGTCACAATGCATTTCATCATGGGCGCCATGGGCGCATGGTATTCAGCCGCCCCCAATGCGTGACGCAGCTGGACGGAAGACAACCCGAGTATTTTTCCGGCAGCCGCGGCCCCGGCCACCGCGCCCCAGGATCCGGAAGAATGATAGGTGTCACAGGTCGCATGCCGGATCAACCCCGCCCGGATCCCCACCTCATACCCCTTCACCAGGGTGACGAGAAATTCCTTTCCGGACACCCACCTGCCACCCGCCGCTGCCAGCTGGGCCGCCGCCAGAATGGACGGCAGGACGCAGACCCCGGGATGGCCTTTGATCGGCCGGTATCCATCATCAATATCCAGTGCATTGGCGGCAAACCCGTTGGCCAGAGCAGCACCGGCTGCAGACACCCGATGACCGGACACCAGAATGGATGCCTGATCTCCGGGAAACTGTTCCCAAGCCAAGGTGTCCATCATTTTTCCCACCGGTGTTTCATGACCGGCCAGCATGGCACCCGTGCTGTCCAGCAGGCAGCGCTTTGCCTGTCGGCGAACCGTTTCCGGCAGATGTTCCCAGGTGATGTCCTGAATGAAATCCAGTACCTGCTTTGAATGGTCCATGACCGGTTCAGTTCTGCCGGGGCACCAGAATATTGAATTTCTCCCGGATGGCCGTATCCACCGCCTCCGGAATGTAGGCGGTTTGATTGGCCAAAAGTTTTTTTGCAATACCCAGGGCCCGCTGCCGGGCATCCATGGAACCCTCTTTGACCCAGCGATCCCGGTTTTTGCGGTCGGTCACGCCATTGCCGTTGAAATATTCTTTGCGCATATGGGCCATGGTATGGGGTGCGGTCATGAAATTGCCGCCAGGTCCCACACTGTCAATCACTTCCAGCGCCAGATGCTCTTCATCCACCTTGATGCCGTTCAATACCTGGCAGCAGTTGCCGATGATCTCGTCATCGATGACAAACTGCTCATGGGCAATGGTGAGCATGGATTCCAGCATCCCGGCGCTGTGGTGGATATAATTGGAACCGCCCATGGATGCCAGCACCGAAGTCAAGGCTTTTTCGTATCCGGCCTGGGCATCCGGGACCTTGGCGTCGGACAGGCCCGAAGAGTTGTAGTTGGGCACTTTGATGTACCGGGACAACTGGTGGATAGCGGCGTTCATCATGCCGCATTCCACGGCCCCGCCGCAGTATCCCATGGTGGCCAGGTTGGCCATGCCCGGAATGCCGCCGTAAAGCAATGGCGCGCCGGGGTTGGTCATCTGGCAAATGGTGACGCCGGCCAGTTCTTCGGCATGCAGCTGGGCCAGGGTGCCGGCCATGGTCAACGGTGAGGTGGATCCGGCCATGGGCGCGGAAGACAGGGCCACAGGGATCTTGTGCCGCACGGCTTCCTGCATGATTCTGGTGGACTGGGTGCACAGTTTGAGCGGGCTGATGGCAAAAGAGGTGATCACGGAAATGATGGGCCGCTGCGCCAGTTTTTCTTTGCCGCCGGCGATCATGGCCGCCAACGCCATGACCTGGTGAAGGCCCTCTTCATTGTTCACACCCGACATGACATGTTTGCCGGAAGCGGACAGACAGGCGTAAAACATGTTGATATCATAGTCTTTTTCATCGATGTCCGTGGGGATACACGGACGTACCAGAAAATGGATATGCGTGAGCTGATCCACCAGCCGGGAGACCTTGTACAAATCATCCAGGGTGGTGGCCCGGACATCGCCGGTGTCCGGATCCAGGATCTTGATGGCGGCCCCGCCCGTTCCCAAATGGACCCGGTCTTCGGTGAGATTCAGGTCATACGCCGGGTTCTGGCCGCACAGCACCACTTTTTCCGGGGCTTTTTCAACCCAGGTGGTAATCAGGTCCTTGGAAAACCGGATCCGTTTTTGATTCCGGTCCACGAATGCCCCGTTTTTCTCGAGCATGGCCACGGTGTCATCCAGCCCCGACTCATAGGTGATGCCTGTTTTTTCCAGAATGGTCAATGCGGCATGGTGTATGGTTTCTATCTGTTTTGCGGAAAGCGGCTGGTATTGTCCGCCCTGTAATCCCATTAAATTCATCGTTCTCTCCTGACTTTTTTCCAATTGTCTTTTTTTGACAGCCAAATGCGCCCTTTTTGTGTTATGTCACGGCCCGGCCCGGGTGTCAACAAAAGCGTAACAAAAACTATCTTTTTTTTATTTCTTGTAAAAATTGATAGCTTTTGTTACAAATCTCCGGGATAAAAACAGACGGCCGGGCAAAAAACCGGCCAGCCAAAAAATAACCGCCAACCAATGGAAAACTCATGATCCAAAAATCCGGCTCGCTGCAAGCCATCATTCAAGAAAAACACGACACCCTGACCGCCAAAGGCAGACTTCTGGCGGATTTCGTCCTCACCAGCCCGGACAAGGCTGTGTTCATGACCACCCGGCAGCTGGCCGCGGCGGTACAGACCAGCGAGGCCACGGTGGTGCGGTTTGTGCGGCAGCTGGGATTCAAAAACTACGCGGTTTTCATCAATACGTTGCGGGATCTCATCGACCGGGAACTGACCCTGGTGGAACGGGGACAAATGAGCCACCTGGTGGCCGGCAGCGATGATGCGGAACTGGACCGGCTCATCAATCAGGATATCCGCAGTATCCGGGCCATGCACAAGAATATTGTTCCGGCTGTGGCAAAGGCGGTCCGAAACGCCTTGAAATCCGCTTCAGCCGTGTATGTCATGGGATCCCGGCTGTCCTATTCTTCGGCCCACTACATGGGCTGGACCCTGTCAAAACTCAGACCCTGCGTGTCCATTCTCAACGGCAGCGACCGCACCAGTCTGGATCAGATGATCATGGCCCCGCCGGGATCGGTGGTGGTGGTGATCGCCACATCCCGGTATCCCAATGAACTGGTCCGTCTGGGAAAAATTCCCCGGCGCCGGGGTTTAAGTCAGATTCTGATCACAGACAGCGCCGCCTGCCCCTTGGTCCAGTTCAGTGACCATGTCCTGATCACCCCCCAGAAAAGCATCCCGTTTCTGGGCACCCCGGTATCCATGATCAGCCTGATCCACTATCTGCTCCACACCCTGGCATCGGATATGGGAGAGGCGCTCAAACGGCACCAGGAGAAACTGGACCAGGCCTATCTGGAAAACGATATCTGGTTCAACTGAACGCAAAAAGCCCGTATCACTGAATGTTCTGTGATACAGGCTTTTCAAAGGATAATCCGGCAGTGTCCTACTCTCCCACACAGTCTCCCATGCAGTACCATCGGCGCTAAAGAGCTTAACTTCCGTGTTCGAGAT
>JBFLKI010000315.1:0-2731 GCA_040883135.1 Desulfotignum sp. | reverse complement strand
TGTCAGACGAACCGGCCCGAACCGGGGCCGGCCATGATCAAGACGGAAGAAACAAAAAATCATAATGAAGTTAAAGGAGCAATAACATGGGTATTTCCAAGGAACTGCTGGAGATTCTGGTGTGCCCCAAATGCAAAAAGGATATCCGGCTTAACGACCGGGAAGACGGATTGATCTGTGACCACTGTCACTTGCTGTATGAGATCAAAGATGATATCCCCATCATGCTGGTGGATGAGGCCAAACCGGTCAAACCATGAGTCGGCCCAAGCCCCCGGATCCGGCCAAGCTGGTGATGTCGGTGTTTATGAAGGAAAAACCGCTGTTTGAAACGGTGTTTCCCCTGCTGGAAACCATCGGCGGACCCCTAGACCTGGTGTCCCGGTGGCTGGATTTCGATTTTACCGACTATTATCACAGGGAGATGGGGCATCCCCTTTTTCGGCGGATTCTGGCGTTCAAACCTTTGGTGAACCAGGCGGACCTGGCAGACATCAAACAGGCCACCAATGACGTGGAGCAGCAGTTTACCTCAGACAACCAGCGCCGGATCAATATCGATCCGGGATATCTCTTGCCCTCACGGTTTGTCCTGGCCACGGGCAAGGATTATGCCCACCGGATCTATATCGGCAACGACATATATGCGGACCTGACCCTGATGTATATCCACAAACAGTTTGTGCCCCTGGACTGGACCTATCCGGATTACCGGTCCAAAGACATTCTCCGGTTTCTTGAACAGGTCCGGGATAAATACCAGCTGGATTTGAAAGCGGAAAAAAGGAGCCAGCCATGATCAAAAGCATGACCGCGTTTGCCAAAGCGGTTCACACACAGGATACAGTCACCGCAGAGGTCTTGATCCGCTCGTATAATTCCAGACACCTGGATGTTGCCGTGTATCTGCCCGATATCTGCCAGGGACTGGAAGAGGAGATAAAGAAAATCGTGACCCGGTATCACCACCGGGGCCGGATGGAAATCCGGGGCACAGTCCAGGATGAGAGAGCCCAGGAAAGCGGGTTTGACGTGGATGATGCCAGGGCTGCGGCCTATTTTAAGGCGTTGAAACAGATCACCCGCAGCCTGGGGCTTTCCCGGGAACCGGAGCTGTCGGATGTGCTGTCTGCCGGACATATCATCGTGCCGGCGGTCAATGATCCAAATCAGCCGCTGGTAACGGCAGTGGTGTCCGAAGCGGTGGATCAGGCGGCCCGGAACCTGGATCAGATGCGAAGGGCTGAAGGCAGCCATCTGTACCAGGACCTGATGGCCCGGATCGATGCCATTGAAACCCAGATGGATCAGGTCAGAGAACTGGCCGTCGATATTCCGGTGCTGTACAAAAAACGGCTGGAGGAACGGCTGGCCAGGCTTACCGCAGGCCAGGGAGAGATCGACCCGGTGCGCCTGGCCCAGGAAGTGGCGATTCTGGCGGACAAAAGTGACGTGTCCGAAGAGATCGTCCGGGTTTCCAGTCACATCGATCAGTTTCGAAAAACAATGAATGCAAACGAGTCCCAGGGGCAGACCCTGAACTTTCTGATTCAGGAATTCAACCGGGAGTTCAACACCATCGGGTCCAAAGCCGGTCAGGCCGCTTTGTCTCACCGGGTGGTGGATTTGAAATCACAACTGGAAAAAATCCGGGAACAGGTGCAGAACATTGAGTGATACAAAGAAAAAAAAATCCGCTGTCATAGACCGTACCGGCCTGCGTCTGGAACAACTGCTGCTGAACATCGGGTTCGGCAATACCGTGCCGGCTGACCGGGTGGTGGCGATCCTGACCCCCAATTCCAGCCCCATGAAGCGGCTCAAGGATGAGGCCAGGGATGACCGCCGTCTGATCGATGCCACCCATGGCCGAAAAACCCGGGCCATCATTGTCACCAACAGCAACCATGTGATTCTGTCGGCCATTCAGGCGGAAACCGTGTCGGCCCGGTATGAGGCCCTGGCAGCCAGAGACGGGGAAAAGGACCAGGAGGCGTGACATGACACTGAACGCCCGGTTGTTCGTGATCTCCGCGCCCTCCGGGGCCGGCAAGACCACATTGATCCAACGGGTCATGGCCCGGTTTTCCGGGATTTCCTATTCCGTGTCCCACACCACGCGCCCGCCCAGGCCCGGAGAGGTTCACGGCAAAGATTATTTCTTTGTGACTGAAAAGACCTTTAAAGAGATGATCAACGCGGATGCCTGGCTGGAATGGGCCAGGGTGCATGCGCATTTCTACGGCACCTCAAAGGCGTTTGTCAAAAAACAGCTGGAAGCCGGCCGGAACCTGTTGCTGGATATCGATGTCCAGGGGGCGAGACAGATCATGGACTCCGGCCTGAACCCGGTCACGGTGTTCATCATGCCCCCGTCCCTGGACGTGCTGCGGCAAAGGCTGGAATCCCGGGGCACGGACAATGCAGACACCATTGAGCTGCGCCTGGCAAACGCCACAGAGGAGATCGCGTTGAAACACCTGTATCAATACGTGGTGGTCAATGATGACCTGGATACGGCCGCCGGTCAGTTGTGTGCGATTTTTGAAAAAAAGATGATGCCCGGTAAAAAGGCGCCGGAAGCGACCAATGGCTGAGCCGGGCATGGATATCCTGTTCGGGTTTCACAGTGTGTCGGAGGCCCTGAAAGCGGGCCGCCGGCGGTTCAAGACCCTGTACCTGTCCAAAAGCCTGTCCGGCCGCCGAAAAGACACCCTGATGTCCCTGGCAG
>JBFLKI010000056.1:0-16959 GCA_040883135.1 Desulfotignum sp. | reverse complement strand
CTAGTCACCCAGCCACTGATATCAAGGGTTTTCAGCTTCGGTTGAAAACCTTTTTTATTGGACCCGTCAAATTTCCACCATTCCTTCACCATTTTTAATTAATAGTTTTATCCAACGCAACCAAATCTTTGCAATCAGGGCACAAAAGAACGGGTAACAGGCACTATATTTTTTATGGGCTCCACCCCTCCAGGGTTTGCTTTTGGCTTCCACATGAATTCAGCGGTGACCATTCCCCGGGAAACGTCTCGTGCCGGAATGCTACATAAAATGCATAGAATCATTTTTGTCGGGGTATTGTCCATATATTTTCAACCAGCTAACACAAAACCCTGGCAGGCTTCCCGCTAACCCATGATAACGTGCAGGTCCGGTCCGAATCTCTATACAGCCCGAAACCCTTGTCCCGGTGCTGCCTAAAAACATCTGCTCGAGGAAATACAAAACACCGCCGGTATGGCGTTGATTGAACAAGGCATTTCCGGTACTCTCTGTTCCGTGGACCCTTATTTTATTCCCTGGGATATTCTGGATCAGGTAGGGGTCTTTTCCCAGTATCTGGATCAGCAAGTCATTGAAAACAGAGGACGAATTGCTTTACACACCGTGATTGATACTGTGCTCGAATAGGATAGAGAATTAGGCCGTGGATTTGAGCGGCTCGAGTGCCTTGCAATAAGGCGTGAAAAAATATAAAATACCACCTTTTTTTATAATACTGAATAAAGATGATCGTCTATGAAAAAAATTGTCTTAGCACTTGCCTGTGTTTTTTTTGTGTCGGGTGTGTATGCTTATGATGTAAAACTTGAGTTTAGCGGGGAAAACAATCGTGGTCCAGTGATATTTGACCATGAGCTTCATATGTTTGAATTTGACTGTCTGGATTGCCATCACGTGATGGAAAACGGGGAAAATATTCTTGATGAAGCGGATCTTGAAGAGGGCAATCCTGATATATTGTGTTCTTCGTGTCATGATTCCCAGTCTGAAATCGACAAGACACAGGCCTTTCATTATCAATGCATGGGGTGCCATAATAATTACAGCCTGACCCCTGAACCTACGGGGCCAACCCTCTGCGGAGAATGCCATATTCTTGATAAATAGTTGAGCGCCTTTGATTGATTTTTTTAACAATGCGATGATCTTAAAGGGACTGATCCCGACATCAGGATCAGACGAAATGACTAACCATGGAGGCAGGAAGTGGTCAAAGCAAAAATAAAGCCCGTTCAGGAAATTCTTGATGCCATTAACGGGTATGAAAACATTTTAAATGTGGGGTGTGGCGGATGCGTTTCAGTTTGCCTTGTGGGGGGGCAAAAAGAAGTGAATGCATTAAACGCTGAGCTTAAGGTTCATTTGGAAAAAGCCGGAATCAAGAAGCGGATTGACGGGCATACGGTTGAGCGCCAGTGCAATGAATCCTTTTTAATGGAGCTTGACAACAAAGCACCTGAATATGACTGCATTCTTTCCATGGCGTGTGGGGCCGGTGTGCAGCACATGGCCCAGCGGTTTTCAAAGATACCAGTCCATCCCGTTGTGAATACGGTTTCAATTGGTGTTGATAGGGATCTGGGCATGTACGAAGAAAAATGCCGTGCCTGCGGTCATTGCGTTCTGGGGTATACGGGCGGAATCTGTCCTGTGACAAGATGCGCCAAAGGGCTTTTCAACGGCCCCTGCGGCGGAACCAATGGAGACAATTGTGAAATCAGTAATGAAATCCCCTGCGCCTGGCTTGATATCTACAAACGGCTGAAGGACCAGGATCGTCTGGATGATATTTTAAAAGTCCGCCCCCACATGGAATGGCAGAACCAGTCCCCTCGGACGATTATCCAGGAACCCTATGAGAGAAGGTATCTCGCCTGAGGATAGAGGTAACATAATTATGGCGTTATCACATATTTTTTCCTGGACATTTATGTATGATTTTCTAAGAGGCCCCATGGTTTGGATCTCTTTTATCATATTTTTCTGTGGTGTGGTTTTTCAGGTTCTGCGGTTGATGTCTTTGCTCAAAGAACAGCCGATAGAGAAGTTTGAACCCGGACCGGGTAATTTTATATCCAGTCACAAGGCCAGTCATTTCTCCATGGATCGGGTTAAGAAGAGCCGGTTCAAAAAAGCCTGGTTCAAAAAGATTCCGGATAAAAAAAACTGGATGGTGTGGTTAAAGCTTTCCATTGCAGGGGTCAATCCTTTCATGACGATTGTTACCACCGTTTTTCATGTCCTTCTTATCGGTGTGCCTCTATTGGTGATGGGTCACAATATATTGCTGGACAATGCCTTTGGTGTCAGCATGGTTTCTTTACCCGAAAATGTGTCTGATTTTTTAACCGGGATGGTTATTTTTTGCATCTTGATTTTTTTATTCCGAAGGCTTTTTCTTGAACGGGTAAAAATTATTACAAGCTGTGCGGATTATTTACTGCTAAGCCTTGCAGCAGCACCCTTTGTCACGGGTTATCTGGCATATCACCAGGTGTTTTCAAATTATAAACTCTTGATCTCTTTGCATATGTTATCAGGCGAACTCATGCTGATGGCGGTGCCGTTTACAAAATTGATTCATATGATTTACATGATTATTGTCCGTTTTAATGTGGCGGGCGAGTATAGTTTCGGAAATGCCACCAAAAACTGGTAATGTTGCAGGGACCGGAGAACCAGGATGTTCAGAAAAAAAAATACAGCGGGTGTCAACAGTGATGAAATACGGGCGATATTGGACGAAAAAAAGGCAAAAATGAAATTGTCTTTAGAGGCGTGTGCCCATTGCTCTTTTTGTGCGGAAAGCTGCTTTTTGTTTATGGGACATAACAAAGACCCGAAATACATGCCGTCCTATAAGTTTTTAAATTCAGTGGGTGTTTTATACAAAAAAAAGGGAAATGTCGACAAACATGATCTGGGTGAGATGAGGGAGCTTGTATGGGAACGGTGTGTGCTTTGTACCAGATGTTATTGCCCGATTGGTATAGACATCCCTGATATGCTGGCGCTGGCAAGAAGGATATGCCGCAGCCAGGGCGTTTATCCGCAATATGACAGAGAATAGAGGAACGTGCAAAAAGGATTCAACAAGATGGAAAACAACGATTTGAAGTCAGCAGGTAATTTTGAGAAGATATTGCGGGCAGGACATTTTGCTTTCACAGGCGAGCTTGGGCCGCCACGGGGGGCCAATATTGATATCATTAAAAAAAAGGCAGCCCCGCTTAAGAGGATGGTGGATGCGGTCAACATTACAGACAACCAGAGAGCCATGGTTCGAATGTCCTGCTGGGCCACGGCATTACTTGTTAGGAATGAAGGGCTTGAGCCCGTCTACCAGATGGTATGCCGGGACAGAAACCGTCTGGCCATGCAGTCGGATGTGATAGGCGCATATGCTCTGGGGCTTAACAATATGTTATGTATTTCAGGGGATCACCAGCAGTTTGGAGACCATCCCAATGCCAAAGGGGTATTTGATATTGATTCCATGCAACTGATTGCAATGATCAAAAAAATGAGAGATGAAGGCAAATTTTTAGGGGGAGCGGATATTGATAACCCTCCCAAAATGTTCATCGGTGCCGCCGCCAACCCCTTTGCAGAACCCTTTGAATGGCGCATCCACCGCCTGGCCAAAAAAGTGGCGGCCGGTGCTGATTTTATCCAGACCCAGTGTGTATACAATATGAAAAAAATGAGGGAATGGATCAAACAGGCCAATGACATGGGATTGACGGAAAAAGTGTATATCCTTGCCGGCGTGACGCCCCTGAAAAACATTGCAATGGCCAAATATATGAAAGCCAAGGTCCCGGGTATGGAAGTCCCCGATGAAATGATCAAACGCCTCCAGGGAGTGAAGAGAAATCAGGTCGCTGATGAGGGAATCAAGATCGCCTGTGAACAGATTGAAGAGTTTAAAGAGATGAAAGGGTTGGCAGGCGTGCATCTCATGGCCATTGAGTGGGAGCACAGGGTTCCTGAAATTGCCGAAAGGGCAAACGTCCTCCCCAGGCCGGAGGTGTAACGGCCGTGAATTTAGTTTTAAGTTGAATAATGGATGTTGTGAGAATATAATAAACAGCATATGCGGACAGAGAATGAAAAAAATCTTTTGATAAATGCCGTTGATTCGCTTAAACACTCGATCATTGTCATTTCTCCGGACTGCAAAATATTGTCCTTTAATCATCATCCTGAAATATCAGCGTCTGTTTTACGTACCGGCGAATTTTGCTATCAGGCGCTGCATGGGCGGCATTCGCCCTGTCCCAGGTGCCTTGTAAAACAGGTGGTTAAAACAGGCAGACCTGCCCGAAGAAAAGGGCTTGACGGCATCAAGTCCCTCGAAAAAGTATCCTGCCTGTACTCATACCCCATTTTTTCAAAGGGAGAAATTTCTTCCATTGCCGTAATGGACTTTCCCATGTCAACCATGGAAAAGATGGAACAAAGACTTCATCAATCCAATGCTTTCTTGAACAATTTGATTAAAAGTGCCGTGGATGGCATTATTGCCTCGGATATGACCGGTGAGATTCTGATTTTCAATGACGCCGCATGTGACATTTCCGGATATGAGGTGGGCGAGGTGATCGGCAAACTCGATATTCGGAAAATCTATCCCGGTGACGGGGCAGTGAATATCATGAAAATGCTCAGAAGCGATGAGTATGGTGAAAAGGGAACCTTACGATTTTTTCGGACGGAGATTCAAAAAAAAACCGGAGAAATAATTCCCATCAGCCTGAATGCCGCGATTGTCTATGACGGCGACAAAGAGGTTGCCACACTGGGTTTCTTTCATGATCTAAGGGAAACCCTTGAAATCGAGGCGGAACTGGAGCGGACAAACGCCCAGCTGCTCCAGGCGGAAAAAATGTCTTCCATTGGAGAACTGGCGGCTGGGGTTGCCCACCAGTTAAACAACCCGTTGAGCGGCATCACCCTGTTTACTCAAATGGTCATGGAAGAATACCCGCTGCCGGAAGATGCGGTAAAACATCTCAACCGGATTCTTGACAATGCAAAACGATGCAGATCTATCGTAAAGGAATTACTGACATTCGCAAGAAAGACAGACAATGAAATACACCCCCGGGATATCCGGGAGATATTGGAACAAACGCTTTTGCTTGTTGAAGACCAGGCATTATTTCAAAATATCACGATTCATAAGGATTTTGATGAGTCCATTCCCCTTGTGCCGGTTGACAGTCAAAAGATAAAACATGTGTTTATGAATATCATACTGAATGCCGCCGATGCGATGGAAGGCACCGGCGATCTGTCTTTGTCCTGCTGGGTGTCACCGAAAAAAGACAAGGTGTTTGTTGAAATTACAGACACAGGGCCCGGCATACCGGATGACATGCTGTTAAAAGTGTTTGATCCGTTTTTCACCACCAAGGCGCCGGGAAAAGGAACCGGCCTGGGGCTGAGTCTGGCCTACCGGATTGTGGAGGAACATGGCGGAAAGATTTATGCGGAGAGCACCGTGGGTTCCGGCACGTCATTTGTGATTGAATTGTTGTTGTCACCACCGGATATGGAAGGACCAGGTCATGGCAGGTAAAGAAACGATCCCTAAAATACTGGTTATTGATGATGAAAAGGATATCAGGGATGGGTGTCAATGGATTATTTCCCGGATGGGGTATGAGGTGTTCTGTGCGGAAAATGGACCGGACGGGTTACGGATTCTTGAAAACGAAGATATTTACTTAGTCCTGTGTGATATTAAAATGCGCGGCATGGATGGGTTTGACGTCCTGGCAAAGATCAAAGAACAGTTTCCATCTGTTCTGGTGATCATGATTACAGGATTCAGTACCGTTGAAGCCGCCGTTGAAGCCATGAAAAAAGGGGCCTATGATTTTATCTCAAAACCGTTTACACCGGACGAACTGAGAATTGTCATAAAAAGGGCATTTGAAAACCTGCAGCTGACGCTGGAGGCAGATGCGCTCAAACGGGAACAGCAGAAAAATCTGATTGCCCTTGAAACGGAACAAAGCCGTATCCGTACGATTATTGAAACCCTTCCCCACGGCCTTCTGGTGACCAATACCCTGGGTCAGATTATTTTGATGAACCCTGTCGCTCAAAAATGCCTCGGCCTGGGCCCGGACAATTGTCTGGGTAAAAACATAGAGCGGTGCATTGAAGATAAAGGGTTGTGCGATTATATAATAAAAATCTCAAAAGGCCATTACAAAGCCGATAAAGATACTTCCCATGAACTTGTGTTACCCGAACAGCGGTATATCCTTGCCGAGGGCCGGCCGGTTTTAAACGAGGATGCCCAGTGCATGGGGGCGGTCGTGACGCTCTCTGACATTACGGATTTGAAAATATTTGAACGGCTGAAATCCGAGTTTGTGGCCCGGGTGTCCCATGAGCTTCGATCCCCTCTGTCTGTCATTCATGATCAGCTTGCCATGGTGATCAAGGCCAGTGATTCAGAAAAATCAGGTGAATCGGTTAAATCTGAACAAAACCAGTATCTGCTTGGCCGTGCCAGGGACAAAACCAGAAGCTTGATCTCTCTTATCAGTGATCTTCTTGATATTTCCAGGATCGAAGCCGGTAAAGAATGCCAGGAGCCGGTCAAAGTGCATGTGGAAGATATTATAAAAAAAATCGTCGAATTCCAGGAGGTCCAGGCCAAAAAAAAGAGCCAGTCCATTGAGTTGACACTGCCGGATACAAAAACGCCCTCCCTGGTCTGTGACCCCGTAACACTTGAAAGCATTTTTGGCAATCTGATCACAAATGCCATAAAATATACCCCGGAAGGGGGGAAAATATCCGTAACAATGGATATCAGCGGCGAGAATGTCCGGGTAAGAGTAAAAGACAACGGGTTTGGCATTGAACAGAAACATCTGCCCCGGCTTTTTGAGAAATTCTACCGGGTGAAAGATGACAACACCCGTTTCATTAATGGAACCGGCCTGGGGCTTACGATCGTTAAATCACTGGTTGAGGCTTTGAAAGGCAGTATTCATGTGGAAAGTGAGCCCGGCCAAGGCAGCCTGTTTACGGTAATTTTACCCTGCAATGCCCAGACCGGACAAACCGAATAAAAAACGCTACGCTAACAGTGATCTGATGCTTTCCAGGATTTCCTCGTATGATGCCGGTTTGGACAGATAATCATCTGCCTCCACATCCAGGGCCTGCGAATGGGAATACTGTGTTGAGCTGACATGGTCTGAAACCGCAGTGAGTAAAATGATGGGAATATCCGCATACCGGTCATCGTTTTTTAGCTCGGAACATACTTCATAGCCATCTTTTTCCGGCATCATGATATCCAGTACAATGGCATCCGGCGGGCTTTTCTTTACTTTTTGAATCGCCTCGACCCCATTGTAGGCAACCTCGACGATATATCCTTCATCCAGAAGGGTTTGTTTAAGCATTGTCACAAAATCAGGCTCGTCATCAACGATTAAAATTGTTTGTTTGCCCATAATTCATCCCTTTTTGTGATTATCCCTTAAAATATATTTTTCTTGACATAATATCATGCTGAAAATAATTTGTCGATAATGACGGCCTGTTTTTCCCCCATCGGGCAACTATGACAGCCATTGTCAGAATCGGTTCCGTCTGACGTGATTGCGGTTGAGTTTCAACCTGGCATTCGGGACGGAACATGTGAGAAACGATGCCAGGCAAAGGAAGCGTTTTTTTCAAACTCCAGGGAAAACGACGGGTCGAAAAAAATATCTGGCCTATGGCAGTACGTCGATATCCAGTTATTCGAAATGTGTCCGGCAGGTTCGATATGGTAACGATAAAGATCATGAGCCACTGGCACAGATCAACCTCAGCCTGCTGTTCGGTCAGGAATCCCGCCTGCCGTTTTATTGCCGGAAACTGGCTGGCAACATCCCGGATGTCAAAACACTGAGAAAACTGCTGGCCGACATGAATACACTCGGCCATGAAAAGGCCAAAGTGTTCCTTGACCGGGGATTTTTCAGTGCAGCCAACATCAATGAGCTTTATCGCCAACACATGAAATTCCTGATAGGCGCGAAGTTGTCATTGAATCTGGTGAAGACGCATCTTGATTCCGTAAGGGATAAGATGCGCGTCTGGCCATATTACAATCAGGCTTACCAGGTTTATGCCTGTTGTGTTGTCTGACCATTACCTGGGAGACTATTTTCAGGAACGTCTCTATAAAAAAGACACCCTCAAAGCTGACCGCCGAATATATTACTCTGGCAATTAAATTCCCGAATCAAGCTGCATAGGCAATTTTGGGGTAGCGGAAGTAATTTGCCACCCGTTGTGACATCTTTTGCAGCATCCTCAAATGTGACAGCGTTTTTTTGCCGATTCCGGGTATGGCGTCTCGGGCGTTAACGCAAAGATTTGCCAGGATTTGATCGACCTGGGAAGGGTCAATTTTTACCGGCCAAATTCTTTCTCCGGGTATCCAGGCAAGATTAATGTCTTCACCGATCAGTCGCCGGAACATTTTGAACAGGCTGCTTATATGGTCGTTCAGATCGAGTACTTTGGGGGCTCACTATATTGCAGCTGCTCCTCCGACAGCTTACGTTCATTGATATCGCGAATATTACATTGGACCAGCTTTACCCTGTCGACCATATATATATCCGCATAGATATCCTTACCGAACTTGGTTTTTAGCAAAATATCTTCGTAATTAAGAATGCCGCTCTTACTCAAGGATTCCATTATCTTCGGAAAATCACTCATATCGATCGGGACACCGATATCCTGCAGTGTTTTCCCGATACACTCCTTTTCGGAATAACCCAACATTTTAATGGCGGCCGGATTGACATGGACTATATGTCCTTTGAATTTCTCGAAAAGGACTATTCCATCGCTTGCAGTCTCATAAAGTCTCCGGTACCGAAATTCGGACTCTGTTAGCAGGTCTTCCAATTGTTGACGCTCGGTGATGTCTTCAATGGCCAAAAGGATGGTCCGTTTTTTGCCGAACGATCTTTCAATCTGACGGTCATTCAATAGCATTGTACGCTTGCCGATGGTGGCAAAATCATGTTCAACTTCATAATTATTAAATTTGGTATGTTGGGGAAGGATGTTTTCCAGCAGGTCCCGCAGCTTTGGGATATCCCACTGTTTATTGCTCAGGTCATAGATGAGTTGATCCACGGTCTCTTCAGATTTGACCTTGAAAATTTCATAGAAGGAAGCGCTGGCTAAAACTACCCTGAGGTCTTGATCCAGTATCAAAAGGGGTTCATGTATTGTCTTTACGATATCTTCGTATATCCCGTCTGTCTGAATTTCTACCATAGTGCCATTCTCCTGACATCGGACCCGATTTTATTTTGCTTGAATAAATGGGGCCTTTGAAATCACGGCTATGCCTGCATTTAAAAAAAAATAGCCTGGTCATATTGGGATGCCTGAGACTAAAGTTTCAGCCAATTGCAAATCCGACCCGTCTTTTTGCAATCGAACTATCGAAAAAATTTTTGGCTTGATATAATTTCATTCAATATTTACTCAATATGCGTGCCAGTTGTCGGACATACAGGCAATATTTAATATCTATTCGTTTTTATTGGAAATACAAGAACAGAAATCCCTGAGAGGCTGCTTATATCATCCGGCAAAACACGATCGTATATGACCTGTGGTCATATACGACCCCGATAGCCGAATTCTTCATATAGAGAGGCGGTAGGGTAATTGGAGACACCTCTCTTTGCATCATCCGGTTTTCACAGATGCTCGCCCAAGGTCAATCGGGAAATATTTTCTCTCGACATTATGGATTGGTATGGCACGATATGCTATGAGAACATAATTGACAATAAGGCCCTGCAGGAGATCATTTCATGACAACCATTCTGGTCGTTTATCATTCCCAGACCGGCAATACCCGGCAAATGGCACAAGCCGTGGTCAGAGGGATTGACTCGGTTGGTACTGTCACTTCTATTCTTAAACCCGCACACCTCGCCACCTTGGACGATCTTTTGACCTGCAGCGGACTGGCCATTGGATCTCCGGAATATTTCGGGTACATGGCCGGGCAGATCAAGGATTTTTTTGATCGGACCTATTATCCGGCCCGTCAGTCGAAAAAAATTTTCAAAAAACCGTATGTGGCGTTTATCAGCGCCGGCAACGACGGCACCGGATCACTGCTGTCCATTGAAAGAATTGCATTGGGCTATCCTCTGAAAAAGGTGTTCGAGCCGGTAGTGGCCAAAGGCGGCATCACAAACGAGGTGCTCTCCAGGTGTGAAGAACTGGGCATGACCATTGCTGCAGGATGTGATGCGAAAATTTACTGACCAGTTCCCGCTTGAACGCCACCGGCATGGAAAAAAGCGACGTCACCAGATGTCTGACAGATTCAAGGTGCACGCCGGCACTTGAAACAACCGCCTGAAGATGATAGGCTGAAATCGTTATCAAAACCCTTGCTGCAAAGGACCTCACATGACCTCTGTTCTGGAAATTCTGTCCGCCCACCGGTCCATCCGGAAATATTCCGGCAGACCCGTGGACCTGGATCTTCTCCGGTCCCTGATCACCGCAGCCCAGGGTGCCAGCACCTCCCATCATGTCCAGGCATATACCATCATCCAGGTGACCGATCCGGACATCCGGCAGAAAATCGCGCACATGGCCGGCCCCCAGGCCTGGGTGGCAAAGTCACCTGTCTTTCTGGTGTTCTGTGCCGACCTGACCCGGCTGGTTCATGCCTGCCGGCGGCACCAAAGGGACCCCGAGACCGGGTGGGCCGAACAGCTGCTGGTGGCCACCGTGGATACCGCCCTGGTGGCCCAGAGCCTGATGCTGGGAGCGGAATCAGCGGGCCTTGGCGGGGTGTTCATCGGCGGCATCCGCAACGACCCGGATCTGGTGTGTGACCTGCTGCAGATCCCTGAACACGCATATCCGGTGTTCGGCATGTGCCTGGGGTATCCGGATGATGACCCTGAACCCAAACCGCGGCTTCCCCTGGATATGGTGTTCCATCAGGACCGGTTTCCCGAAACCGTCAATGACCAATCCCTTGATGCCTATGATGATATTATCCAGGCCTATTATGAAAACCGCGCACCAGAGCTTAAAAACCGCACCTGGACCCGGCTGATGGCGGATTTCACCCGCCAGGTCATCCGCCCCCACATGAAGGCCTTTTTAGAGAAAAAAAGATTTTTCACCCGATAGATTCCGCCGGCCCATCCCACGGCAAGGTTTACCGCAAAACATCCTTCTTCCGCAGGTTATCCAGGTTATCCGATTGCCTGATCCATGAGCAACTGAGCCAGGGCGGTCTGGCGATTTGAGATGTCTTGGTTTTTCACGGCCATGGCCAGGGCCCTTCGGGTGCCCACAAACACGGCCAGTTTCCTTGCCCGGGTAATGCCCGTATAAATCAGATTCCGGAACAGCATCTTAAAGTGCTGCGTCATCACCGGGATGATCACGGCCTCGAATTCCGACCCCTGGGATTTGTGGATGGTCACGGCATAGGCCAGGTCCAGTTCCAGGATATCGGCCTGGCGGTACTGCACCGGAGCGGTGCCGGGGGAAAACGCCACCGACAGTGTCAGATCGGCGGCATCGATGGTGGTGATGGTGCCGATATCGCCGTTGAATACGTTCAATTCGTAGTTGTTTTTTCGATGGATGACCCGGTCCCCTTTTCTGAACACCCGCTGGCCCACGGTAATCTGGGCTTTTCCGGGTCCCGGCGGATTGGCGGTCTCCTGAATCTCCCGGTTCAGGCTTACCGTGCCCAAAGACCCCCTTGTCATCGGGGAGAGGATCTGGATTTCCGTTGATGCCCCGTGATATCTGGGAATCCATTCCATGTAAAGCTTCCGGATCACATCCACGGCGGTCAGCCCGTAATGCAGGGACGACCAGGGGTGAACCTTTTTGATTACCGCCAGCAGCTCTTCCACCCGGTTCTCCGCTGCGGCCACTTTTTCCAGACTGACATGAGCGAATTTCTCGGGAATCTGAATCTCAGTGTCATAGGGCCGCACCGGTTCCCTGATCCGGAACTCGAACAGGTCCGGATCATCCAGATCTCCGGCCACATCCTCTCTGTTCGTGTCGGTCAGGGCCTTGATCCGTTTGATGAACTGCAGCTGTTCGGCCGTGGCCTCATCTGAATCCAGAAACAGGCAGTCCTTTTTTTTGTGCCACACGGACGGGTCCTTGAACGGGGATGCAATCCAGGGCATATCTCCGGCATTGATCTGGTGGGCATGCCGGATGATCAAGGATTGGGCCGCCTGCCGGAAAATCTGGGTCAGGCGGAAACAGGCCTGTGTGTTGGATTCGATCAGGTCCTTGAGCACATTGCCCGCCCCCACCGACGGCAGCTGGTCATAATCGCCGATGAACACCACCTGGCAGGAGTCCGGCACGGCTTTAAGCAGCGAAGCGGTCAGAGTGATATCCAGCATGGAGCATTCATCCACCACCAGAAAATCGGTTTCCAGGGGGGTGGTTTCGTTTTTCTTGAACCTGCCGTTGGCCCATCCCAGCAGCCGATGGATGGTTTTGGCTTCCCGGCCGATCACCTCGCCCATACGCTGGGCGGCCCGGCCTGTGGGCGCGGCCAGCATCACCCGGCGCTTCATGGCCTCCAGAAGCGCCACCAGCACCCGGGTCGCCGTGGTTTTGCCGCAGCCCGGACCGCCGGTGAGAATGGAAATCCCCTTCCCTGCAATCCCCTGGACCGCCTCTGCCTGCTCCGGGCTCAGCGCCAGACCCCTGGCTTTGGTAAACAGCTGTATCCACCGCCGGACCCGGGTCATGTCCACATCCGGAGGATCGCTCATTGCCTTGATCCGGTTGGCCACATACTGTTCATCAAAATACAGGGACCTGGCGTAATAACAGGCCTGGGCAGTTTCTCCCGGCATCGGGGCCAAGGTCCTTCGCATGAGCAGGTGATCCGATTCCATGGTTTCCAGCACCTGAGCCAGTTCCTGGGACAGATCCAGACCCAGCAGTTCCTCCACCTGTTCTTTGATTTGGGCAAAGGTGAGAAAGCAGTGGCCGAAATTTCTGGCCGCCGACAGCACATGGCGGATGCCCGCCACAACGCGCCGGGGACTGTCCGTTGCCAGGCCGATGCTCAAGGCCACCTTGTCTGCGGAAAAAAAACCGATCCCGTAAAAATCATCGGCCAGGCAGTAGGGATCGGCCATGACTTTGGCAATGGCCTCGTCGCCATATGCCTGGTAGATGCGCACCGAAAACAACGTGGAAATGCCATGGGACTGCAGAAACATCATCACGTCCCGGATGGCCCGGTGTTCAGTCCAGGCGGCGGAGATCATCTCCAGTTTTTTTTCCGCAATGCCAGGTACTTCCACCAGACGATGAATCTGTTTTTCGAACACTTCCAGCGTTTGATCTTTGAAATATCTGACAATTTTTTTTGCAGTCTTGGGCCCCACCCCTTTGATGAGGCCGGATCCGATATATTTTTCCAGAGCCCCGGCTGATGCAGGTTTCCGTTCTTCAGCACGGGTGGCGGAAAACTGCCGGCCAAATTTGGGATGCACCTGCCAGGCCCCTTCAAAACACATGGTGGCGCCGGCAAACACTTTTGTCTGATGGACCAGCACGGTCTCCCGGCGGTCCGGCGTGTCAAAGGGAAGCACCTGAAGGACAGACCAGCCATTGTCCGGATTGTGATAGGTCACCCGGTCCACCACTCCGCTCAGCTGCTCCTGGATCATTCCCTGATTCACCGAAATACCGGAATGTCCATCCGGGGTCCCCTGCGCCGCCGGGTATGAAAATCTGCGGTCTTTCATGCCTGTCAACATATCCCAAACCAAAGGAGAGGACAAGCCCTGACTTTTCTTCCTTGACAGGTTTTCCAGGTAAATGATACCTGTCTGACAGACCAGATCATACGTCAATTTCACCCATGAGGACAGACCATGAACACACACCGGATGAAACAGAAGAACCTTGTCGCCCAGTGGGCCTTTGACTGCCGGCCGATCCTGGGCCGTCTGCACCTTTGGCTGGAGGATGTCCACATCGAGTGGCTTCGTGGCCAACCCGCCGACGATCTGCTGGACAGCATTTCATTTGCCGACGGACGCACCGAGAAAATGCTGGCCATGACCCTGGCGGTGACCGCCCTGGGGACCCGGCTGTTCGGCCGCTACGGCCAGGGAGCCGGACTGGACAAACAAGCCCTGAATTTCATCAAAAAAGATGCGGATGCCATTTCCGCCTATGCCATGAGCGAAAGTCTCTGGTACCTGACCCGGACCATCCCGGAAAATCATGCCATCATGGTTTGTCTGGGTGAAGGTCTGATGCCCAAGGCCGGTGAGACCTCGGAAATGGGCGCCAACCCGCTGCTGGGATTCGGCCGTATCTATGCCCGACCCCAGGTGGCCAAATTTCTGGAAACCTGGGTGCACCGCCTGATCAATGATCCGGTCTATACCTGGGAGGATTTCAGAAAGACCATTGCAAGGGAAGGCATCACCATCTGGGGAGCGGCCATCGATACCCTGGAAAATACGTCCCGGTTTGCCAAAGGCGAAGAAACCGGGCCGTTGACCATTCTTCACCTGTTTGATCAGCCCCTGGCCATTTCCGATCAATACGAGGGGTACATCGGCAATCTGGTGGTACCCAAAAAAGTGGTGGCCCGGGCTGCCGAAGATTCCATACTCATCGATTTCTTCACTCCCCGGCATCTGGTGGTCCAGGCCATCCAGAAAGCGTATCCAGGAATTCGTCCCGATCATATTCATGTGTGGACCCTGAGGGGAAAAAACCGGGCCAACCGTATCGGGCACATCTGGGAACAGTGGCGGTCGGCCGGGGCGCATCTGATGGACGACGACTGGGCGTTGCCTACCGGCTGGAAACCTTTCACCGATTCCGGCACCTATGCCCCGACCATGACCGTCGGGGACTGGATGGATGAGCAAAACGCCCGTCATCTGTTCATTGTGGACGGGTATGCCGCATCGGCCGAAGCAATCCAGGCCGCCAGCCTGGCACCAATCCTGGATCTGTCCGTGTCCATGGCGGTGCTGTCGTCCCGATTTCAGTTTCCAGCGCACCTGGATGCCGAAACCATGAAGCTGGACCCGGACAAAGAGGATTTTTCAGACCGATTGAAGCAGATGATCAATGAGCCGGAACTGGATTCAGACACCATCCAGGCATATCAGGACAGCATCCGGGCCGCACTGAAAGCCGGCATCCCCTTGAAAACCCGGACCATCACGGCAGATGACCTGATTTCTGAAAAGAAATGGCAGGCCCTGGCCGGCGCCGGATACATGTTGCCCGACCCTTACACCGGGGCCCCCGGGGTGACACAGATTGCCGATGACACCTATGAAGTGACCATCCGCATCACCACGGACAGAGGAGACAAGCGTATCACCTTTGCCCTGAGGCTGGAGGAAACTTTTGAAGAGAGCAAACTGGTGTTCAGCCCGCTGTTGAACCGGTTCCTCAAAGGCGAAGACTTTCAAAACAGGGCCGTAAAAATTTCCGATTCCGGACGAATCCGCAACGAGCTGCAAACCTTATGTTCAGAAGCATTGAGCTATGTTCAGGACAAGATGATACTGGCGTTCGACAAAATTCCGCAAGCCACCATTTCCAGAGGTGACCAGAAAAAACTACGGCAGATACTGACCTGGTATAAAGAGAATCATCCTATCTGGTTCGACTGGCTGGAACTGAAATAATTGTCATCCGGACGGATTCGAGCGGATCGATCAGAAAAAGTCACCGGGTTTCAGATCGGTTTGATGCGCTTGTCATGCAATGCCCGGCGGGTGCTTTCAATGGCATGCTGTTTCACATTGGAAATATGGCGGGACAGCACTTCACGGGCCTGGTGCAGATCTTTGCTTTCAATGGCCGCATACAGCTGAATATGCTCATTGTCCACCCGGTCCATGGGCGTGACAAACAAAATGTTTCCCCGGTATTTGAGGTACAGCAGATCAAAGAGATATTTCAGGGTATTGATTCGAATCTGGTTGCCGGACAGCTGGGCCAGTTTGAGGTGAAACTCCATGTCCTTGAGCAGCCGTTCCTTGAGATAGATATCCCGTACCGCATCCAGATGACTGTCCAGGGCTTTTTTCAGCTGATTGAGCCCGCGCTTTCCGATTGTCTCGATGGTAGCGGACAGCAGTGATACCTCGATCAGTTCCCGGAACTCATAAATCTCGATAATTTCGGTCAAACTGACGTTTTCAGTATAATATCCCCGGTTGGGTTCATGCCGGACCAGACCCTGGAACTCAAGATGTTTGAGCGCCTGGATCACCGGGGTGGTGCTCATGTTGAGCCGCCTGGCCAGATCTCCGTAGGAAATTTTCTGTCCCGGAATGATCTCGTTGTGAAAAAACATCCGGCGGATACCCATGTAGGCCTCACGGGTGAAATCCTCCTTGGTTTTTCCGGACCCTGTTTTTCTCTTGTGTGTCATGACCGTCATCCTTATATCAACACCCGGATAAAATCAATTAAAATTAAAAGAATAATACCTTGACATATTTTAACGGACACATTAAAATCCGTCAAATATTTAATCAAATATCTGATCAGATTTATATCGGATAGATCTGATCAATTTTTTTTGAAGGAGACCATTATGGCATTTGTATTCATGGAAGGCAACGAAGCCGTTGCCAGGGGGGCCATGGCCGCCGGCTGCAATTTTTTTGCCGGATATCCCATCACCCCGGCCACCACCATATTCAATAACATGCTTCAGATGCTGCCCGCCAGAGGCGGCACGTGCATCCAGGGAGAAGATGAAATCGCGTCCATGGGGTACTGCATCGGCGCTTCCATGGCCGGGAAAAAAGTGCTCACCGCCACCTCCGGCCCGGGTATCAGCCTGTACAGTGAACACATATCCTTTGCCATCGGCAGTGAGAT
>JBFLKI010000314.1:0-7183 GCA_040883135.1 Desulfotignum sp. | reverse complement strand
TTCAGGTCAGAGACAAAGCTTGGCCAGGGGCCGGATTCCAGCTGGTCCAGTAAAGGAGTTTCATGCTTAGCCATTTACTTACCTCCGTTAAAAGTTAAATTACATTCAACTAATGAAAAGGTTTTCCAAACTTTTCATTCAATAGTCTGACAAAAGTCTAAATTCGATATCATTCCAAACCGTTAGCCTGCAAGCGACATCCTTTTAGTATTTCAAAAGACAACTTCGCCAAAAATATCATTAGGTGATATAGAATTTCTGTCTGCACATGTCAATAAAAAAACCCGATATCCCTGTTTTTCGCCCTGAATACAGAACCCAGGGTCACAATTGAGCCAATATCCGGCAAATCCGCCGACAGTGAGAATCCAGGTGGTTCCGGATCAACTGCGCTTCTTCCGCACTGAAATGCCGATCTTCCAGCAGATGGTCCATCATTTGGTGCAGCTGATCAGATCCGAAGCTTTTTGCAAAGGCCGGGAACCGGGCCGAAAATCCGTTAACCGGCTGTATGTGGGGCCTTAAGATCTCCCGGTCTGCCAGAGACCGGTGCATGCCTTTCACCGTGGCATCCAGCACCACATCCGGCAGCCACACGATGGGGCCGGTGCCGTCCAATCGGTCCAGGCGCATGCACAAGGTCAGATTCAGAAAATAAAACAGCAGACAGAACAGCTGTCTGACTTCACCTTCGGAAATATCCGAAGGAATTTCCGTCAACAGATCCATCCCCCGGACCGTTATCAGACGCACGTCCCCCTGGAAATTGGTCACAAAATCTCCGGCCGCATGGTGCCAGGGAAAAATCTCGTGCCCGGTATCGACCTCATAATAGGCGGTCAGCACATACGCGATGTTTTCATAAATCCTGACAGCGTCATGCCATGGGATGGGTCCATGGGTTCCATCATCCTTCCAGATGGCCACCCGGTCGCCCCGGGCCGTCCGTGTGACATGAAATTCATGAAATTTGTCAAACCACTGCCCCAGGAAAAATCCGACGCCCCCTTTTTCCGTGACAAGGGTGCCGGCGCCGAACACCCGGGGAATAAATCCGGGAACCACCTGACCGACCAGGCGCTCCAAGAGTCGAAACTCGGTTTCTATCAGCGTAAATCCCGGATCTCTCACCGCCCCGTTGAGCACGAGCGTCACATAATCAGACCCCGCATCGAGGGTGATCTTCAATGGATGATAAAACGCCCCGTGCTTTTCCAGACAGACGGCCATGGTTTGAATCGGTCTGCAGTGACCGGCCAGACGGCTTGCAGCCTGACATACCACCCGGCCCTGGTCCCGGAGCAGAAAAGCACGTGCTGCTTCCAGGTAATCTCCCACCGTCCATTCAGGTGACGGTTCATCACAACGGTTCTTTCCGGACAGAGGCATCTGCCACAGCCGGCAACCGGGAAGCACCGGCCCGGGATCTCCGGGAACATGAAAGGTTATTTCCGGATCAAATGTCATTCCCGCCGGTTGGCCGCCAGCTCTTCCACAAGTTCCAAGGCCACGTCGTATCCCAGGTCACGGGCTTTGTCACAATGGATAATGGCTTTTTGATAATCCCCCAGTTCCAGGTATCCCACAGCCAGGTTGTTGTGGGCAACGGGGAATTCCGGCTGAATCTGAATCGCCTCCAGATTGGCCTGGATGCCCTCTTCATACAGCCCTTTCATGTAATAGGCCGTGCCCAGAGTGGCATAGGCCTGGACAAAATATTTGTTGTGGATGATGGCCTTTTTCAAATGTTTGATGGCCTTGTCGACTTTTTCCTCATCTTCTTTGGAATCCTTGCCGTCCACCAGCTGGAGCAGAACAAACGCCATGTTGGCATACCCTTCAGCAAACCCGGCCCGGGTTTTGGTGGCCCGCTGGTTGAATCGGAAACAGCCCTCCAGATCCCCCCGCTGAAGACAGATGCCCCCCAACTGCACATAGGCCTCCGCCAGGGTGGGGCTGTGATCGATGGCATCGTGAAACGCTTTTTCCGCTTCCATGTATTCCTGTTTTCCGAGCAATGCCACGCCTAAGTTGTAGTGGGTGGTCCCGCATTCGGCATTCTGGGTCAGCTGGTATCTGAGCCTGGCAATATGCTCATCCGCATTCCGGGGCAGATCTCCGCTTTTCTGCGTGTCGGACATGGATTACTCCTTATCAATTAAGGGTATATCATTTAAAACTTGTTTTCCGGTTGAAATTTTTTATAATAAATGATTTGCTGCAGGAGTCAAGAAATTTGAAAAACTCTGTGCTGCCATATTTTCTCTTGCACCGGAATCACGCCTGTGGTAGCACCTATTTTTTACCATGACATCATCAGAGATTTTTGGGAGTCCACTGCTATGGAAAACGGATGTTTTACCGCATTGATCACCCCGTTCACCGATACCGGGGAAATGGATCAGACCGGCCTGGAACAGCTCATCGAGTTTCAGATTCAAAACCATATCACCGGCATACTGGTGACCGGCACCACCGGTGAAAGCCCGACCCTCAAATGGGAAGAACACAACCATGTCATCGCCCTGGCTGCCGGACTGGTTAAGGCCCGGTGCCGGGTTATCGCGGGCACGGGCAGCAACAACACGGACGAAGCCGTGACAGGGGGCGGCCATGCCGCCGGACAGGGCGTGGATGCCCTGCTCATGGTGGATCCGTATTACAACGGCCCCTCTTCCCTGGAAATCCGCAGGGAATATTATGAAGCCGTGGCGACAAAATACCCGGACATGGAAATCATTCCCTACATCATCCCCGGACGCACCGGGGCCCAGATGCTGCCCCCGGATCTGGCCCTGCTGGCAAAATCCTGTTCCAATGTCCGGTCCGTCAAAGAAGCCACCGGCAATCTGGACAACATGAAACTCACCCGAAAATGCTGCGGTCCGGATTTCCAGATTTTTTCCGGCGACGATGCACTGGTGTTTGATATCATGACGGATCCGGATATTCGAGCCTGCGGTGCCATCTCCGTGATGTCCAATATCGTACCCGGTTTCATGACCCAGCTGGTGCTCGCCGTCAACCAGGGGAAGCTGAATGACGCCCGCAAAATCCAAAATATGCTGAAGCCGCTTCTGGATCTGGTGGTGGTCACCACCACGGAAAAAACGCCGTTCGGGCCGGTCGCCTGCCGGGCCAGAAATCCGCTGCCTCTGAAAACCATGATGCAGCTGCTGGGAATGCCTTCCGGCCCCTGCCGCCAACCGCTGGGCAGAATGACCCGCCAGGGGCTGGACAGAATCGTGACCACCCTGCAGCAGCTTTACTCAACCCATCCGGACCTGTTTGCTCCCATCTCCGATTTTTTCGGCATCGACATCCACGACCGGCTCAACAACCCGGTTCATCAGAAAAATCTGTGGTACGACTATGATGTTTAAAACCGACATTCGACACTCATGCAACATAACGGAACAATGAAAATAAACAATACCCCAGGTGCGATCCCCACCGGAACAACAACCGGCACCCGTATCAGAAAAATTGAGCTGGAAAACAGACAGACCCTGGAAATTTTCGATCTGTCCAGAAAAATCAGTGCCGATGCCTATGTGGTGATCATGCAGGCGACCATGGAAATCAAGGTGGACCCGGATTTGTTTGACGAGGGGTTGCTCTCCGGGCTGACCATCGATGAGATCCGGGGCACACTGGGAGAAAAGGTCATCTATGAGTACCGTCTGGAGCGCAATTTCATCCTGAACCATGAAAAAGACCAGGTGCTGGCATCTCTCGTGGACACCTTCCTGAAAAACATGGGCCAATACATCGCCCACCCCCGGTTTGCTTCCAAACTGGTGTTGAAACAGTTCAAGGACCGAAAATAATGCGGTAAAAATTTCAGCTCTTTTTTGCCGGAAACTTTTCCTGGTCTGCGTAAAACAGGGTGGCCTTGAGCCATTCAAACCCGAACTGCAGCAGTTTAACCTCATCCTCCCGGATCTCTGCCACCCGCTCTTCCGGGATGTCATATCGTTCCAGAAATGAGGATTCAAACACGAATTTTCTGAATTTATCGATGTTGTAACAGGCCATGAAAAACATCTTTTTGCTCTCTTCGGACAGCTTCATGCTGGGGGGCAGCGATTTTTTCCGGACCATGAGATCCATCCACCCGTCGTTGACCTTGTCCCGCAGATCGATGCCCTGATCCTGGCGCCATTCGGCCACGGTCCACTCCTTGTCTTCCTCAAATCCCATACAGTGGGCTTCCTTGACGGTAAAAAAAAACTCGTCCTTGTCCCCCTGTTCCCCGGTATAACTCAGCGCCCCCACCCCGATGGGATAATACCGGCAGGTGGTCGGGCGGTCTTCGTAAATCACGCAGCCGTCCCTGTCCTCCACAAAGGGGCAGGAGTTGCGGTCGTCGTCCAGCAGCTTGAGGGTCACCACGGGCATATCCGCTTTTTCCAGTATCCTGGGCTCGGTGAATACCGCCAGAAACTCCTCGGAACTCAAATCCAGCTTCCGGCGCATGGTCAGAATATCATAAGGAGTCAGCATAATATCGATACCCCGGCAGCAGTCGGTAAAACACTTGACCCCTTTGTGACACCGGAATTTAAACCGGGTATTGAGGCTCATCTGCTGGGGAGGGATTTCCGAAATTTTGCGGCCCTTGCTGTTCTGGTCGTTCATCTATAGTATCCTTACATGTGAATGGTTTGGCAATATTGACAAAGTTTTGGATCCTAAAAAAAAAATACAATAATGTCAAGTGGATACATTGGTTTCTTTCCGGACCCATCTCACCGGTATCCGAAAAAAGCCAAAATCAATTTGACACAACCCCAAATCCCCATTATGACAAAACAGACAGACGGGCATACACGTAAGGCCAAAACCAGCAGACACGAGAAGGAGTCAGCATGAAAATAAAAAAAGCGGTTTTTCCGGTAGCGGGACTGGGTACCCGGTTCATACCGGCCACCAAGGCCATGGCCAAGGAGATGCTTCCGGTGGTGGACAAACCCCTGATTCAGTATGCCGTGGAAGAAGCATTCCAAGCGGGTATCGAGCAGATTGTCTTTGTAACGGGACGCGGTAAAAAAGCACTGGAGGATCATTTTGACCGCTCGTTTGAAATCGAGATCGCCCTGGAACAAAAGAAAAAAACCGACCTGCTCAAGCAGATCCGGGAACTGGTGCCCCCCACCGGCACCATTATCTACACCCGCCAGCATGAACCTTTGGGCCTGGGGCACGCCATCTGGTGCGCCCGGGATATTGTGGGGGATGAGCCTTTTGCCGTGCTGCTGGCCGATGACCTGATCCAGACCGATAAACCGGTGCTCTCGGAGATGGTCAAAAAATTCGACCGGCTTCGGGCGTCCATGGCTGCGGTCATGGAAGTGCCCCATGACCAGACCGACAAATACGGCATTCTGGATGCCACTGCCGTGGAAGAAGATATCGTGCGCGTCAATGACATGGTGGAAAAACCCTCACCGGACCAGGCCCCGTCCAACCTGGCCATTATCGGCCGGTATATCCTCATGCCCAGAATCTTCGAACTGCTGGGCGAAAAACACAAAGGGGCCGGAGACGAAATCCAGCTCACCGATGCCATGAAATCCCTGCTCAAAGAACAGCCTATTTTCGGGTATAAGTTTCAGGGAAACCGTTTCGACTGCGGCGACAAGGTGGGATTTCAGATGGCCAATCTGGCCTTTGCCCTGGAACGGCCGGACATGAAAGACCGGCTGGTGGAATTTATCAAATCGATTCGGATCGGATGCTGATGAAAAGGTTCACTTTCCGTCAGACCGGTCGTACAACGCCATCACCTTGCGGACATATTCCCGGGTCTCCTTAAACGGCGGAATCTGCCGGAATCTGTCCACGGCGTCAGGTCCGGCATTGTAGGCGGCCAGAGCCAGAGGAATCTTCTGTTGATACCGCGTCAGCAGCTGCTTCAGGTACCTCGTACCAGCTGTGATGTTCTGAAACGGATCAAACGGATCGGTCACGGACAGGGCACTGAAATTGACCGGCATAATCTGCATCAGCCCCCTTGCCCCTTTGGGAGATACGGCCCGGGCATTGAAGGCCGACTCCACCCGGATCATGGCCTTGATCAAGGGAAAAGGCACATTGTAACGGTCAGCGGCCCTGCGGATCAGGTCGTCATATATGTCAGACGGCACAAAACGACTGTCAAATTCATTGGTTTCCCGTATGTACAGCACATATTCCGATGAAGACGGGGTGTTGGTGAAATGCACCACCCCGTCCTTGTCCACATACCGATAGATATCACTGTGAACCGGTCCGGGAAGCATCAGCCAGACCCCTGCCCAGAAAAGAAATGCCGGACGGAACATCAGAACAACTCCAGTTGAATGGGCTTTGTGTGGACCGGCGTGGTCCGGCGCTGCGCTTCCCGATGAATCAACCGGGTTTCAATATCCTTGATGAACATTGATGGCTGCATGTCCCGGCGAACCCCGAACATCCGTCTTTTCCGCGCGTAGGTAAGACAGAGCATATCTTTTGCCCGGGTCATGGCCACATAGAACAGCCGGCGCTCCTCCGCCGGATTCTCACAGACCGATCCGTTTCTGGCAAAGGGAAGGAGTCCCTGTTCACAGCCGGTCACGAACACCACTGGAAACTCAAGCCCCTTGGCTGCATGCATGGTCAACAGAGACACTTTTTCCACCCCGCCGGCCAGAAGATCCGAATCCCGGTCCAGGGCCAGACGGTCCATGAATTCATCCGGATCATCAAATGCCCGGGCCAGGGCCTGAATACGGGCATACGCAGCGGCGGCCACAGGGTCTCCGGACACGGCCTTTTCAATCTTCAGGAACCGGGTCAGGGCATCCAGCCACACATGGCCGGGTTTCTCCCGGACCGGTTCCCACACCGGTCCCAGAATCCGTTCCGGCTGAATTCGACCGGTTTCCGTCGAGATCCTGGACAGTAAATGGGTGGACAACCGGTCCAGATCCCGGTCACCCGCCCGCCTTGTCAGAAGGCGCAGGCAGCTCATCAGCAGTTGGATCTGTGCCCGGTCGAATCCGGCCTTTTTATCCGCTGTCTGAAAAGGGATGCCATGTTTTTGAAACACATCGGCAAACACCTCCCCCTGCCGCCGGGTGCGATACAGCACTGCAAAATCGGAAAATCCACGGTCCGCATCCGGGCCGGGTTCATCCTTCTGAATGTTGATGGCGTC
>JBFLKI010000313.1:0-4327 GCA_040883135.1 Desulfotignum sp. | reverse complement strand
CCCTGGGGCCCGGACGGGCTGGCCCGGATTCGATCTTATTCCCGGCACACCCTGGTGGCCATCGGCGGATTGAATGACGCCAATGCCAGGGAGATCATTGCGGCCGGGGCCGATGCCGTGGCTGTGGTATCGGCGATCTGTTCAGCCGATGACCCGTTTACGGCAACCCGGAATCTGGTACAATGTGTGGATTCAGCATTGGATTCACCCGCAGACAAGGAGACCCATTCATGAAAACCTATTATCGGGCCCTGACCATTGCCGGATCTGACAGCGGCGGCGGTGCCGGGATACAGGCGGACCTCAAAACCTTTTCCGCGCTGGGGTGTTTCGGCATGTCGGTCATCACGGCCCTCACGGCCCAGAACACAAGGGAAGTGACCGGAATTTTTCCGGTTCCCCCGGATTTCATCGGGCAGCAGATCGACGCGGTTCTGTCTGACATCGGCACGGATGCCGTCAAGATCGGAATGCTGCATTCCCCGGAAGTGATCCTCACGGTGGCCCGGCATCTGAAAAAGTGGCCCGTGTGCAACCTGGTGCTTGATCCGGTCATGGTAGCCAAAAGCGGGGACAAACTGCTTCAGGACGATGCCGTGGCCGCATTGAAACAAAGCCTGATTCCCCTGGCGGACATCATCACGCCGAACCTGCCGGAAGCGTCGGTGCTGCTGGGCCGGACCGTCTCCAACCGGGCCGACATGGAACGGGCGGCCCGGGACCTGGCCGATCTGGGATGTCCCCATGTCCTGGTCAAAGGCGGTCACCTGTCAGATGACAGCAGTCTTGACCTGCTGTTTTCCGCAGCCACCGGGCAATTACAGGAATTGCCCGGCAACCGGGTGCCAACCTCCAATTCCCACGGCACTGGATGCACGCTGTCCTCGGCCGTCTGTGCCGGTCTGGCCAAAGGCATGGACATGTCGAACGCCGTGAAACATGCCAAAACCTATATCACCGGGGCACTGGCTGCCGGGGCCGCTTTTTCCATCGGACAAGGTCACGGGCCGGTGCATCATTTCCACGCGCTGTGGCCCGGGAGACAATCGGCGGCAAAAAGGCAACCCCGTTGTTGACATCAACCGTCACCTGGCTTAATAAGTGATTATTATTCATTTTGAAAGGTGACATATGATTGCATATCTCAATGGCCGGTTTCTACTGAAGAAGGACATCCGCATCCCTGTGGATGACCGGGGATTTCTGTTCAGCGACAGCCTGTATGAAGTGATCCGGTATTATCCCGGCCACCTGTTCCGACCGGATGCGCATATCCGGCGACTGAATCACGGGGCCGGGCATCTGGCGCTTTCCTGCACGGATTTTTCCTGTCTGATCCCCGTGGTGCGGGACCTGATCCGCCGGAATGATCTGGCATCCCGGGATGCACTGGTCTATATCCACGTGACCCGGGGATGTGCGCCTCGAAATCATCCTTTTCCCTCACCCGCCCCGGATCCCACCATTTATGCGTGTGTCTCCCCGTTTGACCCGGCTGCCAGGGACCACCGGAGAAAAACCGGTATTCAGGCCATCACGGTACCGGATATCCGATGGGCCCGGTGTGACATGAAAACCACCGGGTTGACCGCCAATGTGCTGGCCAACCAGCAGGCCGTTGAAAACGACGCGGATGAGGCGATTTTCGTGCGTGACGGGGTATTGATGGAAGGGACCCATTCCAATTTCATGGCCGTGTTTGACAACACTGTGATCACGGCGCCTTTGTCCAACTATATCCTGGGCGGCATCACCCGGGAAACCGTGCTGGATCTCTGCCGGGAACTGGGCATCCGGACGGCGGAATCGCCCATATATAAAACCCGTATTCACCTGGCATCGGAACTGATGGTGACCGGCACCACCCTGGAAGTCACCCCCATTGTTTCCCTGGACGGCCGCCCGGTGGGAGAGGGCTCGCCGGGCCCCACAACCCGGTCTCTCCAGGCTGCTTTTAAGGACCGCATTTCCCAAAACCGGCAGGATCACAATCATTCACCATGACCCTTGCACTTATCCCTCTGCTCCCATTACTGGGTGCTTTCATCCCCTGTATATTTCACAACCGCAACCTCAACGCCGTTTCCGCCGGTCTTATCGCCGGGATCTCCCTGGCACTGCTTCTGTTTCAAATCCCCCATGTATTCACCGGAGACATGCCGGTCTGCACCCGGCCCTGGATACCCGCCATAGGACTTACCTTCTCTTTCCGTGTCAGCGGATTCGGATTCCTGTTCGCTCTGCTGGTACTGGGAATTGGTCTGCTCATCGTGCTGTATGCCAGGTATTATATCGCAGCGGAAGATCCCATGGGCCGGTTTTATAGCTACCTGTTGATGTTCATGGGATCCATGCTGGGTATTGTGCTGTCGGAAAACCTGATCCTGCTCATGGTGTTCTGGGAATTGACCAGCATCAGTTCGTTTCTGCTCATCGGGTTCTGGCGTCACCGGGCCGATGCCCGCCAGGGGGCGTTCATGGCCCTGATGATCACCGGGGCAGGCGGGTTTGCCATGCTGGCCGGATTTCTTCTGCTCGGTCACATCGTGGGCAGTTTCGAGCTGACAGATATTCTGGCTGCCAAAGAAATCGTCCATGCCCATCCCCTGTATCCCGTCACCCTGATCCTGATTCTGGCCGGTGCCTTCACCAAATCCGCCCAGTTCCCTTTCCAGTTCTGGCTGCCCCATGCCATGGCCGCCCCCACGCCGGTGAGCGCCTTTCTCCACTCCGCCACCATGGTCAAGGCCGGGGTCTTTCTGCTGGCCCTGATGGTGCCGGTGCTCGGGGGCAGTGCGCTGTGGTTCTATATGGTCAGCCTCACCGGCCTGATCACGTTGATGTTCGCCGCGTACATGGCCATGTTCAAAGATGATCTCAAAGGGCTGCTGGCCTATTCCACGGTGAGCCACCTGGGGCTGATCACGCTGCTGCTGGGCATCGGCTCCCCCATGGCGGTCGTTGCCGCCGTGTTTCACATTTTCAACCATGCCGCCTTCAAGGCCGGACTCTTCATGGTGGCCGGGATCATTGACCATGAAACCGGGACCCGGGATATTGAGCGACTGTCCGGACTGAAAAAGGCCATGCCGGTGACGGCCGTCCTGACCCTCATCGGATGCGGTGCCATGGCCGGGGTTCCCCTGTTCAACGGATTTTTGAGCAAGGAGATGTTCCTGGCGGAAACCCTGGGGCCCGGCCTGACAGGTACCATGGGCTGGATCGTGCCGCTGGGGGCTGTTCTGGCGGCCGTGTTTGCCGTGGCCTATTCCATCCGCATGCTGCTTGGCGTGTTCTGGGGGCAGCCGGCGGAAGACCTGCCCCGATCCCCCCATGAGCCGCCTGTGGGCATGACCCTGTCTCCGGGGTTTCTCATGGCCGTCTGTGTCCTGGTGGGAATTTTTCCATCCGTTTTTGCCGGCCCGCTGATCCATGCCGGTGCCGGTGCCATCCTGGGTCCGGACATGCCGGCCTACCACATGGCGGTCTGGCATGGATTCAACGTGCCCCTGGTGTTGAGCATGATCGGCCTGGCAGGAGGGGTGGTATTTTACCGGCAGCGGGAACGCCTGTTTGATGCCCATGTGTGGTGTCTGAGATATCTGGACGGCAAAACCCTTTTCGAATCCCTGGTTGCCTGGGTGATTCAGGCCGGGAGCCGGCTCATCCGGTTTCTGGTAAACGGATCATTGCAGCGCTATCTCTTTGCGCTCATCACTGCCACCCTGGTGCTGGGGGCCATCCCGTTTGCCGTTTCCAGGACCCCGCTTCTGGGGCCGGTGCCCATAACCCCCCTGGACCCGGTCACCCTGGTCATGGGCCTGATTCTGATCATCGGTGCCGTGGCCACAGTCAAGACCCACCGGCACCGGATTCTGGCCATCATCATGCTGAGCACGGTCGGTCTGGTGGTGGCCCTGGCATTCACCCGGTTTTCCGCCCCGGACCTGGCGCTGACCCAGATCTCGGTGGAGGTGGTGACCATTATCCTGCTGATGATGGCCCTGCACCTGCTTCCCACCACCACGCCAAAGGAATCATCAACAACCAGGCAACGGCGGGATGCTTTCCTGTCGGTCCTGGCCGGCGGCGGTGCGGCCGCCCTGGCCATGGCGATTCTCACCCGTCCCTATGACACCATCTCTGATTTCTTTCTGGCTGAAAGTGTGCCCGGCGGCGGGGGAACCAATGTGGTGAACGTGATTCTGGTGGATTTCAGGGGGTTTGACACCATGGGGGAGATCACGGTACTGGCCATCGCCGGGCTGATTATTTATGCACTGCTGCATGGATTCGAACGCAAAGCCCCGGTAACCGATGACATGGG
>JBFLKI010000312.1:0-3948 GCA_040883135.1 Desulfotignum sp. | reverse complement strand
CACCAGGCAGATGATGGTATTTAAGACCACATAGATGATGGAATTGATATACCCGGAATACCAGGCGGAATCGGTAAAGATGGTGATATAGTTGTCAAAGGTGATCTCCGTGGGAATGAACACCAGTCTGGCCATGATATCGGCATTGGTGCGCAGGGACATGTTGAGCATCCAGTAGATAGGCATCATGATCAGCACCAGATAAACGGCCAGGATGATATAGCGTTTTTTCATTGTGATTCTCCTTTCCCCACATTGAGGAGCACCTGGTAGAACAGGTAGCAGAACAGCAGGACAATGAGAAAATAGATCAGTGAAAATGCACCGGCCGGTCCCAGATCAAACTGACCCACCGCAATTTTGACCAGGTAGATGGACAAAAACGTGGTGGCATTGCCGGGGCCCCCGCCGGTGAGAACAAAGGGTTCCGCATAGATGAGAAAGCTGTCCATGAACCGCAGAAGCAGGGCAATGGTAAGCACCCCGCGCATTTTAGGCAGCTGGATATACCGGAAAATGGCCCAGGCGGAAGCCCCGTCAATCCTGGCCGCCTGGTAATAGGCCTCCGGGATGGACCGCAGGCCGGCATAGGCCAGCAGGATCACCAGGGGGGTCCAGTGCCATACCTCCATGAGCATGAGGGTGATCCAGGCATGCAGTCCGGATGCGGTATGATCGAAGGTGATTCCCATATTGTTGATGAGCGCGCCCATCAGCCCGATATCCGGCCGGGTGAAAATAATCCAGATGGTGCCGATGACGTTCCAGGGAATCAGCAGGGGCAGGGCAATCAACACCAGGCAGACAGAGGATCCCAGCCCTTTTTTGGTGGGCATGGTCAAGGCGATGGCGATGCCCAGGGGCATTTCAATGAGCAGCACCAGACCGGAAAACAGCAGCTGCCGCCACAGGGCCTCATGGAGACGCTGGTCCGTCAATACCTCTTTATACCACTCAGTGCCCACAAATATCCGCTGGCCCGGTCCGAATATGTCCTGGATGGAATAGTTGACCACGGTCATCAAAGGGATAATGGCGCTGAAGGCAACTATGATAAAAACCGGTAAGATAAACAGCCACCCTCTGTTGTCCTGCCATTTTTTCATCTTTTGAAGGCCTCCTTAACTATACAGGGATGTTATTTTAAAAGATGGTCGTTCTCAAACAGCCGGATCCATTTTTCCGGAAAGGAAACCCAGGCGGTAGCGCCGGGAACCGGGTCATTCTCAGCGATTCTGGCCCTGATAATCTGGTCCGCGAATGCCAGGGTCACCACCCGGTAGCTGCCCTGGTCTTCCACGGACTTAACCGGCACCTCGAAACTGCCGGGGATCTCCTGGACATGAATTTTCAGATACAGGGGGCGGATCCCCAGTTCCAGGACCCCGGTGGCCCGGCTTCCCAGGGCTGCGGTGTGATCGTCCAGAGGAATGAGGCATTCTCCCACCCGGGCTTTGCCGTTTTCCACGGCGCAGGGCAGAAAGTTCATGCCCGGGCTTCCGATGAAATACCCCACAAATTTGTGGTTGGGGTATTCAAACAGCTCCTGGGGGGTGCCGATCTGGACAATCTCTCCTTCATACATCACAATGATCTGATCGGCAAACGTCAGTGCCTCTACCTGATCATGGGTGACATAGATCAATGTCAGCTTCAGCTGCTCATGGATTTCCTTGAGCTTGCAGCGCAGCTGCCACTTGAGCTGGGGATCGATGACCGTGAGGGGTTCGTCAAACAGGATGGCAGCCACATCCTCCCGCACCAGCCCCCTGCCGAGCGATATTTTCTGTTTGGCATCCGCCCCCAGTCCTTCCGCTTTTCTGTGGAGCACGGTTTCCAGTTCCAGTATCCTGGCAATCTCCTGTACCCGGGGAGTGATATAGGCGGTGTCAAAGCCGCGGTTTTTCAGAGGAAAGGCCAGGTTGTTGAAGACGGTCATGGTGTCATAGAGAACCGGAAACTGGAATACCTGGGCAATGTTGCGTTTTTCCGGCGGCAGGTCCGTGACATCGGTGTCATCAAACCGGACCCGTCCTCTGCTGGGCTTGAGCAGGCCCGATATGATGTTCAAAAGAGTGGTCTTGCCGCATCCAGAGGGTCCCAGAAGGGCATAGGCTCCACCATCGACCCAGGTGTTGTGAATACGCTTCAAGGCATAGTCTGCATCGGTTTTGGGAAACGGCAGGTAACTGTGGGCGATTTCATCCAGACATATTTGCGCCATCCAGGTCTCCTTTAAGAAAGTTGATATTCGACGGTTCCGGCAGCGCCCGGGGATATCAGCAGATCCCCGTTTTCCGCAAAGATGAAAAAGTGGACAGGATTCATATAAACCGTGATGTCTGAACCGATTTTCCGGGCATCGATGCCCACTTCATGGAGAACGGTTTTGTATCCGCTGTACTGGAAATGGATAAAGGTTTCCGACCCGTTGATTTCTGATATCTCCACATTCGCATGAATTTTCACATCCCCGGGATTCTGCCGGTGCAGGTAGAGATGGTTGGGCCGGATCCCGATATGATACCGGCCGGGAGAAAGGCCGGCAATGGGATCATCCACCGCTATGGAAAGGTCATCCCCCAGGGTCAGGCACCCGTCTTTCAACTCTGCCTTGAACAGGTTGATGGGGGGATCCGAGAGCAGCTGGGCGGTCTGAACTGTGGCAGGATTGCGGTAGACCTGTGAGGTGGGGCCTGCCTGAAGCACCCGGCCCTGGTCCATGACCACAATATTGCCCCCCAGTTTCAACGCTTCCGAGGGTTCCGTGGTGGTGTAGACCACCACACAGTCCCGTTTTTTGAATATGGCGGTCAGCTCTTCCAGCAGTTCCTCGCGCAGTTTATAATCCAGATTGACCAGAGGTTCGTCCAGCAACAGCAGCTGGCTGTCTTTCATCAAGGCCCTGGCAATGGCCACCCGCTGCTGCTGCCCCCCTGACAGCTCTGCCGGCATTCTGTCCAGCATATCTTCCAGGTGGAGAAGCCTGGCGGTTTCCATCACCTTTTCTTCGATGCCTGCTTTTGGCACCCCGCTGATCTGCAGGGGAGAGGCAATGTTCTGAAACACGGTAAAGGAAGGATAATTGATAAACTGCTGGTACACCATGGCCACCTGCCGTTTGCGCACCGATATGCCGGTGACATCCCTGCCGTCCATGACGACTTTCCCGTCAGTGGGGCGGTCCAGCCCTGCCATGATGCGCAGCAGGGAGGTTTTCCCGGCAAGGGTTCTGCCTAAAATCACATTCCTGGATCCGGATGCAAGGTCTAAACTGATATCGGCCAGATGCATCTCGCCTTCCACATATTTATTCACCTGGTCAAGAATAAGCCCCATGCGTCTGCTGATGCCTCCTGAAAAGGGATTGACCCCGAATAATTGCCAAAAACAAATGACAAATGATACCCAGTTGTTCGGAAATGAATGGTTCCATTGTGTTGATTTGTTATTAGACTTCCATGGGGAAGTCAAGACAAAAAAGATAAAAAAAGATAAAAAAAGTTGAAATTACCAGGCAAAAAGATTAAAAAAGAAACATTTGCAATCAAAAAGAGTCTCTGTTCTTGAACAGGTGCGCTTTTTGACATTTGACATCAGGAGGACAACAACGCTTCATTGGAAACCCAGGTATTGATCATAGGGGGGGGGACCACCGGTACAGGCATCGCCCGCGATCTTTCTTTGCGAGGGATCGACTGTGTTCTCATCGACCAAAAAGACATCAATGCCGGGGCCTCGGGTGCCAACCACGGACTGCTTCACAGTGGTGCCCGGTATATTTCAAAAGACAGTGAAACCGCTGTGGAATGCCGGCAGGAAAGCATCCTGCTGAAACGACTGGCCCCTCAGTGCATGGAAAATACCGGCGGATTGTTTGTGGCACTGCCTGAAGATGATGATGACTATATTGCCCGGTTTCCTGAACTGTGCCGCAAATGTGGAATT
>JBFLKI010000311.1:0-4697 GCA_040883135.1 Desulfotignum sp. | reverse complement strand
GATGCCGGCGCAAAAAGCGAAAGGTAAAGGATTATGACGGAAACATGGATTCCTCGATATCTACGGCTGCACTGCTGGTTTTCAACAATGCAGCAAACCGGCCCATGGTCACGGGCAGTTCGGTCTCGGTGAAAAACTGCAGCGATTTGATGACTCCCTGATAAAAGGGCTGATCTTTTTTCTTGGCTTTTTCCAGTTTCCGGGCCGCGATGGTGGCCCGCCACAGCAGCATCCAGGCCATGACCGTATCTCCTGCCGCATCCTGGAACGGATGGGCATTGGCAAACGCGGCCAGCACCTTTTCGGACATGGCGGCCTGGCCCATGTGGATGGCGACTTCGGCCAGCTTGTTGACCGCTTCTTCCACCTTGACGGCATATCCCTGGATGCTTTCGATCTCCTTGGACCGGGCCAGGGTTTTCTGCATTTCTCCGAACAGGTCCATGATGGGTTTGCCCTTGTTCATGCCCAGTTTTCTGCCCAGCAGGTCCATGGCCTGGATCCCGTTGGTGCCTTCGTAGATCAGGGTGATGCGGCAGTCCCTCAGCAGCTGGGCCATGGGATATTCCTCGATGAACCCGTATCCGCCGTACACCTGCATGCCCTGGGAGCAGACCTCGAACGCCCGGTCCGTGACATACCCCTTGGCAATGGGGGTCAGAATTTCCACATAGCCCTGGTATCTGGCCTTTTCCTCATCTGTGGCCCCATGTTTGGCCATATCCGAGCAATAATGGACAAAGTACAGCAACGAGCGGATGCCTTCCACATAACATTTCATTTTCATGAGCTGGCGCCGCACGTCCGGATGCCGGATGATGGGCACCCCTTCGGCATCCGGGTTCATAATTTCAGTCAAAGCCTTGCCCTGGATCCGGGTTTTGGCATAGTCAAGCGCATACATATACGCTGCCGTGGCACAGGCAAATCCCTGGTATCCCACCAGGAGCCGGGCCGCGTTCATCATCAGGAACATGGCTTTCATGCCCTTGTTTTCTTCTCCAAGAAGCGTACCGATGCAATTGCCTTTGGAGCCCAGGGACAGAGAACAGGTGGAATTGCCGTGAATCCCCATCTTGTGCTCGATGCCGGTGCACACCACGTCGTTGAATTCGCCCAAAGAGCCGTCGGGATTGACGCGGTACTTGGGCACCAGGAACAGGGAGATGCCTTTGGTGCCGGCCGGTGCCCCCTCAATGCGGGCCAGAACCGGATGGATAATGTTTTCCGCCAGATCATGGTCGCCGCCGGAGATAAAGATTTTTTCCCCGACAATGGAATAGGTGCCGTCCCCGTTGGGTGTGGCTTTGGTGGTCAAAGCGCCCACGTCCGATCCGGCATTGGGCTCGGTGAGCAGCATGGTGCCGCACCATTTGCCGGTGTACATGTTTTTCAGGTACAGATCCTTCTGCTCCCGGGTGCCGAAATGCTCCACCAGATGGCCTGCGCCCTGGGTCAGGCCGGGATACATCATGAATGGAAAATTGGCACCGTTGAAATATTCCGCCACCGCCGAAGCCACGGTTCGGGGCATGCCCTGGCCGCCCCATTCGGGATCTTCGGTGACCGCCAGCCATTCTCCCTCGTTGAACAGTTCAAACAGCCGCTTGAACGCTTCCGGCGTGGTCACTTGGCCGTTTTCCAGGGTACAGCCCTCCTGATCCCCTTCCTTGTTGGCCGGCAGCAGCTCTTTGACCGCAAAGTTTCTGGCTTCGGAAATCACCAGATCAATGGTTTTCTTGTTGAAATCCGCATATCCCTCATGCAGTTCGGACAGCGATTCGGCATTAAGCTGTTCGTGCAGGACAAATTCGATGTCCCGCCGGTCTGAAATTACCTGTGTCATGGTTCAATGATCCTCCTGATGTGGGTACCTGTCATGGGCACTGAATAGTTGCTCATTTAATTCATCCTTGCATTCAAACAGGGAGTACCCATGCAAAGGGTTGGTTGAAAATTATAATATCAAATTAAAATAAAAGGTTGTGTATTTCAATAAAAAATGGTTGCAGGGTGATTGTACAGTGATCCCTTGGCTCCAATAAAATGAATACTCATTCATTACATGGAATTTTGTCAGTGTCAATGATTATTTTTAAAATGGTGATATTCCTTGACCCTGATATCGTTTTTTGGTAATTCTAGTCACTTGGATAATGGTGAGGAGAAAACGCGGATGAGATTCATTTGTCAGGCGTTTCATGAATGTTGATTAACAAGAATCTGGAGGAAGAGAATGAAAAAATTACTATTGATTGTATTAAGTGTTTTTATGGTGATGTCTTTGACTGCTTCTGCCGGTGCAAAGACCTTTAAAATGGGACTGGATGCCGACCCGGTATCTCTGGATCCCCAGGTGCAGCTCTCCGGCGGCATGCTCCAGCTGTCCCACTGGGTGTTTGACCCGCTGGTACGGTGGACCCAGGACATGGATTTTGAACCCCGTCTGGCCACCAGCTGGGAACGGCTGGATGACCTGACCATACGGTTTCATTTGAGAAAGGGTGTCAAGTTCCACAGTGGCAACACCTTTACCGCCAAAGATGTGAAATGGTCCTTTGACCGCATGAGAAAAAGCGTGGACTTCAAAGGCCTGCTGGAACCCTTTGACGGCTGCTATATTGTCGATGATTACACCGTGGACATCAAAACCAAAAAAGCGTATCCCCTTGTGCTCAATATGGCCACCTATTTCTTTGCCATGGATTCAGAATTTTACACCGGCACCGATGAAAACGGCCAGCCCAAGGATGCTATTTTAAAAATCGGTGAATCCTTTGCCTTGAACAATGCCTCGGGCACCGGTCCGTTCATCGTCACCAATCGTCAGCACAACGTGGTTTTGGAAATGAAACGGTTTGAAGACTACTGGGACAAAAACAGCCCGGGCAATGTCACCGAATTCATCCTGACCCCGATCAAGGAAAACGCCACCCGGGTGGCAGCCCTTCTCTCCGGCGGTGTGGACTGGATCTCTCCGGTGCCCCCCCAGGATTTTGCCAGAATCCAGAATGATGACCAGGTCAAACTGGTGAACATCAACGGCGGCCGGATCATCACCTTTCAGATGAACCCCAACCGGGTGGAGGCGTTCAAGGATGTCCGGGTGCGCCAAGCCATTGTCCATGCCGTCAACAACGAAGGCATTGTCAAACAGATCATGAAAGGAACGGCCACAGTGGCGGCCCAGCAGGGACCCAAGGGCTATCTCGGCTACAAGGAAACCCTGACGCCCCGGTATGACCTGGCCAAAGCCAAGGCCCTCATGAAAGAGGCAGGATATGAAAACGGGTTTGAAATCAGCATGATGGCCCCCAACAACCGGTATGTCAATGATGCCAAGATCGCTGAAGCCACGGCCCAGATGCTGGGCAAAATCGGTATCAAGGTGAACCTGAAAACCATGCCCAAGGCCCAGTACTGGAATGAGTTTGATGCCCGGGCAGCGGATATGATGATGATCGGGTGGCATTCCGACACCGAAGACTCCGGGAACTTTTCCGAATTTCTGATGATGTGCCCCAATGCAGACACCGGCTACGGCCAGTATAACAGCGGATACTGCAATCCAAAAGTGGATGAGCTGACCATTGCGGCCCAGTCCGAAACCGATGTGGAAAAGCGGACTGCAATGCTTCAGGAGATCGAGCAGATCCTTTACGATGATGCTGCGTTTGTTCCGTTCCACTGGCAGAACCATTCCTACGGCGTCAAAAAGAACGTCCGTGCGCAACCGGTCATCAATGCCCAGAACTTTCCGTATATCGGAGATCTGGTGATTGAATAAATAAATTCGGCTGCCGGTTAAAAAAACGGCTGCTGTGTGCGACCTGACCTGTCACTGCCGTTCCGATCATTTTTTTCGGGACGGCAGTGTTACCCTTTTTGCATAAAGATGTCATCCCATGATTGCATTTATCATCCGCAGAATCCTCCAGGCCGTGGTGGTCATGCTGGTCATCAGCCTGGTGGTGTTTGCCATACAAAAACAGTTTGGTGATCCGGTCAGAGACCTGGTGGGCGAGCGTGTCACCCCGGAAGAGCGGCAGCAGATCGCCGACAAAATGGGGCTGAACGATCCGTTTTTGATCCAGTACGGCCGGTTTGTCAAAAATGCCGTGACCCAAGGAGATCTGGGGCGGTCATTTTTATACAACAAACCCAATCTCGAGGTGATTGTCAACCATGCCCCGGCCACCATCGAACTGGTCTTAGGGACCTCGATGATCATCATTCTGCTGTCTTTGCCCCTGGGGGTGTATTGTGCGTTAAAGCCCCGCAGCTGGCTGTCCCGGTTCACCATGAGTTTTTCCACGCTAGGCGTGTCCATGCCCGTGTTTTTGACGGCCATCCTGCTGATCTATCTGTTTGCGGTGCACTGGCGGATTCTGCCCTCCTACGGCCGGGGGGAAACGGTTGACCTGTTCGGCAACGGCATCTGGATGACCGGGCTTTTGACCATTGACGGGATCAAACACCTGATTCTGCCCTGTATTTCCTTGTCCACGCTCATGCTGCCCCTGTTTATCCGCCTGATCCGCTCTGAGATGATGGAGGTGCTGGAAACCGAATATATCAAATATGCCTGGGCCAAAGGGCTGTCCCCCAAACGGGTCTGGCTGGTGCATGCGTTCAAAAACACCCTGCTGCCGGTGATCACGGTATTCGGGGTCCAGATCGGGATCATGTTTGCCTTT
>JBFLKI010000310.1:0-7501 GCA_040883135.1 Desulfotignum sp. | reverse complement strand
GCCGCGGTCAGCAGCATGGCCATGTGAGCGTCATGACCGCAGGCATGCATCACCCCGGGACAGGTGGAGGCAAAATCCAGGCCGGTGTCTTCGGTGACGGGCAGGGCATCCATGTCGGCTCTGAGCATCAGCGTGGGACCGGGGTGCCCGGAATCCAGCACCGCCGCCACCCCGGTTCCGGCCGACCGGAAGGGGTCAAGCCCCAGATCCGCGAGATAGGTTTCAATAAACTCAGCGGTTTTGAACTCCTTGAATCCCAGTTCTGGATACTGGTGAAAATGACGGTACAGCCGGATTACTTCCGGTTCCAGCTCATTCATCTGCCGGTCTATGGCTGCCTGATTGGCCGAGGTGGGATTCACGGGTCCTCCTGTCAGTCGATGACAAACAGTTTGCGGTCAAAGGTGGCAAAGGTTTCGGCTCCGGTCTTTGTGACCTGAAACGACTCCGAGCATTCAAACCCGAAGTGGTCCATCCACATGCCTAAAATCATGTGAAAGGTCATGCCCGGTGCCAGTTCGGTTCTGTCCCCGGGCCGCAGGCTGGCGGTGTGCTCGCCCCAGTCCGGCGGGTAATTGAGGCCCATGGAATACCCGATGCGGGATTCCTTTTCAAACCCTTTTTTCGCGATGTGCTCCCGCCACACCCGTTCCACATCCTCGCCGGTCATGCCGGGCCGGATCGTTTCCAGGGTCAGGTTCAGGCCTTCCACGGTGATATCGGCCAGGTCGGACAGCTTCTGCGGGGGGGTGTCCCCCAGATATGCGGTGCGGGCGATGGGGCAGTGGTACCGGTGCCGGCACCCGGCCAACTCCAGGTTCACGGCCTGATTGGCCTGGTAAGGATCATCCGTCCAGGTCAGGTGGGGGGCCGAGGTTTTTTCGCCCGTGGGCATCATGGGCACGATGGCCGGGTAATCCCCGCCGAAATCCGGGGTGCCGGAGGCCTGGGCCTGAAGCACCGCTGCCACGGTATCACATTCCCGTTTTCCCGGCACCAGATTTTCCAGGGCCGTGGCCATGACCTTTTCCGCAATTTTTCCGGCCTGGCTCATCAATGCGATTTCCGCCTCTGACTTGATGATGCGCACCCAGTTCACCAGCAGGTTGCCGTTGGCTAAAGCGTCTTTTCCCAGGGTTTTTTTCAGTTCCGCATCACTTCGGGCCGTGTAGTAGTAGGCATCGGTTTCCACGCCCACGGTTTTGTTTCCCCAGCCGTTTTCTTTGATCAAATCTCCCATGAAATTCATGGGATGCTTCACATCAGACTGGACATAGTCGTCCGGATATCCGATCATGTGGTCCGGACGGATGAAGGCGGTGTGGAGGGCCCCGTTTCGGTCCATGTTCCGGCCGATCCACACCGGTTCCTCCTGATCGTTGATCACCAGGACCGCCTGGGGAACGTAAAAGGACCATCCGTCATACCCGGTGAGATAGTTCATGTTGGCCGGGTCACACACCACCAGCAGCTCGATGCCTTTTTTTGCCATGGCGGCCTGGGTCCGTTGAATGCGGTCCAGGTATTCCGCACGGGTGAACAGGGTCATTTGGGCACTCCTTTTTCAATGCGTTTCAAGGCTTCCTGTAAATTGGCCGAACTGGTGGCGAAGGAGATTCTCACATATCCTTCCCCGTTTTTTCCGAAAATGGACCCCGGCACCATGGCCACCTTGTGTTTTTCTACCATATGCCTTGCAAACTCCCAGGAGGACATGCCGAAGGAGGAAATGTTGGGAAATGCGTAGAACGTGGATTCCGGTTTGAGGCAGGAGATGCCCTGGATGCGGTTCAATCCGTCGATGAGAAGATCTCTTCGTTCAGCATATCTTGCCACCATCTGCCGCACACAATCCTGGGAGCCTTCGATGGCGGCCAGGGCTGCCCGCTGTAGCATGCTGGGGACCCCGGATACCATGTGCTCCATCAGTTTTTCCATTTCGGCGATAATGGATTTATGGGCCGCCACATACCCCACCCGCCAGCCGGTCATGGCATAGGATTTGGACAGGGTGTAGATTGAGACGGTGAGATCCTGCATCCCGTCCAGGCTGCCGATGGAGACATGGTCGTTGCCGTCGAACAGAATATGCTCATACGGTTCGTCGGAAATCACCATGATGCCGTGTTTCTGACACAGGGACGCCACCTGTTCCAGGATATCCCTGTCAAATACGGCACCGGTGGGATTGGAGGGGGTGTTGAGGATAAACGCCTTGGTTTTCGGAGTGATGGCCTGTGCCACCTCGTTTGGGTCGATTTTGAACCGGTTTTCCTCTCTGGCCGGGATCCGCACGGGCACGCCCCCGAACAGCCGGATCTGGGAATAGTAATCATAGCCCGGATCCACCACCAGGACTTCGTCTCCCGTGTTGAGAAGGTGCAGCATGATGTTGAAGATCCCCTGCATGGCGCCCACGGAAATAAAGATTTCCGATTCCGGATCTGCCTGGATGTTGTTCTCATCCGCCAGTTTTTTTGCCACAACTTGTCGAAGGTCCCTGAATCCGCTGGCCGGGGGATACCGGGTGTATCCCTGGTCCAGGGCGGTTTTGGCAGCGGTTCGGATATGTTCCGGCGTGTCAAAATCCGGCTGGCCGATGCCCAGGTTCACTACCCCGTCGATCTTGTCGGCCAAAGCGAACATGATGCGAATCCCGGACCATTCCACGCCCTGGTTTCTGGTTGCCAATAATGTTTCAATATCCATGATGGGTGTCCTGCTGTGGTTTAGGGTTTGGTTAACACCAGGTCTTTCGCCCCTTTGGGAGAGGTTTTCATCTCCGGTGCATGGCGCTCCATCAGTTCCATGACAATGGAAGCGATCTTGACTTTTTCCTTGATAAAACCGGCATGCCACTCTTCGGTGATCCAGGGCATGTAAATATCGCCTTCCGCAGTGCCGGGTTCAAATTTAAAATAGCACGGGGACGCCACTTTGGCAATTTCCGGGCATTCATACCCGCGGAAGTTCCCGCCGAATGAATTCACGATAATGGTATAAATATCTAAGGGAATATCCACGGCTTTTCGAATGGAGGACAAAATGGGCCGGGAGACATCGGAAATGGGGTTCAGAGAGTTGGCCCCCATGCTTTCAATGACTTTGGCACCGGCGGCGGAACAGTATCCGCCGAACACGGAAAATTTGAATATGGTCTCTTTGGGGATCAGGCCCTGTTCCCGCATTCTGTTGAGGATGAACAGCACCCCTTCGTCATACACCAGAAACCCCCGGAATCCGGCATCGATGTTGCGCATGATATCAGCGATGTGAAAAGAAATGTTGTCGGATCCCCGCAGACGGAATCCCTGCATCTGCCCTTCACTGGTGGCCATCTCCTTGGCGCCGGTATCCCAGCCCTTGCGGTGTCCCACCGTCATGATCACTTCAATATGGGCGTCTTTCGCCATCTGGGCCATGTCCTTCAGTTCGGCCGCATCACAGTAGGTGGACCCGCCCACCGCGGCAATGGCCCGATGGATGACGATATGTCTGCGCTCCGCTTCCTTGATCATGGAGGCCATGGTCGTGGCCCGTTCCACACCGGCAATTTCGATCCTGAAATTGGCCCCGTCGGCAAAGGTTTTGCCGGATGCTGCCAGGTCATATCCGTCCCGTCCCGGGATCCCCTGTTTTTCCATGAAATCTCTGATCTTGTTCAATACATCGCTCATAGGTATTATCCTTATTTCAAAAGGGTTTTGAGTTTATCCAGTTCACCGGCCTTCATCTTGTAAGTGTGCTCGGGTGCGGGGAATCTGCCTTCCAGGACATCGGTGCGATAGGCGGAAAATGCCTGAACGGTTTTTTCGCCCAGGTTCTCATATTTTTTGACGAATTTGGGGGTAAATGCCTGGAACACACCCGCCACATCTGCGGAGATCATGAGCTGGCCATCCGCCTCGATACCGGCACCGATACTGTATACGGGAATGGTCAACGTGTCTCTGATGATCCCGCATACTTCCGGGGGCACGGCTTCCACCAGCAGGGCGAACGCCCCGGCTTCCTGAATGGCTTTGGCGTCCTCGATCAAATCCCTGGCAGCTTCTGCGGTTCGGCCCTGGGCCTTGAATCCCCCCAGCTGGCCGGAACTCTGGGGCGTGAGTCCGATATGCCCCATCACCAGCATGCCGCCATCGGCAATGGCCTGGATCTGGGGACACACCCGCTTGCCGCCTTCCAGTTTGATGGCGTCCACGCCGGCTTCCTTGTGAAACCGACCCGCGTTTTGCACCGCATCCGGCACGCTGACCTGGTAGGACAGAAACGGCATGTCGCCGATCACAAAGGTATCGTGGGCACCCCGCCGCACCGCTTCGCTGTGCACGATGCACTGGTCCATGGTCACCGGCACCGTGCCTTCGTATCCATACACGCACATGCCCAAAGAGTCCCCCACCAGAATCATATCCATGCCCGCGGCCTGGGCAAAGGTGGCGGTCCAGTAATCATAGGCCGTGATCCACACGACTTTTTCGCCGGCCTGTTTTTTCGACTGAAGGTCCCATCGGGTGAGTTTTTTCTGTGTCATATCGTTTCCCCTGTTCGTAATACTGAGTTTGTCACAAATAATGTGACTATTGTTTTAATTGCGTGACATATATGTGATAAAAAAAATCCCTGACGATTGTCAAGGATTTTTTACAGGTTGTTTGAAAAAATGAAAGAACGGCTCAGTCGCTGCCCATTTTGTGGGACAATTCGTCAGACACCTTAAGGATTTCGGCTTTCATGTTTTCCAGGGCCCGGTGGGTCAGGCGCATGGCCGGTCCGGAAATGCTGATGGCATAAGCGGGATACTGTTTGTGATCAAATATGGGAGCGGCAATGCAGCGCAGCCCGATGCTCATCTCTTCGTCGTCAATGGCATATCGGTTCCGGCGGATTCGCGCCAATTCCACCAGAAATTCATCCCTGTCCGTGATGGTGTTGGGAGCCAGAGAGCGCCGTTCTACCTTGTTCAGATAATAGGTCAGCTCATGGTCCGGCAAAAACGCCAGGATCGATTTTCCCAGCCCGGTGCAGTAGGCCGGGGCCTTGTCTCCTAAGGCCGAGTCCATCCGGAGCACCTCCAGACTGTCGATTTTGTCGATATGGATGATCTCCTGGTTCTTGAACAGTCCCAGGTTGATGGTCTCCTTGTACATCATGGACAGCTGGTGCATGTAGGGTTTTGCCAGGCGGCGGATTTCGAACCGGTTCGCCACCTTCTGTGCCAGGGCCATGATTTTCAAGGTGGGCTGGTACTTGTTGCCGCTGTTTTTTTCCACATATCCCAGGTCCTTGAGTGTGGAGATGAACCGGTGACTGCCGGCCCGGTTGGTGGCCATGAGCCGGGCCGCCTCACTCACGCTCAGCTCGCCATGGGTTGCCAGCAGCTCCAGGATTCGGATGCCTTTTTCAAGAGAAGCGATGTTGTAATATTTTTTTCCCGTCATTGTTATCCTGCCTGCCAATTTGGGGTTACGGACCAATTTGTCACATATTATAGGACTTATGTTTCAATATGTGACACTTATTATGGCAGGAACGCCGGGCATGTCAAGAAGAAAGCGCTACATATCTTCCAGAGCCTGCTTCAGGTCCGAGATCAGGTCCCGGGGATCTTCGATGCCGGTGGAATACCGGATCAGGCCTTCGGGAATCCCCATGGCGGCCCGTTCCTGTGCCGTGCATTCCACATGGCTGGTGGTGGCGGGCATCCCCACGATGGTTTCCACGGCACCCAGATTGGCGGCGGCATGGGCAAACTTGAGCCGGGGCAGGAACCGTTTGGCCGCTTCCAGGGTGTTTTCCCTGAGTTCGAAACTGAGCATCCCCCCGAAACCGCGCATCTGCCGGCAGGCGATCTCATGGTTGTCATGGGTTTCCAGGCCCGGATAATAGACCCGGCCCACCCCCGGATGTTCGAAAAGAAACCGGGCGATCTCCAGGGCGCTCTCGTTCTGACGGGCCACGCGAAGGTGAAGGGTTTTCATGCCTCTAAGCAAAAGATAAGCCGCCATGGGGTGCAGGGTGGCGCCGTTGATTTCCCGGAAATGGTAGATTTTTTTCACCAGGTCCCGGTTGCCGCAGATCACCCCGCCCAGGGCATCGGCATGACCGCCTAAAAACTTGGTGGCGCTGTGAAGGACCAGGTCCGCCCCGAGCTGCAGGGGGTTCTGGTTGATGGGTGTGGCAAAGGTGTTATCCACGATCACAATGGCACCGACTTTCTTGGCCGCAGCCGCCAGCCGCTCCAGATCCAGGATCTTGATGGTAGGATTGGTGGGGGTTTCCAGGTATACCAGGTTGCAGCCTTTGGCGATTTCCGCTTCAATAGCGGCATGGTCCGATGTGTTGCACAGGACGGCATTCACATTGAACCGGGGAAGGAATTCGAAAAACAGCTTGCTGGTTCCGCCATAGGTGTCCTTGATGGACACCACCTGGTCTCCGGCACGCAAAAGAGCAAACAGGGCGCTGCTGATGATGCCCATGCCCGTAGCGGCGCTGGTGGCGGCCTCTCCCCCTTCCAGCAGCCGCACTTTTTCCTCGAACGCCTGGACCGTGGGGTTGGTGTTTCTGCCGTAGATATGTCCGGGGCGTTCCCCTTTTGCCACCTGGAGCCATTCATCCATGTCCTGGTACCCGAAGGATACACTGTGCACCACCGGCACCTGGGTGGCGCCCTGCATCCATGATTTTTCTTCTCCGCCCCAGACCGCCCGGGTGCCTGTATGTATGGGATCGTTCATCGGCTCTCCTTAAAAGTTTGCTCGATTGTTGTTACATGAAATAACCATTGTCCGCCTTCTCTTTCAGGGGGCCATGCTTCTTCAGGCTTGGCGTCATGGTCTGACAAAACTACATCCGCGGGGTTATACTGTGTTTGTGATGCAAAGTCCAGTATATCCCGAACCGTGATCCTTTAGGCCGGCCGGGCATTGAAACGAGAAACTGACAATGGTATAGTGACCGCCGTTGATGAACCGGCGCGGATGACCCTACCGGAAAAGGGCTTAACAAGGATGACTGACATGACCGAAGATCTCGTGATCGCTGCCGGCAGAAAAGCCTATGAACATATCAAGGAGAACGGGTTGACCCCGGCGGACATCCGCCTGGTACTCGGAGCCTCCGGTGCAGCCAAATGGCTGGTGCTGTATGGCCTGGACTCCGCCATCTTCTCAAGCTGGTTCAGGGGCCGCAAAGAACCCCTGGCCCTCTGGGGGACCTCCATCGGTGCCTGGAAATTTGCCGCCGCCGCACAGAATGATCCAGCCCGGGCACTGGACGCCTTGAAACATGCGTATATCCATCAATATTATTCCGGACGCGTGACCCCGGCCCGGATCAGTAGAGAATCCGAGCGGATTATGGCCGCATTTGTCCATCAGAATCGGGTGGACGAGATCTTGTGTCATCCATTTTTGAGAATCGCCGTCGGAACGGTCCGGTGCCGACATCTGCTGGCATCCAGGCACCGGGGGCTTCAATTGCTGGGTATCGGGGC
>JBFLKI010000309.1:0-3652 GCA_040883135.1 Desulfotignum sp. | reverse complement strand
TACCTCCTGCTATTTGGAAAATTTTTTCTGGGTGTAATACTGTTGACCCATGGAGATGATGTTGTTCACCAGCATGTACAGGACCAGACCGGAGGGAAAATTGATAAACAGCACCGTCATGAAAATGGGCATGAGCATCATCATTTTTGCCTGCATGGGATCGCCTGCCGTCGGCGTCATTTTCTGCTGGAGCAGAAAAGAGGCGCCCATGATCAGGGTGAGGACGGGGATGCCGTAAGGTGCTTCCATCAAAGGAATGGCAAAATCGAAATGGAACAGCCGGTCCGGTCCGGACAGGTCCTTGATCCATCCCACAAAGGGCGCGTGCCGCAGTTCGATGGCCTGGTAAAGCATCCGGTACAGGGCAAAGAAAATCGGCATCTGAACCAGCAGCGGCAGACATCCCGAGGCGGGATTGACCTTGTATGTCTTGTACAGCCCCATGATTTCCTGGTTCATCCGCTGTTTGTCATCTTTATATTTTTCCCGGATTTTCATCATCAGGGGCTGAACTTTTTTCATCTCATTCATGGATTTGTAGCTTTTGGTTCCCAGGGGCCAGAAAATGAGCTTGATCAGGACGGTCAGCAGAATAATGGCTACCCCATAGTTGGGAATCAGGTCATGAATGAAGTTCATGGTAATGAGCAGCGGTTTGGCAAGAATATCGAAAAAACCGAAATTAATGGCTTTTTTCAATGTATTGTCATATTGACTCAACACCTTGAGGCTTTTGGGTCCCAGATAATAGGTGAACGGGTATTCTCCCTGTTTGCCCGGATCGAGCCGGTCCATCTGCCAGACCAGGCGGCTTTCGACGATGTCGTTTTCATACTGGAGTTTGAGCTGCCCGTCTCCTTGGGCATCGGGAAGGACCGCCGTCAGAAAATACCGGTCCGTGTATCCGGTCCAGCCGATATCGCCGGTGAACGTGTCCTGATCCTCGATGTCTTTGGGTTTGATGGAAACGAATTCGTTGTTGATATAGGCCACCGGCCCTTGAAAGGCAAACCGGGACCGTTTTTTGGTTTCCTCATCATAAATGCCGGGGGTGGTGATCACCAGGGCATCGGTCAGCGGCATGTCCGAACCGTTCTGAATCACGATGTCGCAGTCGATCAGATAGGAATCCGCCTGAAATGTGTAGATTTTCTGGACTGTGATGCCCCGGGGACTGGTCCATGTAAAGCTTAACGTCCGGCTTCCCTGGGTCAGGTTCACGGCAGTGCTGTCCGTGTCAGCGGTGAACACGGCATTTTCGAGCCCTTCAATGATGCCCCCCCGGGTGCTGGTGATCAACGTGCCCTTTGACAGCCGTGGATCCACCATCTGTTTCTGTTCGGTGGATGATCCGTTACTGGATTTGTATTTTTTCAGCAACTGGCTGGTGACCGTTGCCAGATGTTCGGATATGACAATGTCATACAGCGGGGTGGACACGGAAATGGTTCTGAAATCAGCCGGTTCGGTCGGATCGATGGAAACCGGTGTTTTACTGTCTACCGGTGTATAGTCGGAAACGGCCGAATGGGTGTCATCGGGTGACGGGACCGTTTCCCGGGATTCCCGGGTGGTCTGGGCAGGATTGGGGTCAGGCGGCGGGGTGACAAAAAAGAACTGATAGCCCACAAGGACCACCACAGAAAGTAATACCGCTAACAACAATCGTTTTTGTTCATCCATTTTCTCTCCTCGGTTTGAAAGTGTTTTTCAAACAGCTGTTACAAGGAAGAGGAAACAGTCGGGTGTATGGACCAATTATGGAACCGGATCAAATCCCCCTGCATGAAATGGATGACAACGCAATATCCGTTTTGCCGCCAGCCAGCTGCCCCTGAGGCTGCCGTGTTTCTGAACCGCCTCAACCGCATAGGCGGAACAGGTCGGATAAAATCGGCAGTTCTGTCCTGTCAGCGGTGATATAAAAAATTGATAAAATTTAATCAATATTAACAATAGCTGTTTAATCATTCATTCTGGCCAGTGCTATTTTTGTAAAAAGTTTATCAAGGTTCTCAGTTATCTGCCGGTTGGATAGCGAAGTCAGACCCTTTCTTGCAATGATATTGATATCCCTGGTTCCCGGAATCGAATGTTTCCTGTGTCTGAAATATTCTCTGATAAGTCGTTTGATCCTGTTCCGCGCGACTGCATTCCCCACTTTTTTTGATACGGTAATGCCGATTCGGTTGTGCTCGTTCGACCGGTCACAGACAATGGCTAAAAAATAATCCGAGTATATCGGTTTTCCCTGTTTTGAAAGCGTCACGTATTCGACCCGTTTTCTGAGCCGAATCTCTTTGGGTAATGAAAAGTCCTTCAATCCATCTCTTTTTACAATGCCAGTCTTTTTCTGCCTTTGGCCCGCCTGGCCCGAATCACCCGCTTTCCGCCCGGGGTGGACATTCTTTTGAGAAATCCGTGTTTTCTGGTTCTTTTCCGGTTGCTTGGCTGAAATGTACGTTTCATAAAATTTTAATCCTTCAACTAAATGTGATTATCACCTTGGGGTTGTTCCACTGATCATCATAAACATAATATCATATTTTTTTTGGGTCAAAAAGTCAACTGTGGAATCGGTTCATTTCACCAGGGACTCAAAAATATGGTATTCCTCCAGATGATAGTGGGGTTCCGGATAAATGGCAATGGGTTTGGAAAACTGGGTTTCCAGAGAAGCGATCAGGTGCTTTTCCCGGCCGTGGAGCAGCTGGGCAATATCCGGATGGACCTTGACTGTGAACCGGTTGCCCATGATATCCCCGGCTTCGGACACCAGGTCCCGGTAAATTTTGTGGCAGATCGATTTTTTGGACAGCAGGTGACCGGTACCGTTGCAGTAGAAACAGGGCTCACACAGGGTCCGGGTCAGGTTGCGCCGGGTTCTTTTGCGGGTCATCTGCACCAGGCCCAGCTCAGTCAACGGCAGAATGTTGGTCTGGCTTTTGTCTTTTTTCATGGCCTCGTTGAGGAGCGTCATCACTTTTTCCTTGTGGGCCTCTTTTTTCATGTCGATGAAATCGATGATGATGATCCCGCCGATGTTGCGCAGCCGGATTTGGTAGGCAATCTCTTTGACCGCTTCCAGGTTGGTTTTCAAGATGGTCTCATCAAAATTGTGTTTGCCCACGTACCGGCCCGTATTGACATCGATGGCAACCAGGGCCTCGGTCTGCTCGATGACGATATAGCCCCCGGATTTGAGCCACACCTTTTTTTTCAGGGCCCGGGCCACATCCCCTTCGATATTGTAGGCTTCAAAAATCGGTTCCCGGCCCTGATACAGTGAGACACTCAGCTTCACATCCGGCATCAGTTTTCTGAGAAACCGGCGGACCTGCTCATATTCCACCGGGGAGTCGATGATCAGCTTGTCCGCTTCATTGGCCAGAAGGTCCCGTACCGCGCGGTAGGTGACGGTCAGGTCTTTGTACACCAGGGACGGGGCCGATGTGATCTGGTTTTTGTTCTGAATCTCTTCCCAGGTGTTGGTGAGAAATTCCATTTCCTTGTGAATGGTATCGGCTGTCACGCCCAGAGACTGGGTTCTTAAAATATATCCGAAGTCATTTTTCCGGATGGCGAGCAGCAGTTCCCGCAGACGGGTTCTTTCCGCCTCGTTTTCAATGCGTTTGGAGACACCGATGTGATC
>JBFLKI010000055.1:0-4497 GCA_040883135.1 Desulfotignum sp. | reverse complement strand
CCTGTCTGGCATTGAGCTGATTTTCCTGGTTACCTGGCGGTGGGGCGCCCGGGATGAATCAGTGCAGCCAGTTCCACGGCCCGGTCCAGCAGGGCCCGGGCCGATTTCAATCCATCATCATCTTCCTGAATTCCCACCCGGACCGCAGGGTCAAAAACCCCGGCCCCGTGCCGGCTGGCCAGAGCGGACGCACCCAGAGGGCTGATGCAGGAATGGATGGTAGCAGGGATCATGTCCAGGGTGACAAATGCCTGGATATGGGACAGGTGGGTGGTTTCGATGCCGCCGTGGCGCAGCCAGGCCACCCCCGCGCTCATGCCGATCTTGTTTCTGAGTCTGCCGCCCGCCTCTTTCCCGAAGATAAAGACCCGCAGCCGGTCGATGAAGGTGGCCATCCGTCCGCTGGTCCGCATAAAATATACCGGACTGGCAAAAACAATGATATCGGCCCTTTCCAGCTTTTCAAACAGGACCTGGGCATCGTCATCAATGGCGCAGTAGCGGCCCGGCGTCTGTTTGGCCAGGCAGAAGTTGCAGTGGGTACAGTGCTGGATGTCATGTTCGGCCAGGTGAATGGTTTCGGTTTCAAGCCCTTTTTCCTCTGCCAGGGTCATGATGTGATATAAAAAAGTTTCCAGATTCCCCTTTTTGATGGGACTACCTGAAATTCCTACAATCCGCATGAACATCCCTCCTGATTCATAACCGGGTTTTGACTGATGGATTCAGTCTGTCATGAACCATAGCATACACGGTAGAAGATGGGAAATCCAAATATCAGGTCCGGATCTGTTTTATGCCGACGGACAGACAGGAAAAGAGCCCTTGATCTGTTGGAACAGGTGGTTTATTAAACAGAAACAGAACTGATATGCGAACCCTTAAGAATGACACAGGAAAACATATGACCGATTTATTCGATCTCACACAGATCAACGGTATGACACTGCCCAACCGGTTTGTCCGGTCCGCCACCTGGGAAGGGATGGCTGACGATGACGGTGCGGTGACCCCCCGGCTGACTGAAACGGTGACTGAACTGGCCGGAGGCGGGGTGGGCCTGATCATTTCCGGCCATGCCTATGTGGTGCCCGAGGGCCAGGCAGGCCCGAAGCAGATGGGATTATACAAAGACGAACTGATCCCGGGCCTCAGATCCATGACCGAAACCGTGCACCGGGCCGGGGGAAAAATGGTGGCCCAGCTGGCCCATGCCGGCACGTTTGCCGCTGAAGCCCTGAGCCGGATACCGCCCCGGGCCGTGTCCGTGTTTGATGGACTGGCAAAGACCCCCCGACATGAACTGACCATCGAAGACATTCAGCGTCTGGTCAAAGCGTATGTGCGGGCGTCTGAACGGGCAAAGACAGCCGGATTTGACGGGGTCCAGGTCCATGCGGCCCATGGGTACCTGTTCAGCCAGTTTCTGTCTCCGGCCTACAATCGGCGGCAGGATGATTATGGAGGATCCATAGAGAACCGCAGCCGGGCCCTTTGTGAAACTGTGGCGGCCATCCGCAAAACCCTGGGACCGGATTTTCCCGTGCTGGTGAAAATCAATGCCTGGGATGATGTGGAAGGCGGCCTGACGCTGGAAGATTCCGTCAAGACCGCCGGATTGCTGGTGGATGCCGGCATCGATGCCGTGGAGGTGTCCGGCGGGTTTCTGACCAGCAAAACCCGGTCTCCCAGCCGGCTGGGCATCAACAGCCCGGAAAAAGAAGCCTGTTTTCAGGCCGGGGCCGCAGCATTTAAACAGGCCCTGGATATCCCCGTAATCCTGGTGGGCGGGATCCGTTCTCTGGATAAGGCCCGGGATCTGGTTGCCGCCGGAACAGCAGACTATATCTCCCTGTGCCGGCCGTTGATCCGGGAACCAGATCTGATCAACCGGTGGCGCGGCGGGGATATCCGTCCGGCCCTGTGCAAATCCGACAATCTGTGTTTCAGGCCGGCGTTCAAGGGTGAAGGCATCTACTGTGTGACCGAAGAACGCGAACGTTCGGAATAACGAAGTGCCATGCAGGTGGACCTGAACAAGCTGAAAACCTTTCACACCCTGGCCAAAGCCGGCAGCTACACCGGATGTGCCCAACGGCTGTGCCTGACCCAGTCCGCCATCAGCCATGCCATCAGAAAACTGGAGGCGGATCTGGGGTATGATCTGGTGGACCGGTCCGGCAGAAAATTCCGCCTCACCAGGGAAGGGGAATTTCTGTTTCACCAGTGCGCCGGTATTTTCGACCGGATCGATGACACCCTGGACCGCCTGGCAGTCGGCAAAGGGCATCGAATTTCCCTGACCCTGGGGGCACCGGCGGAATTCGGTTCATCCATACTCATAAAGGGCATGGCCCCTTTTCTGAAACGTCATCCCTACATCCACGTGGATTTTTTCCTGGATCCGTATCTGCTGGAGCCGCTTTTTTCAGATGAGCTGGATATCATTGTGGACTGTGTCCCTCATGTGCATGAAAGCCTGGTGTGCGTGCCGTTGATGAGAGAAGAGTATGTGGTGATCGCCACCAGATCGTATGTAACCGATCACCGGATTCAAAGCATTGCCGATCTGTCCCGGTGCCGCCTGCTGTCTTTTGACAAGGACCTGCTCTGGTGGAAGAATTTCATCAATGCCCTGGCCGGCCAGGCGGATTTCGGGTGTGACGCCGTGATCCGGATTTCCAGTGTCCGGGGGATCATCAATGCGGCCCTGTCATCCATGGGAGTGGGATTCGTTCCCCGGTACACGGTGTTGAAGGAGCTGGAGAAGGGTCAACTGATGGGGCTGTTCCCGGACACGGAGGTGCTCAATGACCAGATCAATATCTACCTGAAAAAAAGAAATTTTGAGAAACCGCCGTTTCCGGATCTGATCCGGCACATCCAGTCGCTGCGCCTGCACTAGAAGAACGCTCAGTGTATCGATAAAATCCGTGTCCGGTATTAGAGGTTGAACGCGGTCATCACTGCGGCGGTAAACGCGGAAAGATCCCGGATGTCATGGCGGCAGGCGGCATGGATTTTTGCCATGTCAATGCAGCCCTGAACCGCCAGGTGCAGATTGAACAGAACGATATCCTGGGCATCCGGGCTGGCCAGAAATTTTTCCAGCGGCATGGCCGATTGTTTCTTGACCCGGTTCATCACAACAGGATGAATGTCTTTTCTTAGAAGTCTGCCAAGTTCGGTGATGTATCGGTCACATAACCGGTCCGCTGATGGCAGGTGTGCCGGCAAAAACAGGATGGCCAGGTCTACGTCACTTGCAGGGTGGTTTTTTTCAGAAGCAAAAGATCCGAACAGGTAGACCGCAGCGGCTTCATGTCTGGTTTCAAAGTAATGTGTGATTTTTTCTTTGATCATCCTGGACGTCCTTTCTGGCTGGGTAGTGCCGGTTTTTGTCCGGAATGTCAAGAAAGGTTCGGTGCCCGGATTCATGATCAAAAACAAAAACCCCGTTGCGCTCAAAGGCACGAACAGATAAAATGATGTTGCCTGAATCTGCCGGAGGGGTGAATCGTAACAGAACCGGAAGGAGACGATGCCATGGATCGACGAGATTTTTTGAAAAAGACCATCACAAGCGGGATCGCGGCCGGGTCTACGCTGGTGTTCCCGAAAATGGGCAGGCTCTGGGCCGCCTCACAGACACAAGGGACCCCTGCCTGGGATCTGGTGGCGGTCCGGGGCGGGGAGCCGGACCAGATGTTTGACAGCGGCATCGCCGCCATGGGCGGCATACAGACGTTTGTACCCAAAGGCAGCAACGTCCTTGTCAAGCCGAACATCGGCTGGGACGTGCCCCCGGAACGGGCCGGCAACACCCATCCGGCACTGGTGAAGCGGATTGTAGAACACTGCCTGTCCGCCGGGGCGAAAACCGTCACCGTGTTCGACCATACCTGTGACAACTGGACCCGGACCTACCGGAACAGTGGCATTGAAAAAGCGGTGAAAGATGCCGGCGGCAGAATCATCTCCGGTGACAGCAAAGGGTATTACCAGCAGGTAAACGTGCCCATGGGGAAACGGCTCACCGAAGCCAGGGTCCATGAGGCTCTTCTCGAAGCGGATGTGTTCATCAACGTGCCGGTGTTGAAACACCACAGCTCTTCCATGGTCACCATCGGCATGAAAAACCTGATGGGGGTGGTGTGGGACCGGTGGTACTGGCACCGGAACGACCTTCACCAGTGCATCGCGGATTTTGCCTCTTTCCGGCCCCCGGACCTCACGGTGGTGGACGCCTTCAACGTCATGACGCGCAACGGCCCCCGGGGGGTGTCGGTCAATGATGTGGTATCCATGAAGGCCCAGGTGATCTCCACCGATCTTGTGGCGGCGGACGCGGCTGCTGCCAAACTGTTCGGCACCGAACCGGCCGACATCCGTCACATCCAGATCGCCTCGGACATGAACCTGGGGCAGATGAACCTGGCGGATCTGTCCATCAACCGGATCCGGCTGTGACCGGCCCGGTTTTTCCAGGATCAGATT
>JBFLKI010000308.1:0-4094 GCA_040883135.1 Desulfotignum sp. | reverse complement strand
GGTGCATCGGTGATGATGCTGCCGGCCGGGGAGATTTATGAGGCGCTCCAGCGTAACGTCCTGGATGCCGGTGAATTCAGCATCCCATCCATGGACAAAGACCTGGCGTTTCACGAAATTGCCAAATACCTGCTGGTGCCGGGCATTCATCAGCCCAGTACCTTCCTGGATATTACCGTCAACAAAAAATCCTGGGCGGAACTGCCTGAAGATCTCCAGGCGATCGTGCGTTTCGCGGCCCAGGCCACCACCCTGGAAATGGTGACCCTGGCCATTCATGACGATATTGAGGCCCTGGCATTTTTCAAGGAAAAAGGGGTACAGATCGAATACCTGGATCCTGCCATTCAAAAGGACCTGGCAGAAAAGGCCCGGGTCCTGCTGGATAAAAAAGCGGCCCAGGATCCGTTTTTTGCCAAAGTGCTGGCATCCCAGAGAGCATTTCGGAAAGGGTATGACAATTACCGCCAGCTGATGACCCCGGCGGTGGATTAACCGGCAGACCCAAAGGGAGAGGGATGACAACCTGGAATCGAGTCACGGCATTCATTGACGGCATCAGCGATGCCACGGCAGCGGTCATCATCTATCTGGTGGTGGCGCTGACCCTGGTGCTGGGGTATGAAATCATTGCCCGGTATGCGTTTAACAGCCCGACCAAATGGGCCTTTGACATCAGCTACATGCTGGGCGGCACGTTTTTTCTTTTCGGCCAGGCCTATGCATTGAGGCACCGGCGGCATGTGCGGATCGATATTTTTTCCAGCCGGTTTTCCACCCGGACCCAGGCGGCCATTGATGTGATCTGTTACCTGGTGTTCTTTTTTCCACTGTGGATCGGCATGCTGGTCTACCTGTATCCGTACGTGATGTTTTCCTGGTCCGTGCAGGAACGGTCCATGCAGAGCTACTGGCAGCCGCTGATCTACCCCTTCAAGACATTGATGCCCATCGGGTTGTTCCTGCTGGTGCTGCAGGGGGTGGCGGATTTTGTGCGCAAGCTGATGACGCTGCTGGGAAAGGAACCGGTCCATGAGTCCTGAGTTATCCGTATTGCTGATGTTCGTTGCCCTGTTTCTGGGGATTTTTCTGGGATTTCCCACCGCGTTTGTGCTGGGCGGGGTGGCCATGATTTTCGGACTGGTCAATGTCGGGCCGGAGATCTTCGGATTTTTTATCACCCGGCTGTTCGGTTTGATGACCAATTATACCCTCCTGGCAGTCCCGCTGTTTCTGTTCATGGGGGTCTTCATGGAAAAATCCGGTGTGGCCCGCCGCCTGTTCAACGCCATGTACCTGTTGTGGGGCGGGCTGAGGGGCGGGCTCGGGATCAGCACCATTGCCATTTCCGCGATCTTTGCCGCCACCACCGGCGTGGTGGGGGCATCGGAAGTGACCATCGGGCTGATGGCGCTGCCGGCCATGCTGAAAAACGGGTATGACAAATCCCTTGCCTGCGGAAGTGTCTGTGCCGGCGGGACCCTGGGCATCCTGATCCCCCCCAGTGTCATGATCGTAATTTACGGGCCCATTGCCCAGCTGTCCGTGGGAAAACTGTTTTTAGGGTCCGTGGTTCCGGGCATCCTGCTCACGGTGCTGTACATGATCTACATCGGCATCCGCTGTTATTTCCGGCCCCAGGACGGCCCGCCCATGCCGCCGGAGGAACGGGCCGTGCCGGCCCGGCAGAAACTGTGGCTTTTCGTGAGTGCGGTGCTGCCCTCCATGCTGTTGATTGCCGCGGTTCTGGGCAGTATTTTCATGGGCATCGCCGCCGTCACGGAAGCCGCCGCGGTCGGGGTCATTGCCAGCATGCTTCTGGCGGCCGGCTATGGGCAGCTGGATTTCAAGACCCTGAAACGGGCGGGATATGAAACCCTGAGCATCACCAGCATGATCATGATGATCGCGGTGGGTGCCTCGTTTTTTTCCACGGTATTTGTCACCCTGGGCGGAGATGACGTAATCATCGATCTGTTTTCCACCCTGCCGTTCGGCCGGTGGGGAGCGCTGTTCGTCATCATGCTGCTGCTGATCCTGCTGGGGATGTTCATTGACTGGATGGGCATTATTTTTATCGTGGTGCCGCTGATCACCCCCATTGCCGCGGAACTGGGATTCGATCCCATCTGGTTTGCGGTCCTGGTCATGCTCAATCTCCAGATTTCGTTCCTGACCCCGCCGTTTGCGTATTCCATTTTCTACCTGAAAGGGATCACGCCCCCGCACGTGAAGACATCGGACATCTACCGGGGGGTGATTCCCTTTGTGGGACTCCAGATCCTGGCGGTGCTGCTGTGTATCCTGTTTCCCGGCCTGCTGACCTGGCTGCCCGGCTATTTTATTGGATGACCTCATGAAACCCGTGATTTCAGAAGTGACCCTGTTTGTCCAGTGCATGGTGGATGCCATGGCCCCGGATGCGGCCATGGGCATGGTCCGGCTGTTCGACCGGTTGGGGATCCGGACCTGTTTTCCCCAGGATCAGACCTGCTGCGGCCAGCCGGCCTTCAACGCCGGTTACCGGACCGCAGCCCGCCGATCGGCCCGGCATTTTATCCGGGTGTTTGAATCGGCGGAGTGCATTGTCTGTCCCTCCGGGTCCTGCACGGCCATGGTCCGGCATCACTACCCGGAACTGTTTGAAGGGGACAAGGAATGGCAGCGCCGGGCCGAAGCGGTCGGGGCCAAAGTGTATGAACTGACCGAATTCCTGGTGGATGTCCTGAAGGTCACGGATGTGGGGGCGGTGTATCACGGGACAGTGACCTATCATGATTCGTGTCACCTGCTGCGCACCCTGGGCATCGGGCGGCAGCCCCGGGCGCTGCTGTCCGGGATAAAGGGACTGACATTCAAAGAGATGGCACCATCGGACCGGTGCTGCGGATTCGGCGGGACCTTTGCCGTCAAATATCCGGATATTTCCACGGCCCTGGTGGCGGACAAGGCGGCCCGGATCCTGGAAACCGGGGCGGACACGGTGGTGGGCTGCGACCTGGGGTGTCTTCTGAACATCGAAGGATATCTGAACCGGATGGGACACCGAATCAAGGTCCGGCATATCGCGGAACTGCTCGTTTCTGAAAATGAAAGGGAACCCTCATGACCCCCTTTACCACGGAAAAATATATTGAGCGGAGCCGGAAGGCCCTGGCCGACTCCCGGCTGCAGGGGGCGCTCTCCAGTGTCCAGTCCCGGCTGGGACCGGCCACGCAGCAGATGTATGGCCAACAGCCCGAAGGCCCCGGCATCCGTCAGCAGGCCCATGCCATTCGGCGCCGGGCCATCGACAACCTGGATCTTTTGCTGGAAGAACTGGCGGACCGGGTAACGGAGAACGGGGGGCAGATATTTTTTGCCCGGGACGGGGCCGAGGCGGTTGCCTACTGCCTGGATGTGGCAAAACAGCACGGGGTCCGGTCCGTGGTCAAGGGCAAATCCATGGTGACCGAGGAAGTGGGGCTGAATACGGCGCTGGAATCCGAAGGCATCACGGTCACCGAAACCGACCTGGGAGAGTATATCATCCAGCTGGCCGGGGAAAAACCCTCCCATATCATTGCGCCTGCGATTCACAAGACCCGGGAACAGGTGGGACAACTGTTTGCCGAAAAACTGGGCATCGATTACACGGATGATCCGGCCGCACTGACCCAGGCGGCCCGAGCCGCCCTTCGGGAAGCGTTTCTCACCGCGGACATGGGGATCACCGGGTGCAACCTGGCCTGTGCCCAGACCGGGCACATCACCACGGTCTCCAACGAGGGCAACATTCGAATGTCTTCCACGCTTCCGAAGGTACATGTCGCATTCATGGGCATGGAACGGGTCGTGGCCACCCTCACGGATCATGACATCCTGTTCCGGCTGCTGTCCACCGGTGCCGCAGCCCAGAAACTCGGCGGATATGTCAGTTATGTGGGAGGCCCTGGACCGGTCGGATTTCCGGACGGCCCGGAGGCGTTTCACCTGATTGTCATTGACAACGGCCGCACCCGGATCCTGGCAGATCCGGCGTTTCGTGAAATGCTCTGCTGCATAAGGTGCTCTGCCTGCCTGAATGTCTGTCCGGTGTACGGTAAAATCGGCGG
>JBFLKI010000307.1:0-3546 GCA_040883135.1 Desulfotignum sp. | reverse complement strand
GTGGTGGGGTGAGACTGGTTTAACCGATATTGAAGCCATGCCGGCAGCAAAATGTCATTTCCTTTTCAGCTTGCAAGGACAGACCCTGGATTCCTGTCCTTCGTTTCAAACAGGTTATATCAGAAAATGATGTATTGCAAAAAAGATTTTTGCATAGCAAAAAGCCGCCGGGGAGCTCTCTTGATTTCGGGTCGATGGATCTTATTATTTGGATTAAAAAATGACGTTGATGACAACTTGATTTCACGAGGAGACCCATGGGAAACCACATAAAGACCGTTTTTCTGCTGACCGCCATGACCGGGCTGTTCCTGGTGCTGGGATATGCCCTGGGTGGGCAGACCGGCATGGTGATCGCTTTGATCATCGCTTTGGCCATGAACTTTTTTTCCTACTGGCAGTCCCATACCATTGTGCTCAGGATGTACCGGGCCCAGCCCCTGGACCGGTCCCAGGCACCGGGACTGCATGATACCGTGGCAAGACTGGCCCGGCGGGCCGGCCTGCCCATGCCCAAACTGTATGTGATTCCCGAGCAGGCCCCCAATGCCTTTGCCACTGGCAGGGATCCGGAGCACGGGGTGGTGGCGGTGACGGAAGGACTGCTGCGCCTGATGAACCAGGAGGAACTGGAAGGGGTGCTGGCCCATGAACTGGGCCACATCAAGAACCGGGATATCCTGATCTCCACCATTGTGGCGACTCTGGCCGGCGCTATCATGTTTGTGGCGTCCATGGCCCGGTTTACTGCCATTTTCGGAGGCAGAGACAACCAGGGGGGCGGTCCCGGAATCGTGGGGGTCATTGTCATGTCCATGCTGGCGCCGCTGGCGGCCATGGTGATACAGATGGCCGTGTCCCGGTCCAGGGAATACCTGGCCGATGCCACGGCAGCCCAGGTGACGGGCCGGCCCCAGGGGCTGGCGTCAGCCTTGAATAAATTGGGTGAGTATACCCGCCGGGGCGTTGCGGTGAATGCCAATCCATCCACGGCCCACATGTTTATTGTGAACCCCTTGTCCGGCAAGAAGTTTGCCGGCCTTTTCTCCACCCATCCGCCCCTGGACGAGCGGATCCGCCGGCTGACCGGAACCGGACCGTCCAATGGTGCCGGACCCCCGGATTCAAATGTGCGGAGATCCACCATGAGCGAACAGAGTCGTGCATTCTGGGATTCTTTGTCTTGAAGGCATGACTGTAATGACTTGACTATTGCTCTGCCACCATTTATGGTAAAACGTCCTTGAAGCAACCGGCATCACGAACTGCATGGAGGATGTGAATGAGTCTGCTGAAAAAGCTCAAAGGGTTCCGGTTGCAGATGCGCACGGAATACCCTTTTGGCTGGTCCATTGTCATGGGCAGTTTTTTCATTTTTCTGGTGATTCTGTTCGGTACATCCGGGTATATGATGCTGGAAGGGTGGAGCTTCATCGAAAGCGTGTACATGGTGATCATCACCCTTTCCACGGTGGGATTCATGGAAGTTCGGCCGCTGTCCGACATCGCCCGGGTCATGACCATCCTGGTGATTTTCGGCGGGGTCGGCGCGTTTTTTTATCTGGGGGGGTCGCTGGCCCAGATGTTGGTGGAAGGTAAGTTTCAAAATCTTCTCGGGAGGCGCAGGGTGCAGAAAATCATTGATGAACTCACCGGCCATTATATTGTCTGCGGATACGGCAGAATCGGCCGGGTGGTGGCACAGGGGATCAAAAATGAAGGGTTTGACGTGGTGGTGATTGAAAGAAATCCGAGAACCCTGGAACAGCTGGAGAATCAGAAAATGCTGTTTATCGCCGGGGATGCCACCATGGATGAGGTGCTTCTGTCCGCCGGTTTGAAAAAAGCCAGATGTCTGATCACGGCCCTGGCCGAGGATGCGGCCAATGTGTTTGTCACCCTGACCTCCCGGCAGCTGAATCCGGATATCACCATTGTGGCGAGAACCGATACGGAATCTCATGTGCCTCGGCTGAAACAGGCAGGCGCAAAGCGGGTGTTCATGCCTTACAGTATCGGGGGCCTGCGCCTGGTTCAAAGTGTGCTCAGGCCGACGGCCACCAGCCTGATGGATCTGGCCATCCGGGGGGATATCAATCTTCAGATGGAGGAATTGCCGGTGTCAGACCGTTCCGAACTGGTGGGTAAGCCGGTCAAGGATTCCGGGATTCGGCCACGGTTTGACATTCTTATTGTCGGCATAAAAAAATCATCCGGGGACATGGTGTTCAATCCGGGCCCGGAAACCGTGATTGAGGCCGGGGACCTGCTCATCGCCCTGGGCAAGCCGGAAAATCTTCAGAAACTGCAGAAAGTGTCAGATCCAGAAGCCTGCTGACACCTTTATCCAATACCGGTTTATTTTTCTTCGATCACCTGCCCCCGGGAGGTAAAAGAGATGCCCTGCTGGGTCTTAGCCCCGATCATCACTGTTTCGATGATGGGCGGATTCACTGGTTTGAGCGCTTCCCATTTTACCACAAAACTGGCGCCGGACCCTCCGGCCTTGTCTGATTCATGGACCACATACCGGGTAGCGGACATTCCTTCCAGAGTGACCGGCTCTTTCAGATATTCTTCCAGTACTTTCCCTTTTGAATTAAAATAGGTGACCTTCGTGATGACAATCTCATCATCCGGATCCGTGTTCCGGATGCTCAGGGTCACGGCCAGCAGAAACTGCCGTTCCCTGTCACCGATGTAGATATGGGAGTAGACCGGGGCGTAAACCACCTGTCCCCGGGACAAGGGAATTGTTTTCCCGTCTCCGGCAGCCGCAGTTGCCGCCGTCAGGCTGATCAGGAGGATGATGGAGATTATTGAACCAAGACGATGAATCAGTGGTGTCATGTTGAATCCTTTTTTCTGCCCGATCCGTTGCCCGAGAGCTTGGGGAACCCGGCTGGATCGGTGAATGAAAAAACAATTTACCCCAAGGGTATTATGACTTAAAATATGGCACCGATATAACCCATTGTCAACAACACCGATCGTAACGGGAGATACGAAGAAAATGAAATACATCGGCGCCCATGTCAGCATCAGCGGGGGTGTGGAAAATGCGCCGGCCAACGCCGAAAAGATTGGTGCAACGGCCTTTGCCATGTTCACCAGAAATCAGCGGCGCTGGTCATCCCCGCCTCTGACCGACGTAAACATCACCGGATTCCGGGAACAGTGCCGGAAGTATGGGTTCGATTCAACGGCCATTCTTCCCCATGACAGCTATCTGATCAACCTGGGGCATCCGGACCCGGGCGCCCTTGAAAAATCAAGAAACGCTTTTTTTGAGGAGATGGGGCGGTGTGAACAGCTCGGCTTGAAATATTTGAATTTTCACCCGGGCAGCCACCTGAACAAGTTGACACCGGAACAGTGTCTGGATCGGATTGCCCGGTCCATTGATCTGGCCCTGGAAAGAACCAGCGGGGTGACGGCAGTGATCGAAAACACCGCCGGCCAGGGCACCAATCTGGGGTACCGGTTCGAACACCTGGCACGGATCATCGGGCAGGTCACTGACAAATCCCGGGTGGGGGTCTGCCT
>JBFLKI010000306.1:0-8990 GCA_040883135.1 Desulfotignum sp. | reverse complement strand
CGGTGTTCAAACCGGAAAAAGCCCTGGTGGGGGAAGTGATCGCCCTGGACACCCTGTGGGCCTGCACGACCTGCCGGGCCTGTGAACAGGTGTGCCCTGTGACCATCGAGCATGTGCCCCGGATCATTGCCATGCGCCAGGGCCAGACCCTGATGCAGGGAGAATATCCCCAGGAACTCAACACCGCGTTCAAGGGCCTGGAAAGGAACGGCAATCCCTGGGGCATCGGGTATGACAAGCGGGCCGACTGGGCCGAAGGCCAGGATGTCAAACTCTTGGCCGACCATCCGGATGCGGAATACCTGCTGTGGGTGGGATGTGCCGGATCGTTTGATGACCGGACCCAGAAGGTGACCAAGGCGCTGGTAAAGATTTTGAAAGCCGCCGGTGTGGATTTTGCCATTCTGGGCACCGAGGAAAAATGTACGGGCGATTTTGCCCGCAGAGCCGGCAACGAGATGATGTATCAGATGATGGCCACGGAAAACATCGAGGTCCTCAACGGGTACAACGTGAAAAAGATCATTGCGGCCTGCCCCCATTGTCTGAACACCCTCAAGCATGATTATCCCCAGATGGGTGGCCACTACGAGGTGATTCACCACAGTGCGTTCATCAATCAGCTCATTGCTGACAAAAAGATCCAGGTGAAAAAATCACTGGCGGGCGTGCTTACCTACCATGATCCCTGTTATCTGGGCCGGTACAACGAAATTTACGATGCGCCCCGGAATGTGTTGAACACGGTGTCCAGCCAGGGCCTGAACGAACTGCCGCGCCACGGCACGGAAAGCTTCTGCTGCGGTGCCGGCGGGGGCCGCATGTGGATGGAGGAAACCATCGGGTCCCGCATCAATGTGGAGCGGTCCACAGAGATTGTGAACGAAAAAGCCGACACCGTGGCCGTGGGATGTCCTTTCTGCCTGACCATGATCGAAGACGGCATGAAAGAGCTGAACAAGGACGAGGAGATCAGGACCCGGGATATTGCCGAACTGGTGGCGGAACACCTGGCATAACTGGTTGGCCATACAGAAAAAATCAAAACACATCAGAGAACACAGGCAAAACAGGACGGTTCCGTCTTTGTTTTGCCTGTGTCTTTGATCCAGGGAGGGCACCCATGCAGTATCATATGCCGTCACGGCTGTATTTCGGACCCGGGCAGATCCAGGCGCTTTCAACGGTTATTTCGGCAAGGAAGCCGGTCCTGGTGACGGACAAGGGTGTGGTCCGTGCCGGTCTTTTGTCGACGGTGCTGGACCAGCTGGGGAATATGCCGGTATTTGACGGCATCCAGGCAAACCCCAAATCCGATACGGTGAACAAGATCGCCGCAGAACTGCGGCGGCAAAAACCGGATCTTGTGATCGGCCTGGGGGGCGGCAGTCCGATGGATGCGGGAAAGGCCCTGGCCCTGCTGGCCACCAACCCGGGAGATATCCAGGACTTTGAAGGCAGGGAAAAATACACGGCGGATCCGTTGCCGTTTGTGGCCATTCCCACCACCTGCGGTACCGGGTCCGAGGTCACCTGGGTGTCGGTGATAACCGATGTGGACCGCAGATTCAAAATGAGTATCAAGGGGCCGAAGCTGTACCCGGCTGTATCCATTGTAGATCCGGATCTCATCGCCACGCTGCCTCAGCCCATGATCGCCGCCACCGGCCTGGATGCACTGACCCATGCCGTGGAAGCCTATCTGTCAAAGCCTGCCACCCTGATCACCGATACCCATGCGGTAAAGGCGGTGGGGCTGATCCTGGGATCCATTGAAAAGGCCTTTGCCGACATAAAGGGCAATGTTCGGCAGAGAGAAGATCTGATGTACGGTTCCATGGTGGCGGGCCTGGCATTCGGCAATGCCGATGTCACGGCGGTGCACTGTATCTCCGAGTCCATCGGTGCCCTGTATGATATCCCCCATGGGGTGGCCAATGCCATGTTCCTCCCCCATGTCCTGGATTACAACCTGCCGGCCTGCACCCGGAAAATGGCGGCCCTGGCCCGGACCACCGGCATTGATGCCCCATCCGATGACCAGGCAGCCAGAGCCTTTATCCGGAAAATCAGAGACCTGTCCAGGGGGTTGGCGATTCCAGCGTTCAGAGACCTGAATATCGGATCTGACCAGTTTTCCCTGATTGCCGACATGTCCTTTAAGAACAATTCCAATGCATCCAATCCCAGGGACCTGGGTCCTGCCGACTACCTGAATATCCTGGAAGCGGCCCTTGGGGCCTGACGGTATATCCTGTCGATTTTTGAAAAAATTTTTTCCCAGGTATAGGGAAAGGTTTTGGTGCAGGCATAGTCCCAGTCCGGATCCGGTTCGCTCTGAACCTTGCGGATGGTTTGTTCCAGAACGTCGGCCAGGCGGGCCTCCAGATCCGGTATATCCGTGTCATACGGGGTATCGATGGTTTGAAGGGGCGGCAGATCCAGCAGCCGGACCATGGGGCTGTCATCATCCGCCAGCAGTTCTTTGACCCCGGGCAGGGCCGTGGCGACCAGGCGGCATCCGCAGGCCAGAGCCTCCATCAGCACCAGGGGCAGGCCCTCGTAAAACGAGGGCAGCACAAACACATGGGCGTTTCGCAAAAGGTTGCCCAGCGCATCATGGCTCAACGGTCCGTGGTAGATCACTTTTTCTGTCAACACACCGGCCAGTTCCAGGCATCGGGCCTTTTCCCGGTCACTGCTGTTTCCGGCCAGATGCAGCCGGAAAGGCAGATGCCGGATTTTCGCCAGACTGTTCAGCAGCCAGGGCACCCCTTTGGCATGGCTGAGTTTGCCGGCATAGACCAGCTCCACCACCCCGTCAAAGGTCTTGGGGGCATGGAAGAAACAGGCGTCATTATACCCGCCGCTCACCACATGGATGGATTGGGATTCAATGCCGATGGTGCGGACAATTTCCTGTTTCTGGCTTCGGCTCAGGGCGATGACATGATCGATCTGTTTGAGGCCGGGTATAATCTTTTTGCTGATGGCCGGACACAAGACGTGCTGGCGCAGGCAGGTGCCGTGGCAGGAGGTGACCATGGGAATTCCGGAACTGAGGCGCCTTGCAATGGCGGAAACGATCCACAGGTGATGGCTGTGAATGATATCCGGCGCAAACCGTTCCAGTGCCTGCCGGATCTTTGTTTCAAACACTTGCTCGTATGCGGCCATTTCCTGTGGTATCATCCGGGAAAACACCCGGCTTTCATAGGGCATGACATCGCTCATGCCGGGAATGGGGAAGTTCAGGTCTTTTCCATCAAATCGGACAAAACAGCAATGGGATTGCTCAATCAAGCCTTCCGGAAGAATGAAATCTCCCTGGACCCCGGCCACCAGAAAATTCTCATACCCGGCTTCGGCGCTCTGAATCAGGATTTGCTGGATGAATTTTCCGCTGCCGGTAAAATCCGGGGCCTGGCTGATGATGTGCAGGATTCTCATCTCAATCCAGACTCAGCCCTGCCTTGCACTGGTTGCACCGCACCACCCCTCTGAATACCTTGTGACCGCATTCCGGGCAGTAATAACGTTCTTCCTCATCCTGCATCCATTGCTCGGTGCCGATTTCACGCCGCAGGGGTACACACCGCAGGATGACCTGTTTTCCAACAGCCATGGGGAACTCATCGATGAAGCGGCAGGGGAACTCATCGCATTCATGGCATCCTGAAAGGCCTTTTGCCATGGTGCAGTCCCGGATATCACACTGCTGGCAATGCATGAACCGGTTTTCCGACAGACATCCCTCACAGTGAATATCGTCCGTGGTCAGGTTTTCGCAGTTGGGCAGAATGCCTTTGCCGGGGACATCTCCTTTGTAGAGGGCCACCAGTCGTTTTTTGAACTTTTCGTTGTTGTCTCTGTGGGCGATGAGAATAGCACAGACACCGCAGTAAAGCCCGCAGGGGGATGCATATTCCGGACGCGTCATGGAAGGCCTCCTTGGAAAAAGATTGGACAGCAGTCGCCTGCTGCCAATTTAGATGGGCAGCCCCTGAAAGTCAACACCCATCACCTGCAAAGTCTCAGTCCGTGCCCCCCGATTGTCTAAAAAGCGACGTATAACGGCCATACCCCTCCTTTTCCAGCCGGTCTTGGGGGATGAACCGAAGGGCTGCCGAATTGATGCAGTATCTTCGGCCCGTGGGGGCGGGACCGTCGTCAAACACATGGCCTAAGTGGGAATCCCCATACCGGCTTCTCACCTCGGTACGGGTCATGAACAGGGATCTGTCGGTTTTTTCCAGGACATGATCCGGCGCCAGGGGTCGGGTAAAGCTGGGCCACCCCGTGCCGGAGTCAAACTTGTCCAGGGAAGAGAACAGGGGTTCTCCGGATACGATATCCACGTAAATGCCGGGTTCTTTATTGTCCCAGTAGTCATTTTGGAACGGCGGTTCGGTACCGTTTTCCTGTGTCACTTTGAACTGGAGCGGGGTGAGTTTCCGTCTGATGATGTCTTCATCTGGTTTTGACCACCGGACCGTGTCACCAGGCGTTTGGAAGTTTTTTTCATGAGATGAGGCCGGCACAGGATGTTCTTCCATGGGCCGGTTTTTCCAAACCCGATTCAGAAATTGATCCCGGCCCGATCCCATCCGGTAATATTTGTACTGAATCTTATTTTTTTTAAAATAGTCTTGGTGATACTCTTCCGCCGTAAAAAAACGGTCAAACCGGGTGACCGGGGTGACGACAGGTTTGTCAAAAATTCCGGATTCATCCAGCACTTTTCTGGAAGCCAGAGCCTGTTTTTTCTGATCTTCAGAGTGATAAAAAATTTCCGGACGATACTGGGTGCCACGGTCCACAAACTGACCGCCGGTATCCGTGGGATCGATATGGCGCCAGAAAATGGTCAACAGGGTATCGTAGGATACCGTCTCCGGATCAAAATGCACCTGAACCGCTTCAGTATGGCCGGTGGTGCCTGATGAAACAGAGCTGTAACTGGGGTCCGGGTCATGGCCTCCGGTATATCCGGAGATCACCTGTTTGACCCCTTGCACCGATTCAAAATCCGCTTCCAGGCACCAGAAACAGCCACCGGCAAAGGTGGCGATTTGATGTCTGTCTTCGTTTTCATCAGAAGATCCGGCTGCGGCGGCAAAGGCGAAAACACTCACGGCCAGGACCATGGCGGCAATCATTAATAAGAAGGTGATATCCGGTTTCATGATATGTTCCTTTCAAAAAGGTGATGAAAAATAGTCTTTAGAATTAACACTTAATATAGGTATTCTTGATGAGAAAACAAGGCAGGGCCTGTTTATCCAGGCCGTGTTTCATGGCACAGTGTAAAATGATCAGGAAACCTGGCTGGGCATGTGAATTTTATAAATAATTCTTGACATGTAGCTGCAATGTATCTAAATAGTATCTATGGAACAGCTGGATTCATCAGTTGTTGCCGGGATTGCAAACAGGAGTCGGTGGGATTATGGCAAACCAAGATGAAAATCAGGAAGAGACGGAAACAGAATACAAAGAAAGAAAGGTGAAATTCGAGATCTACGGCCGGGAAATGATTGAGAAGATAGTGAACTCAAGCGGCAACAGCGGGCGGGTATATCTGCCCCCTGACTGGATCGGTACCAAAGTCAAAGTGATTAAATGTTAGCAGCAATCAGCATCTTTCACCTGAAACGTTTCTGATCTGTATCTGTTTTTCATTCCTAAAAAAGAATTCAACTCACAGAAAGGAGAAAACAATGGGAAATGTTCCTGACACCATTCAGACATGGCAAATGATTGAGCCGTTCAAAAAAGATCGGGAAACCGGTGACGTCACCCCGGGGAAACTGGAAAAAACCCAGATTCCGGTACCGAAGCTGGGTCCGGGAGATGTGCTGGTGGAAGTGGCCGGGTGCGGTGTCTGCCACACGGACCTGGGGTATTTCTATCAGGGCGTGCCCACGGTGAACAAACCGCCCTTGACCCTGGGCCATGAAATCTCCGGAACCGTGGTGGATGCGGCTGACGATGTCAAGGCGTGGATCGGCAAAGAAGTCATCATTCCTGCGGTCATGCCCTGCCGCAAATGCTATCTGTGCAAGACCGGCCGGGGCAACCGGTGCCTGGCCCAGAAAATGCCGGGCAACTCCATGGGCATTTACGGCGGATTTTCTTCCCATATTCCGGTGCCGGCCATTGATCTGTGCCCGGTCACCAACCGCGGAGACATTCCTCTGGAAAAACTGGCCGTGGTCGCGGATGCCGCCACCACCCCGTTTCAGGCCGCCCGGCGGGCCGATGTCCGCGTAGGCGATCATGCCATCGTCATCGGGGTCGGCGGAGTGGGCCAGTACATGGTCCAGATTCTCAAAGCCTTAGGGTGTGATACGGTCATCGCCATCGATATCAACCAGGAACGGCTGGACACCATGCTGAGAAACGGTGCGGATTTTGCCGTGAACTCCATGGGCAAATCCCCCAAGGAAGTGTCTGGCATGGTCAAGGATTTTCGCAAGGAAAAAGGGTTGCCCGGATACGGCTGGAAAATTTTCGAAGTGTCCGGCACCAAACCGGGACAGGAGCTCGGGCTGGCCCTGCTGAGTTTCACCGGCAAGATGATGGTGGTGGGATTCGGTCCCCACAAGGTGGAATATTCCATCTCCCGTCTCATGGCGTTTGATGCGGAACTGATCGGTACCTGGGGTTGTCTGCCCGAATACTATCCATCGGTTCTGAGCATGGTCACCAGCAAAAAAATCAATTTTGAACCGTTTGTCCAGACGCGTCCCATGAGCACCATTGCACAGAGTTTTGAAGAAGCCCATAAAAAGTCACCTGATCAGCGTATCGTTCTGGTACCTGATTTTTAATAGTTTAACGCAATTTATTAACAAGACAAGGATGAGTGTATGAAACTGGAAGGAAAAAAAGCCATTGTCACCGGCGGCAGCCGGGGGATCGGACGTGCCATCGCCCTGCTTTACGCGAAGGAAGGCGCCGATGTACTGGTCAACTACCATTCCAATGACACGGCGGCAAAAGAAACCGTGGCGGAGATCGAAAAGCTGGGCAGAAAAGGGGTGGCCGTGGCCGCAGATGTGGCCTCTTACACCAGTGCCCAGAACATGGTGGAAGAATGTGTCAAACAGCTGGGAGGCGTGGATATCGTGGTGAACAACGCCGGCGTGTCCAAACCCTCCATGCTTCTGAAAATGAAGGAAGAGGACTGGGATGCCATTATCGACATCCATCTCAAGGCCGCGTTTAACACCACCCAGGCCGCAGGCCGTCACATGAAGGAACAGAATTCAGGCCGCATCATCAACGTGATCTCCACGGCCGGTATTTTCGGCACCATCGGCCAGATCAACTATGCGTCCGCCAAAGCCGGGATCATCGGATTTTCCAAATCCGCATCCCGGGAGCTGGGCCGGTATAACATCACCGTGAATGTCATCTGTCCGGGGATCACCAAAACCGAAATGACCGGCAAGCTTCAGTCCGATGAAAAGCTGCGCAAGATATATGAAAGCCGCATCCAGCTGGGCCGGTTTGCCGATCCGGAAGAGATCGCCCCGGCCTTTGTGTTCCTGGCCTCGGATGATGCGTCCTATATCACCGGGCAGGTGCTGGGCGTGGATGGCGGATATATCGGTTAGTTATGATGTGTTTGGCAAAAGACAGGAGAATCAAATAAAAAAACAATAAGGAGGAACCATGGCATTAGAGTGGATGCCCAGAGACAATGAGCCCAAGGATCATTCATTGCACAGAAATCCCTATTGGAGCAACGAAGCCCCGGGGGTGATTTTCGAGAAAAAACCGCTGACCGATCCGGACGGAAAAACCGTGGAAGGGCTGTATACGGCCTGGATCACGTTGAACAACCCCAGGCAGTTCAATTCCTATACCACGGACATGGTCAAGGGGGTGATCGCCGGTTTTGAAAACGCCTCCCTTGACAGAAGCGTCATTGCCGTTGTCTTCACCGCGGTCGGCCCTTATGCGTTCTGCACCGGCGGCAACACCAAGGAATATTCGGAATACTACTCCAGGCGCTGTGATGAATACGGCCAGTACATGGAGCTGTTCAACCACATGGTGGATTCCATTCTCACCTGCCACAAACCCGTGATCTGCCGGGTCAACGGCATGCGGGTGGCCGGGGGCCAGGAGATCGGTCTGGCCTGTGACCTCGCCATCTCTTCCGACCTGGCTATTTTCGGCCAGGCCGGCCCCAAACACGGATCTTCTCCGGCCGGTGGATCTTCCGACTTCCTGCCCTGGTTTCTGACGATGGAAGACGCCATGTGGAACTGCGTGTCCTGTGAAATGTGGTCCGCCTATAAAATGAAGATGAAGGGCATGATCTCCAAGGTGGTGCCGGTATTGAAAATCGACGGCAAATGGGTGAGAAACCCCATGATCGAAACCGACAACTTCATCAAAGATGGCGAGATCGTGTATGGGGAATACAAAACCGGGGATGCCCTGGCCGAGGGCAAGGCCCTGGTGAAACAGCACCAGGCCAACGCGGATTTCGAGCTGCTGGACAAGGAAGTGGACAAAGTGATCTGGAAGTTCGCCAACCTGTTTCCGGCGTGTCTCGTGAAATCCATTGAGGATGTGCGCCAGAAAAAGAAATTTTTCTGGGATACCATGAAGAACGATCACCGACACTGGCTGGCCGCGAACATGAGCGGTGAGGCATTCCTGGGATTCGGGGCCTTTAACACAAAGAAGATCACCGGCCAGGATACCATTGATTTCCTCAAATTCCGTCAGAACGTAGCGGCGGCCCGTGACTGGGATATGGAGATGTTTGCCGAAGTCATGGGCAAACCCAAAGAATAGTCGCTTGTTTTAGCCTATGGGGTCAGGCTTTCCTTATTGTCGTTATTTTGTCGATAAAATAACCACAATAAGGAAAGCCTGAACCAATAGTCTAAAACAATCGACAATTCTTTTGGGTTGCCCCGGACTTCGGCAAAAAACTCCATATCCCAGGCACGTGCCGCCGCTACGTT
>JBFLKI010000305.1:0-30505 GCA_040883135.1 Desulfotignum sp. | reverse complement strand
CCTGTTAAAGCCTGTTAAAGGATTGTAAAACTGTTTTTGAATCAAGTCTAATACTTAGCATAACCAGATTAAATGGCAAGCAATATTTTATGGATCTGGATATTTGATGCAACTTGTCATATGATAATGTCCTTGTTTGCAGGAGGTCACCCCATAACCGGAATCTGTTATTATTTCATGAAAACGCAGCTGATCCGCAGAAGCCCTTCCCGTTCACCGATTCAGCCCCCCGGGCTGAAAATACTGGCCGTATCTGATTTCATCGACAAGTCTCTGAGCCGCATGATCGAGACCAGAACCCTGGAACCCGTGGACCTCATCATTTCCTGCGGGGATATGGAGCCGGAATATCTGTCATTTCTCAGGGACCGGCTGGATCGGCCCCTGTTTTATGTCAAAGGCAACCATGATATCCGGTACACCCCAACCAATCCGGTGGGGTGTGAAAATATTCATCGCCGCATCGTGACATTCAACAAGTTCAATATACTGGGCCTGGAAGGCTCCATGTGGTACAACGGAGGGGCGAATCAATACACCGAAGCCATGATGAAAAAACAGATTTTTTCTCTCTGGCTGTCTTTATGGCGCAAAAAACCGATTCACATGATCATCACCCATGCCCCGCCCCGTCATATTCATGACAGAGAGGATCTGTGTCACCAGGGGTTTGAATGCTTCAACGCCCTGATCAGAAAATACCATCCCGGTTATTTTATCCATGGACATATCCACCGGGAATTTGATACCCACTCAGACAGAATCACACATGTCAATCACACGCAGGTGATCAATACCTGCGGATTTACCCTGATAGAGGCCTGATTCCATGAAAAATTTTTTTAAATACCTGTTTTCTTCCGATTCACCCCGGCAAAAGGACGTTAACCATGTGGATTCTTTCCATGAACAGCAGGCCCAGGAAGAGGACGTACAATTCATCGATCACGGCATTCAGACCATTTCCCTGGAAAAAATCATCGGCAGTGTGGGCAAATATGCGGATTTCGATTCCCGGTTCCGGCCCAAAAAACACCTGTCCACCCAGCGGTTTTCTGACATCAAACAGGCCATGCGCCAGGGCAGAGCGATCCCGCCGGTCAGACTGTATCAGATCCGGGACCAGTATTATGTCCTGGACGGCAACCACCGGGTGGCGGCGGCCAAGGAACTGGGATGGACGGAAATCAAGGCCAAGGTGGTGGAGCTGCTGTCGGGCAGAAACACCATGGAAAACCTGTTGTATCTTGAAAAAAAGAAGTTTATTGAAAAAACCGGCCTGCCCCGGGACATTGATCTCACCGAGGTGGGAAAATACAAATACCTGGAACATCAGATTCAAACGCACCAGGATTACCTGACATCTCAATCCGGAAAAGACTGCGATTTCATCCGGGCCGCCAAGGACTGGTATCACACTATTTATCTGCCCATGACCACGATCATCCAAAACGGCGACCTCCTCAAGTACTTTCCGGGCCGGACCCTTGCCGACCTGTATGCCTATATCTCCTATCACCACTGGGATTCCAGTACCAACCGGCGTTACGGCATCGGTATCGACCGGCTGATTCCCAAAAGCATGGCCGGCTTCAGAAGCGCCATGCTGGAAAAACAGACCCCGGAATACCCGGAAATGAAACGGACCATCACCGCGTTCATTCTCATTGACACCGATGCTACGGCAGAATCTTCCCTGTCGGATCGGCTGTTTTCACTGGAAGAGGTCCGGGAGGTTCATACGATTCACGGCAGTGTCGACCTGCTGGTAAAAGTGGTGCTTCAGCGGGATTTCCTCACTTCTGATGCGGAAACCATTGCGGAATTTCTGGATCAGAAAATCCGAAAAATCGAAGGGATCAAGCGGACCCAGACCATGATACCGGGCCGCTCCCTGGTCAAGGAAGGGTTTGCCTAATGAAAGGCGGTGCGATGTCCGACAGTTCTGGAAAGCACGCCGACAGCCCCCCGTCGGCCAGAACTGTTTTATGGTGCTGGAACATGACGGTATCCCACATGTACAGGAATGTTTTCAACGGCGGTTTCACCTTTTTTTTGTGCGGATAAAACACGCCGGTCTCAATGATATCCGCCTCGGATTTACCGGCTGACAACTGGTGTTGAATGCGGTGTTCCCGCCGGAGCATCTCCTTGATTCTTGCCATGAATATGTCGGATATTCCCTTTTGGATCATTCCGCCATGACTGGACAGAACCAGATCGATCTTCATTCCGTCCAGCCGAAGCAGGGATGTGACCAGATCCCGGATATCACAGTTTTGCCACCCATACCACGGCCCGAACCGGTCCAGTCCCAGATCTCCGGAGAACAGGATTCGATCATCCGGAAAATAAAACGAGGTATGACCCGGTGAATGACCCGGGGTTGCCACCACCACCATTTCCGGTGCGAACTCAAGAAACACGGTATCCTGATCATAGGTCGAAAAATGCTTCAGTGACTGGAATCCCAGCGTCTTTTCAGCAAACGCCCGCCATAGTTCTCCATACCCCAGCGGTCCGGCCGTATGCCTGACCACATCGTCCAGACTGGTGAGAAAATCCGCTTCCTTTGCCGGAACAAATACCCGGACCCCGCCTTTTTCCGCCCAATGGGTCCAGACGCTGTGATCCAGATGAAAATGGGTGATCACCGCCGCATCCGGAGGTGTCTGGTCGAGCAGGGACCGGATGTCTGCATCCCCTGAATTCATGTCGATAAAAATCTGTTTTCTTGAATGGACAATCAGGCCGGCACAGGAGGAAAACCGGGCCATGGAGTCCGGTTCCACATACCTGATTTTTTCCGTGATCCGGGTTTGCTTCATAAAACTGGTCCTTGTAGAATATCGCCTGAACAGGCAACAGATTCAGTATAACGACTCGTTTGCGGGCATCACGGTGAGACAAACGCCGTGCGTTCATCAAACTGTGGATATCCCGCCAGCGTATTGAACAGCTCATGACCATAATCAAGATCGGATTTGCGGATGACACAATACTTGATATCCAGCAATGGATATACCCAGAGGTCATGGAGAATTTTTATCTGGGCCTGCTCCCATAAGTGGATCTGTTTTTTGGGATCTATTTCCAAAAGTGCCGCATCCAGCAACTCGTCTACTGATGTACAATGTGAAAAATTCGTATATGCCGTGTTGCTGCTTGTGACAATGGCATCGGAATGAAAAAATCCCCGCAGATAGGTGTCCGCGTTAGGCCGAAGCGTAAAATACAGAACCATGGGATTGAGGTTTTTCCGGATAATCCGATGATACTCGGAGTGTGTCACGATTTTCAGATCCACGAGAATCCCGATTTCTTTCAAAGACCGCTGCAAAATTTCATAGGATGTTTTAAACAACCTTTTTTCAGATCCATACAGGGTCATATCAAAGCCATGCTCAAATCCGGCTTCCGTCAACAGTTTTCTGGCCTTTTCGATATTTTTTTCAAAGTTCAGCCCCAACGTGATAATTTTTTCATTGGTCAGCCCCCCGGGAAGAAAATCCGCACTCATAGGTGCCAGTACCGGCGCCACCAGCCTTGAGCTGGATGCCTTCAGAAAATCATTTCGGTCCAGTGCATGAGCAATGGCCTGTCTGACCCGAATATCATTGAAGGGCCGAATGGAGGTATTGAAATGAAACAGGCCCGTGAAGCCCGGACCAAAAACATCAACAACACTTTCGGGCACCTGCCCCATGCGTTCGATCCAACCGGGTTCCCCTACCCCGAGAATCAGATCCATTTCACCATTGACAAAAGCCGCCTCCCGGATGTCATTGTCCGGGATAAAATGCATTTCCACACCCGCCAGTTTCGGGGTTCCCCGAAAATACCCGGCATGGGCGCTCAGTTCGCATTTTTCCCCCGGCACATACCGATGAAACATGAACGGACCGGTACCCACGGGGTGGGTAAGGAATGCATCATACCCGCCGGACCGGATCGCTTTTTCACTCAAAATGTATCCGCCCCGGTGATTGGCGATTTTCGGCAGAAAAAACAGCGGGGAAACCGGCTTTTCCAGAATGATCTCCAGGGTATGGTCATCCCGCTTTACAAAGGTCATGCCGGCATATTCTCCGGCTCTGCTGCTGAGATCCGGGTCCGCCAGTTTCTTCAAAGAAAAAATCACGTCATCCGCCGTCAGTTCATAGGCGGAATTGAACGGTCCGGAATGAAAGAAAATCCCTTTTTTCAACTGAACCGTCCAGATCTGACGTCCGTTCTCAAGCTTAAACTCGGGAATGGATTCTGCGATATCGGGTTCCAGCCGGGAGAGCTCTCCGGGCGCATACCGGATCAGGCAGTTGAACACCATATCCGTATAGGTGTAATCCTGAGACCCTCTGGACAGATGGGGATCCAGGCTGCCCAGTCTGCTGGTGTGAACCGCGAATTTCAACACCCGGCCCGGCGACTGCGCCGCACCGGCCCGGCCGCTGATCCCCCCCACCCACAAAAGGCAGATCAATCCCACGCATCCCAGCACACATACCCATCCCTGTTTCACGCCACTTCCCCCTTTTTTTCTTCAGCTTATTTTTATACGAATAAAAAAAGGGCCGCGTCAAGGAAAAATCTCAGCGCCCGGTTACAGGGGTGTATTGGGGATCAAATCCCAGATGCCGCAGGGACACGCCCCTTTGCAGAACCCGCACCCGATGCATTTATCGGCATCCACCTGGTATTCGAACCCGTCATTTTCCAGACCGTTTCGATAAATGGCGCCTTCCGGACAGATGGCCACACAGATGCCGCAATCCCGGCATTTTCCGCACGATGCACAGGCTTCGCCGCAGGCGGCCAGATCCGCCGGCACGTTTACCGGGTCATAATAGGCCAGATGAATCCGGGATTTGTCCACCACCAGCTGCGGTGCTGTCTCCTGGACATCGGTTCCCGAAGCGATCTGATGAATGACCTGGGCCGCGCGTTTTCCCGCACCGATGGCATCGGTGATCAGGCCCGGGGCCACCACATCGCCGATGGCAAACACTTTCGGATCCGAGGTCCGGTTGAACCGGTCCACGGTCACAAAACCCTTGTCCACGGCCAGATGGGATTTGATGAAATCCAGGTCCGGCACATCGCCGATGGCCACCACCACGGTATCCGCCGGGAGCAGTTCACCGTTTTCGAGCATCACCCCCTGTTTGGTGATTTTTCTGGTAAATACGGGCCATTGAAATCTGGCCCCGCATTTTTCGGCATCCTCGAGTTCCCTGCCGAATGCCGCCGGCCGCTGAACGTCGATCAGCGTAATGTCTTTGGCGCCCAGACGGTGGGCCTCGGTCGCCACATCACATCCCACATTACCCGCGCCGATGATAACCACCTGTCTGCCGGGTAAGGCATTTCCCGCCTTGGCCGCTGAAAGAAACTCATTGGCCAAGACCGCCCGTTCAATGCCCGGCACCGGCAGGATGCGTGGTTTTTTCGCACCGGCCGCCACAATGGTGAAATCATATTCATCCCTGATTTTGGCAAACGTGTCGGCATCGATGGACTGTTCCAGCCGGATATCTGTAATCAGTTCCCTGATCCGGTCCAGTTCGGTTTTCAGGGTCTGTTCGGGAATCCGGGATCCCGGAATCACCGAAGCGATCTTGCCGCCGATGTCCGAACCTGTTTCGAACACGGTTACGGCATGGCCTTTGAGGGTCAGATGCCAGGCCGCGGACAATCCCCCGGGGCCGGCACCGATCACTGCCATTTTTCTGCCGGTGGCTTCGTCCGGTTTCGGCAAAGGCACCTGTTCCCCGGCCCGGCCCAGACCCCGGACATTCACCGGGGTCATGCCTTCCTGGTGACGGGTGCAGGCCGCCATACAGGGGCTGGGACACAGGTATCCGCACACCGTGGCCGGAAACGGGGTATGGGAAAGACTCATGGCAACGGCTTCATCCACGTTGTCGGCCCTCACCATATACCACCGGTCCTGAACCGGAATGCCCGTGGGGCAGGCTGCCTGGCACGGGGAGAGGTATTTCCCCTGTTCCCACACCGGTACATACCGGCGCAGGTCCCCTTTGGTAATAACCGGTATCGTGCCCGGCAATATTTCCTGAAGGTCTCCGATAAGCCCGCCGGCACCCAGTTCCCGTTCCCAGACCTGCCGTCTAAAACTGGACATATCCGTCCGGTTCGGGCTGTCCGCCTTTTCATGAGGAGATTTGGCTGTGAGCAGAACCCACTCGGGCCGGACGGTCAGAGTGGCCAGCAGATCCATGCGGCCGATTTTTTTCAAAAAACTTTCCAGCCCCGTTTCCAGCCACTGCCAGTCATCATCGGTCAACGCGATCTGCTTGGCATCTTTTTCACTGAATCCTTCTGCATTTCCCCGGACAAAAACCTTGCCGCCCACCATGCCCACCAGGGGCCGGTAGCCCAGGACCTGATCTCCGGGCTGAATACCGTTCCCGCACACCACGGCAATACCACCGGCCATGAATTCGCCGAAATAATCTCCGGCCGTGCCCAGGACCCACAGTTCCGGGGGATCGAACCGGGGATTGTGTTTGGTCATGGTCATGCCACGGGCCCCGATGCTGCCGCCCACAAACACCTGTCCCTGGGCCGCGCCGTTCATCACACCGTTGGAGGCATGGTCGTGGACCACGATCCGGGCGCCGGCATTGAGCCAGCCCAGATCATCGGATGCCGGTCCCATGATTTCGATACAGGTGTTGGCATTTCCCAGGGATCCGGTCCGCTGGCCGGAATGTCCGATAATACGGATATTCACGGCATCCGTTCCCGCATCCCACAGTCGTCCGCCGATGCCGTGCTGCCCGAATGCCTCGATCTCCAGATTCCGGTGGCCGCCGCTGATCTGCTGATGGATGATCTCCTCCAGGACTCTGGAGGGGATGCGTTTTTCTTCTCTTCTGCCGGGGATATAGATAAAATCGTCGTGTGTCATGATGTTTAATTCCTTACACTACATACTTGATGCTCAGTCTCTGGGCCGCGGCAACATCATCGATGCCCAGGGCGTCGGACATGCCGATGGGAAGGGAGGTGGACCGTCCCAGAGGCGCCACGATCTTTTTGAGTTCCGTGTCAAAGGACACGAACAGGTCCACGATCCGGCGGGCCACATCCTCCGGGTCCAGGCGGCGGTAGAGCCGGGGATCCTGGGAGGTGATGCCCTTGGGACAGATGCCCACGTTGCAAACGTTGCACCGGTCCTCTTCGGTGCCAACGCACCCGGCGGCGGCCTGCATCACATATTTGCCGATCTGGATACCGGACGCCCCCAGCATGATCAGGGCTGCGGCATTGGCGGCCAGGTTGCCGTTCTTGCCGATGCCGCCGCCGGCAAACAACGGAATTTCGTTCTGTTTGCCGATCTTGATCAGGTTCAGGTAGTTGTCTCTGATACAGCTGGCAATGGGATGTCCCATATGATCCATGGACACGGTATAGGCCGCGCCCGTTCCCCCGTCCTCGCCGTCAATGGCCAGACCTGAGGCGTAATCGTTGCGCGTGAGGTTGTTGAGCACGGCCAGGGAGGTGGATGACGCCGAGATCTTGGGATACACCGGCACCCGGAACCCCCAGGCCATGGACATGGACAGAATCATCTTGGCCACGGATTCCTCGATGGAATACTGGGTCTGGTGGGTGGGGGGGCTGGGCAGGCTGACGCCGGCCGGAACCCCGCGAATGGCGGCGATCAGCTTGTTGACCTTGTGCCACATCAACAGCCCCCCATCCCCGGGCTTGGCACCCTGTCCGTACTTGATCTCGATGGCGCAGGGGTCTTCCTTCATATAGGGAATGGCATGAATGATCTCATCCCACCCGAAATAGCCCGAGGCGATCTGAAGAATCACATACTTGAGAAACCGGGACCGCAACAGCCGGGGCGGGCATCCGCCTTCGCCCGTGCACATGCGCACGGGCATGCCCATCTCCTCATTCAAATATGCCACCCCCATCTGCAGCCCTTCCCACATGGTGGGGGACAGGGCCCCAAAGGACATGCCGCCGATAATCAACGGATAGATTTCCCGTACCGGCGGAATCCATCCTTTTTCCCGCAATCGTTTCATGTTTTCCCTGGGAGAAAGCACCCGTCCCAAAAGGGTCCGCATCTCAAATTCATGCCGCCCGGCATCCAGTGCCGGATCAGTGAGCATCGAGATCCGGGTGAACTTGATCCGGTCCAGAATGGAGCCCGCCGCGTTACGGCGGCCCCCCCGCCGGCGGGGCACCCCCTGCTGATTGATATGGAATTTCATCCGGTCCAGCCCGGGGTTTTTCTGCGGATGAATGGCATCATTGGGGCATACCATGGTGCACATGGCACACCCGATACAGGCATGGGCCACATCGGTTCTCTGCCAGACCCCGTAAAACACATCCTGTTTGGTGACCTGATCCGCTTGTCTGCGGATACTGGTTTTCAGGGTCCGTTTTCTGAACACCGTCAGTTCAATGGCCTGCACCGGGCACACGGCTGTGCACTGGCCGCACAGGGTGCATCGGTCATTGCTGTATTTCACCTGCCAGGGCAGGTCGTTGATGCTTAAAGCGGAAGGTTCAAGGCTTCGGTTTGACGACATATGGCTACCTCCTGACGGTCAGGACCGACAATGGCTGTGTCTAAATGCATGGGTTGAATGTCTCTGGTTTTGTCCCGGTCCGGAATCACGGCATCCAGGCCGCAGATTTCCGACGAAAAACCGTAAAGACCCGGTTTTCCCCCCACCACACCGGGCCGCAGTTTTTTGCGGTCCTGGACCATGAACAGAGAATGGTCGGGCAGGGTACCGATGACGCAGTTGGGGCCGTCGATGATCAGAGACCGGCAGGTGCGTTTCAGGTGGGACAGAAACCCGGCATCTGGATGAACTGACAGATCACTTTCCTGGAGCGGCGTGATCACATGCTTGTATCCGTCAATGCCCAATCCCAGTTCCTCCAGAGAATAGTGCAGGATATGGGCGAACACCTCGGAATCGGACTGATACCCGGAATATGCCGGTATCCCCCGGGAAGTGAGAAAATCCTTGATGGGGATGAAGGCCGTGTTTTCGCCGTTGGTCATGGTGCTGTATCCCTTGATGAAAAACGGGTGACACGCATACAGGTCAATGGCGTAATTGGTGTTCTGACGGCCCTGGGCCATGATGATACGGGCCTTGAGTTCCTTCCGGTCCAGGCCGAGATACTGAGACAGCAGCAGGGGATCTCCGATCTCCTTGATCATGATGGTGTCCGGCCAGAAGGAAAACACGATCATATCCTTTTTCTCTTCCCCCATTTCGCGGATCTTGAGCCGAATACGGGACAGCCGGGATGCCATGTCTTCCTTGCTTAGATTGTCCCAGTCTTCGGGAAGTTCATAGGCCCGGATCAGGTACAGATCCCTTCTGGGGATGCCTTCCACCGGCTTCTTAGGCACTTTTAAAGAGATTTTATATTTGGTGAGAAAGCCTAAGTCCATCATGAAAAGATCCAGGCGACGGATCCCTTCTTCACTGAAAATGCCCGATAGAATCGGGGCATCTTTCATCTCTTCGAACGGCCCGCCCAGGTCCTGGAGCAACAGCCCCATGCCGGACCCGTCATGGCCCTCCTTCATCACATCCAGGGCCTTGATGGCCAGCATGGGAGAGACCGGATCCCGACTGGTGAGTGCGAACAAACGACACATATCGACGTCTCCTAACAACTTAAAATATTGCCGCGGGAACCCCCTCAGGGATTATCTTGTTCACCGCGAATTCTGGAGAAAAGGGGAATTCACCGATTTCCAAAGATTTTAATCTAAAGAGATTCTCACACCGTGTCAATCATTTTTTTTCAAGAATTTTTTAAAACAGGGATAAATGAGAACAAAAGACTTAATATTAAATATAATTCCGCATAAAATTTGGAAAATAAAGATCTGATCAGAAAATTCATTTTCAATAGGGTGAAAAGGACTGGAGCCCGTAAACCACCCGGGCCCGATTACACAAAGGATTGTCCCGACCGTTTTCCCACGACCGGAGAAAATCGCGGCAAACCCTGGGCCGGGACATGTAAATGGCACATTTCACTTGGGTGCCCACCACCCCTTCCAGGGCGGCACACCGGGGAGACGATGCCAGGGTTCCTTTCATGAAACGGAGGGCGTGGCGGTCGACACAGATCAGGTTTCGGGGCACGCCCGGGCAGTCATCCACGTCCTGCAGCGCCACCGAATAAAATGCGCAACAGGCACCGCACCTCATGCAGGAATCCGATTTTACCGGTTTCTGCCCGGGGAGCGGCGCTACAATGTCCGGATGACAAGGGATTCAGACAGCCTGGTCGGTTTTCATGGCCTTGTAGTAGTCGTTCAACTGAAATTCCCGGCTTTGTTTGCGGTACCATCCATCAAAAAGAATGAGACCCTGCTGTCCGTCCAGCGAGGTATAATTTTTGATGCTCTGCCCCTGGATGGCGGCCATGGCCGGATCGAACACCCGGAAATTGGCGGTCCCTTCCTCCGGCAGATCGGTAACCATTTTAAGCTGCCACACCCAGTCCGGATCATACTGCAGGTTCACCACCAGGTATTTTCCAAGCTCCGATGCCAGCTCCTTGGGTTTGGGCAGCGGGCTGGTGTCGGGTTTTTTCCAGAATTTCCAGTTCATTTGTCACCTCTTTTGCTGTAAGACTTTTTCTGATTACACAACCATGAGCATAAATTATACCACTGGAAAAGCAGACAGACAGATCCGCTGCGGAAATTCCTGATTTCAGCAAATACGATTGTTTTGACGGACCGTTTTCACATGCGAACAGAATCAAAAAAGACATTTCATGTCCGATTCAAAGAAATAACCCGACATATCCGGTCCTGATTCAGGGACTGGAAATCACCCGGCGTTCCGGCCAAACGGAATATTGAGCTTCTTCATGCGCTTACGCAGGGTGGAGGGATGGATCCCCAGAATCCGGGCCGCACCCTTTCCCCCTTCCACACGGCCGCAGCACTGATCCAGCACCGACCGGATATGGGCGGTCATCACCTGGTCCAGGGTTCTGGCGGATGGGGCAAACGCATCATCTCCGGGTATGGGCCGGGATACCGATACCGGCGGCAGACCGATTTCACCGAAACCCAGAAACCCGGAGCGATCCAGGATCATGGACCGTTCCACGGCATTTTCCAGCTCCCGGATATTGCCGGGCCAGTGATATGCCCGCAGCCGGTCCATGACCGCATCAGAGACCCCGGGTATCTGATGGCGCTTCATTTCTCTGGCCTTTTTTACGATGAAATGGTGGACCAAATCCGGAATATCAGCCTTGCGCTCCCGAAGCGGCGGGATCTCGATGGGGAACACCTGGAGCCGAAAAAACAGGTCCGGCCGGAACTGACGGGTGGCCATCATTTTCTCCAGATTCCGGTGGGTGGCCGCAATGACACGGATATTCACCCCGATGGTTTCCGTGCCACCCACCCGGTCGATCTCCTTTTCCTGAAGCACCCGTAAAAGCCGGATCTGAGCTTCGGCCGGCAGCTCCCCGATCTCATCCAGAAACAGGGTCCCGCCCTGAGCCCGCTCGATGCGGCCCCGTTTCCGGGACACCGCACCGGTAAACGCGCCTTTTTCATACCCGAACAACTCGCTGTCCAGAAGCGAGGCAGGAATGGCCCCGCAGTTGACACGGATAAAGGGGCCGTTTTTGCGAAGCGACAGGTTGTGGATGGCATTGGCGATCACCTCCTTGCCCGTGCCGGTTTCACCCAGCAGCAGCACCGGACTTTCCAGAGGCGCCACCTTGCGCACCCGGTCCATGACCCGGCCCAGGCCCTGATTGGCCCCCACCACCTTTTCGCCGGTCATCCGGTGCAGTTCGTCCTGAAAATACCGGTTGTCGTCCGCCAAAAGCTCCTTGAGATTTTTCAGCTCCCGGAACCGCAGGCTGTTGGTCAGGGCGATAGCACAGGGTTTGGCCAGCAGGCTGAGCAGATGAACCTGCACCGGGGTGAATTTTTGATCTCCGTCATTGAACACACTGAAAATCCCCAGCATGGTTTTTTCCAGTACCAGGTCCATGACCACGGCGGACAGATCCCAGGCCCTGAGCCGGTCCGCCACCGGACCGGTCACCGGATCATCCCCGAGCCGGTCGATCACCCGGACCCGTTCCAGGCGACGGGTTTCCACCTGACGGCGCCCCTTTCTGGACAAAGAAACCCGGGTAGACACGGCCCGTCCAGACCGAGGCGTGGCATGGGCCACCATTTCCACCACACCGGTATCCGGATGATACACTTGAAACCCCATCTGCCCGGCCGGCATGAACCGCCTTACATACAGCAGGCATTGATGCAGTGCCCTTTCCAGATCCAGGCTGGAGCAGAGCCGGAGGGTGGCTTCCCTGAAAAAATCCTTTTCATCCACCGGCACATGGTATTTTCCGTCTGAGCCACTTGCGTTCATTTCAGACTCCTGATAATTGCTGTTCTATTTGACAGTTTACCCCGGGCCTTTTAAATAGAACAGTTTTTTCTTTCCCATGGTGCAGAAAATTACATATCTGTGGGATCCATTTCCCCACTTGACCGCTGAAACCTCCTGAAGACAAGCCATTTTCAAATCCGGCACAGTTCATGCTATCTTTGTTTCTCATGAAACGCATGGCATAACCACTGTGTAACCAACAAGGAGGCATGACATGGAAATAAAAAAAATCTGCGTACTGGGTGCCGGCATTATGGGCGCCGGCATTGCCCAGGTCAGTGCCCGGGCCGGATTTGAGGTGATCATAAGGGACATGGAAGACCGGTTTGTGGAAAACGGGCTGACCACCATCAAATCCAATCTGGACCGGGGCGTGTCCAAAGGAAAAATTGACCAGGCGGAGGCAGACGCCGTCTTGAACCGGATCACCGGCACAACGGATTTGACAAAAGCCGCCGCTGAGGCGGACCTGATCATTGAGGCCATCATCGAGCAGATGGATGTCAAAAGACAGGTGTTCCAGGACCTGGACAATATCTGCAAAAAAGACACGTTGCTGGCCACCAACACCTCGGGGCTGTCCATCACGGAGATGGCTGCGGTGACCCAGCGGGCCGACAAGGTGATCGGCATGCATTTTTTCAACCCGGTACCGGTGATGAAGCTGGTGGAACTGATCCGGGGATTCACCACTTCGGACGACACCCTGAACATGGCCTGGGAATTTGTGGAAAAGATTGGCAAAACCCCCATCGAGGTCAAGGAAGCCCCGGGATTCGCCGTAAACCGGATCCTGGTGCCCATGATCAACGAGGCGATTTTCGTTCTGGCCGAACATGTGGCATCGGCCGAAGACATCGACAAATCCATGATGCTGGGAGCCAACCACCCCATCGGACCCCTGGCTTTGGCCGACATGGTGGGCCTGGACACCATTTTGTTCGTGCTGGAAGGATTTCACCGGGAGCTGGGCGAAGACAAATACCGGCCGGCCCCGCTGCTGCGGAAAATGGTGCGGGCCGGATACCTGGGCCGCAAAAGCGGCAAAGGGTTTTACGACTACACCCGGTAGAACAGGCCGCCCGGACCGGTGATACACCGGCCGGCTCCCCTTTTGGATGATTAACATTTCAGATATCACAAGGAGTTTCCATGGCGCAAGTGGTTGCAGACCGCCGGGATGTGGATTTTGTTCTTCACGAACAACTGGATGTGGCCCGGTTGAGCCGGCATGGACAATTTGCGGAATTCACCCGAAAAACCATTGATCTGATCGTTTCCGAGGCCCGGAACCTGGCAATCAAGGAGCTGCTCCCCTGTCAGCGGGAGGCGGATGAAGAGGGCTGTACCTTTGAAAACGGCAAAGTGAGTGTGCCCAAAGCGTTTCACCGGGCCTATGATCTTTTCAGACAGGGCGAATGGATCGCAATGTGCGATGATCCGGAATGGGGCGGACAGGGCATGCCCCGAACGGTATCCATGGCCGCGGACAATTTTTTTAACGGCGCCAATTTTCCCTTCATGCTCCACAACATCCTGATTCACGGGGCCGGGAAACTGGTGGAGCGGTTCGGCACGGACAATCAGAAAAAGCGGTACCTGAAAAACATGTACACCGGAAAATGGGGCGGCTCCATGCTGCTCACCGAACCGGAAGCCGGATCGGATGTGGGGGCGTTGACCACAAAGGCGGTGAAAAATGAGGACGGCACCTACAGTATTTCCGGCAGCAAGATTTTCATCTCTTCGGGGGAAACCGACCTGGTGGAAAACATCATCCATCCGGTCCTGGCCAGAATCGAGGGGGCGCCTGCCGGTACGGCCGGAATCTCGCTGTTCCTTGTGCCCAAATACCGCGTGAACGACGACGGGACCCTGGGAGATTTCAATGACATCGTGTGCACCGGGATCGAGCACAAAATGGGGATCCACGGCAGCCCTACCTGTTCCATGACCCTGGGGGGCAGGGGACAGTGCATCGGCACCCTGCTGGGGGAAGAAAACAAAGGCATGCGGGCCATGTTCGTAATGATGAACGAAGCCCGGCTCCATGTGGGCATGCAGGGGTTTGCCTGTGCCGGGGCGTCCTATCTAAATGCCTTGAACTATGCAAAAGAACGGATTCAGGGCGCGGCCTTGACCGCAGCCAAAGGATCCCCCGGTGTTCCGATCATCCAGCACCCGGACATCCGGCGCACGCTGATGTCCATGAAAACCGTTTCCGAAGGGATGCGCAGCCTGCTGTTCTATGTGGGGTTTCTGGAAGACATGATCACCGTGAGCCCGGATGAAAACGAAAAAAACCGGTACCAGGGACTCATTGATGTGCTCATTCCGGTGGCCAAGGGATATGTCACGGACCGGGCCTTTGAGATCTGCTCGCTGGGGCTCCAGGTGTTCGGCGGATACGGGTATACAAAGGAATATCCCCAGGAGCAGCTGCTCCGGGACTGCCGGATCACCCAGATATACGAAGGCACCAACGGAATTCAGGCCATGGACCTGCTGGGCAGAAAACTGTCCCTGAACCATGGCGGGGCATTCATGGATCTGGCAACCGAGGTGGAAAAAACCATTGCACAAGCGCGCAAAGATGCGGAACTGGCTTCTCTGGCAAACATTGTGCAAACCACGCTGGCCCACCTGAAGGAAACCGCCGGAAAACTGGCCGGAGACCTGGGGTCCGAAAATATCCTGACCGCATTTGCCCATGCCCATCCGTTCATGGATGTGTTCGGCGACACCCTGATGGGGTGGATGCTGCTGTGGCGGGCCGTGACCGCCCGGAAAAAGCTGGCCGGATCGCCCGGTAAAAAAGATGCGGTATTTTACCAGGGCCAGATCACCGGGACCCGGTTTTTCATCCGTACCGTCCTGCCGGTGGCCCAGGCCAAAATGGCCGTCATCCAGAGCGGAGACACCAGCGCCCTGGATATGGCAGATGCTGCTTTCGGATCCTAACTTTGTGCTTGCCAACGCCCCGGCTGACAATCCGCCGGGGCTGACCTTAAAAACAGACAACCAGAAACAGGAAATCAAACCATGAAAGAGATAGTCATCGTATCTGCCTGCCGAACCGCCATCGGGGCCTTCGGCGGCACTTTGAAAGAGATGAACGGCGCTGCCATTGCCAGCGTGACCATGAAAGAGGCGATCCAGAGGGCCGGCATCGACCCGGCACTGATCGATGATATCCGTTACGGTACCTGCGTGGAACACCACGACACCCTGAACACCACCCGGGTCGCAGCCCTGATGTCCGGAATCCCGGACAGTGTGCCGGCGGTCACGGTGAACCGGGTGTGCATATCCGGCATGGAAGCGGTGCTCTCCGGCGCTGCCATGATCCAGGCCGGCATGGCCGACGTCATCCTGGCCGGGGGGGTGGAACATATGTCCGGGGTCCCCTATACGGTTCCCAAGGCCCGATGGGGTTGCCGCCTTCAGGACGCCCAGTTCGTGGATGCCATGATCCATGCCCTGCACTGCGGCTCCCATGTTCTGCCGTTTGACGACACCACGCCGCTGGACACGAACCAGGCTCCGGTATCCTATTTCATGGGCAAACCCTATATCATGGGCCACACGGCCGAGTTTGTGGCCCAGCACTTAGGGATCACCAGAGAAGAGATGGATGAGGTGGCCCTGCGCAGCCACAACAACGCGGAACGGGCCACACATGACGGCTCCTTTGCTGAAGAGATCGTGCCGGTCCAGGTCCCCCGGCGGAAAAAAGATCCGCTGGTGTTTGACAAGGACGAGCATTTCAGGCCGGGCATGACCCTGGAAAAACTGGCGGCCCTCCCCCCGGCCTTTGTCCCCAAAACCGGTACGGTCACGGCGGGCAATGCTTCAGGCATCAATGACGGGGCCGCCGGCATGATCATCATGTCCGCGGACAAGGCCAAAGAACTGGGACTCAAACCGCTGGCAAAAATCAAGGCAACGGGCATGGGTGCCTGCCATCCCACGGTCATGGGGCTGTCTCCGGTACCGGCCGTGAAAAACCTCATGGACCGGTCCGGTCTGTCTATGGCGGATTTTGAACTGGTGGAAGTAAACGAGGCGTTCGCAGCCCAGTATCTGGGGTGTGAAAAAGAACTGAACCTCAACCGGGAGATCACCAATATCAATGGTTCCGGCATCGGCCTGGGCCATCCGGTGGGGGCCACCGGGGCAAGAATCATGGTCACCCTGATCCATGCCATGAAAAAACGGGGCAACACCCTGGGCCTGGCCACGCTGTGCGGCGGGGGCGGGGTGGCCATGGCCTGCGCCCTGGAAATGATGTAATTTCTGTGTTCCCTGATATCTATTCAGTGATTTCCGATGTTCCGGGCCCCAGAAAAAACCGGCGGGCCCGGACATAGGCGTTCCCTGATGCGGTTTTGATCTGATCGATCAGCGCATAGAGCACCGGCACCACCACCAGGGTCAGCACCGTGGCCACCATCAGACCGAAAATCACCACTATGGCCATGGACCGCCACCACTGGCTGGATTCTGAGGTCAGCGACAAGGCCATGACATGAAAATCATAGGAAATGCCTGTGACCATGGGCAAAAGTCCTAAAATGGTGGTGACGGCGGTGAGCAGCACCGGCCGCAGCCGGGTGGCGCCGGCGGCGATCACCGCTTCGATCAACACCATGCCCCGTGCCCTGAGCCGGTTGGTGTAGTCAATGAGCACAATGGCGTTGTTCACCACAACCCCGGCCAAAGAGATGATGCCCACCCCGGTCATGATGATCCCGAATGGCGACGATATCACGGCCAGCCCCCAGAAGGCGCCGCCCAGAGACAGCAGCACAGATGTCAGAATGATCAAGGGCTGCACCACGGAGTTGAACAAGGTCACCAGGATCAGAAAAATCAGCAGCAGGGCCACCACAAACGCTTTGGATAAAAACGCCTGGGCTTCCTGCTGTTCCTGGTCCTCTCCGGTGAACGCGTAGGTGTATCCTGCCGGCATCTGCAACTGTTTGAGCATTTCTATCACCTGCATGCGGGCCACGGCACCGGTGGTTTTGGTTTCATCCACACTGGCCTTGACCGTGATCACCCGCTGGTGATTTTTACGGACAATATCCCCTAAAGCCCCCTTGTATTCGATGGATGCCAGCGTGGTCAGGGGCACCAGTTCACCGGATGCGCCCGGAATCATGAGCTTGTGAAGGATATCCGCACCCTGCCGGTCTGATTTGGCCAGTTTGACCACGATATCGTATTCTTCGTCTCCTTCATAATAGGTGGACACATCCAGGCCATTGTAGGCGATTTTCAGGGCAGTGCCGACAGCGGCCGTGGTCAGCCCGAACAGCGCGGTCTTCTGTCGGTCGATCTTCACCTGAACCGAGGGCAGCCCGCCCTGAAAGTCATCCCTCACGTCCGTGACATGGGGGACGCGTTCCACCAGTTTTCTGATTTCAGCGGCCAGCCGGCTCAATACGTCAAAACGGTCCCCGGCAATCTCGATGTTGATGGGAGCCCCGGTGGGAGGACCTTCTTCCTGTTCCTCCACCGTAATCTTCACCCCGGGGATCTGTGCCACCCGGCGGCGGATCTCTTCCAGGTCGGCCTTGGTGGATGTTTTCCGGTCCTCGAAATCCAGCATCTGAATCCCGATATGGTTGGGCAGGTTGGATTCGAACACGGAGCTGCCCCCGCTGTTCTGAACCACCCGGGCATAGATATGTTCGACATTGTTGATATCCGAAGGCCCCCTGAATTCCCGTTGCCGGGCGGTTTCATGGGTCTGCGGCGCCATGGCGGCCTCATAGTCTCCGGCAGTGGTGCCGGCCACCGCCATCTCCACCTGTTTGACGGTCTGATCGATAAATTCCAGATCCGCCCCTTCCGGCACATCGATGTTCACGAACACGGACCTGGGATCAATGGACGGAAAAAACTCCACCGGCTTTTCAATGCCGATTTTCAGCATCCATATCTGGAACAGCAGCACCATCACCAGCACCGCTCCCAACAGCACGGCCAGTTTATGTCCCAGGGCCAGCTTCAGAATCCGGGCATACGCGGTCAGAAAAAAACCCTGAATCTTGACGGGAGACTCTCCCTGGGATTGCATCTGTTCCGGGGAAAGCGGTTCAGCACCGGCGGTCCGGGGGGTGGCCATGAAGTACGAGCACAGGGCCGGGTTGATGATCAGGGCCACGAACAGGGATGCACTCAAGGTGACAATGAGGGTGACCGGCAGAAAATGCATGAACTCCCCCATGATACCGGGCCAGAACAGCATGGGAAAAAATGCGGCCAGAGTGGTGGCCGTGGCACCGATGACCGGCCAGGCCACCTCGCTGGTGGCCTTCATGGCGGCTTCCATACGGGAGACCCCCTGCTGCATGTAGCGGAACACATTCTCCACGATCACAATGGCATTGTCCACCAGCATGCCCAGCGCCAGGGTCAGGGAAAACAGGACCACCATGTTCAATGTGATGCCCAGGGCATTGAGAACCGCAAAGCTCAGAAACATGGAAAAGGGAATCGCCATGCCCACCAGCAGAGCGTTTCGGATCCCCAGCACTACGAACAGCACCGCCACCACCAGAATCAGTCCGGAGATGATGTTGTTCTCCAGGTCCGCCACCATGGCCCGGATGTCTTTGGCATTGTCCATCAGTTTGGTGATGGTGGTGTTTCCGGGAAATTTTTTGGATGCCGCCGCCACCACGGCATCGATCTGGTCGGATATCCGGATGATGTTTTCGCCGGCCCTTTTTTTCACGGAGAGATTGATGGCACTCTCCCCGTTGAGCCGGGACCGGGAGGTTTCCTCCTGGATACCGTCCACCACCTTTGCCACATCCTTCAGATAAATGGGATGTCCCTTGTGGGTGGCCACCACCAGGGTCAGGATCTCTTCGGGTGTGTCGAATTCTCCGGGCACCTTGAGCAGGTACCGGCCATGACCCAGGGTGATGGCACCGCCGGATATGTTCTGATTCTCGGCCGCCACGGTCTGCTGAAGACGGTTGATGGGAATCCGGTAATAGGCCAGTTTGTCAACATCCACCTCCACCTGAATTTCCCTGTCCTGACCTCCGGTGATGTCCACCTCCAGCACCCCCGGGATCGCTTCGATATCATCTTTGAGATCATCGGCGATTTTTTTGAGCAGGGCAGGGCCGCTGTCGCCTGCCAGGGAATAGACCACAATAGGCATGTCTGAAAAATTCACCTCATACACCATGGGTTCGTTTTCCAGGTCCGTGGGCAGATCGTTTCTGGCTTCATCCACCTTGTCCTTGACCCGGGGAAGCACCTCGTTGATATCCGTGCCCGGCAGAAACTCGATATTGATCTGGGAAAGGCCCTGGGAACTCACCGAAGAGATGTTTTTCACCTTGTTCAGGCCTTTGAGTTTTTTTTCGATCTTGATGGTGATGGCGGTTTCGATGTCCGATGCAGACACACCTCTGTAATCGGTTCTCACAAACACATAGGGAATGGTGATGTCCGGGGCGCTTTCCCGGGGAAGCACCCGGTAGGAATACACCCCGATGATCACGATGATCACCAGCATCACCAGCACGGACACCCGGTTTTTGACAGCGGTATCAGAAAGGATCATTAACGCAGCTCCGTTCCCAGCTCCGCCATGGACCGCACCCGGCGATCCACGTACACAGGATCCTTGTCTTCGATCATACGTTGCCCCACCACCACGACATGATCCCCCGGAGACAGACCGGCGGTCACCTGAATTTTCCAGCCGTCCTGGAACCCGGTTTCAACCGGCACAAATTTTGCGGTGTCCTGATCCGCCACAAATACGCCCGTCTGTCCTCCCCGGGTGATCAACGAATACATCGGAACGGCAAGCCCTTGTTCATCCCGGTTTTTGACGATGGCCACCCGCACGAACATATCCGGCAGAATCTCATACCCCGGATTTTCCAGTCGGATTTCCAGGTTGTACAGCCGGGCCAGCGAATCCGTGGTTTTCTGCAGATAGTGATATTGACCGGTAAAGGATTTGCCGCCCAGGGCATCCACGCTCATATCAAACTGCGTCAGATTTCGGACGGAAGGCACATCCGATTCCGGAATACCCACCTGGATCTTCAGCGTATCAATTTGCAGAATCCGGGCCACCGGATCTCCCACGCTCAGGAAACTGCCCTCCTCGATGTGGGAGCGGTCCACCACCCCGGCCATGGGCGATCGGATGGTACACCGGTCCAGGTTGAGTCTGGCGGTTTCCATGGCAGCCCGGGTGGTCTTGACCTGGGAAGACACATCATCCAGCTGGGACTGGGTGATAAACTGCTGTTTGGACAGTGCTTTAAAGCGCTGTTCCTGCAGCCGTGCGGTTTCATAGGATGCCAGGGCCGAATCATAGGCATTCTGGTAATCCCGCCGGTCAATGACCGCCAGCACATCCCCTTTGTTCACCACGGTGCCGTCATCCATGTTTTTTTCCATAATCCTGCCCGCCACCTCGGACACCACCTCCAGCGATTTCCAGGGCATGGCCATGCCCGGCAGGTTGATCATCTCAGCCAGATCTTCAGGCACCATCTCCAGGGTGATCACCCGGGTTGCCTCATCCGCTTTCTGAACCATCCCGGACCGCTGTTCCACCAGCCCGGCTTTTTCAGCCGTGATCTTCCGGCCCATAGGAACAATGACAAACACCACCATCAGAATCAGCACGACAAAGGGGATGCTGTGCCAGACGAGGCGAAGAAGTGTTCTTTTAGCAGCCTGCCAAAACCGTGATGTGGATTTCATGAAATCAGATCCTGAACTCTTATATAGGGATTATCAACAAAATATCTATTATAGGCCCTATTCAATGAATTTCAAGTGCCGGGACACGCGAATATCTCCTCATCTCCCCGCGGCACGGGTCTGATTTGAACGAGGTCCGAACCGGCATCCGGTTGATTCATGCCAAAGATTCTGCAATGGAAACGGTCCGGTCTCCCATCAAATTGACATAGCTGGCCATTTCATTGTCATACCAGCCATAGATCACGGCCTGGGTCACCTGGATACTGCCCACAAGATCCTGAATCGTCTCCTGAACGGTCTTGTCGATTCCCTTCAAATGCCCTAAGTTGATGTTGATAGCCCCGGTGCGGGTGTGGGTTTCATGGCCTTCGATCACCGCTGCGGCCCGGGGAGTGCCGATGATGTCGGCGGACACGTTCTGATCTTCGGAAAAGATCAGATACCCATTACCGGACTGGGATGCTTTCCGGTAGATGTCGTTGATCAATTCCCGGCGGATAGCCTTTCTGTCTGAAATCTCCTGGAAATTCACGACCAGAATGATCAGCGACCCCGTGGCCGTGGGAATCCGGACCGACTCGGCAATGAATCCAATGCTGGCCATTTCCGGGATCACCAGCTGCAACGTCTTGGCCGCCCCGGTGGTGGTAAGAATGATATTGTTCATGATGGACCGGTTTTTGCGGAGATCCTTTGCCCGGGTCTTGGGCAGCCGGTCCAGTACCTGCTGGGACCCGGTGGCGGCATGCACCGTGGCCATGGACGCGGACAACACCCGTCCCACACCGAAATAATCCAGCAGCGGCTTGATCATGTGGGCCAGACAGGTGGTGGTACAGGAAGCGTTGGAGATTACGGTATGCCGTACCGGGTCATAATCGGTGTCATTGATGCCCATCACCGTGGTCACGCTGTCTTCGGGCATGTCCACCCCCTGTTTGAGCTTGAACGGCGCCGACGCGATCACCTTGACGGCACCGGCTGCCAGATGCCCCCGGATGGACCCGGCAGGATCATCCGCCGGCAGGCTGGGATCCAGAAACCGGCCGGTGGTATCCACCACCAGATTGACCCCGTGATCGGCCCATTGAATATCTTTGGGGTTCCGCTGCTCCCTTAAAATTTTAACGCGCACCCCGTTGACCGTCAAAAAGCCTTCCGCCTCACTGACATCCGTGATCACGCTTTCTGATCGATGTCCGTTCAGATAGGCGGCCAGACGACCGTAGGTCGAGTCCCGCTCGATGTAGTGGATGACATCGGACAACCCGGCTCCCACCTCCCGGCCGATGTTAATGACGATATCCGTGAAATATTTCCGCCCGGCATGATGCCACAGGGTCAGTTTACCGATACGGCCCAGTCCGTTAATTCCCAGAATTCTGTTATTTTCGGTATTCATGATGCGCCTCGCTTTCATGGTTGATTGACGTTGATTTCACCTTCAAACACAAATCCTTTGTTTCCATCGATACTGATATGATCGCCCACGTTCAACAGTCTGCCCCCCAAACGGCAGTTTTTATCGGATTCATTGCATACCAGGTTTTCACATCCCACCACACAGGTCTTTCCCAGGTTATAGGCCACCACCGCCGCATGGGAGGTCAGTCCTCCTTTGGCGGTCAATACCCCGTCTGCCGCATCGATCTCCAGAATATCATCGGGCACGGTGTCGTTTCGCAGCAGAATCAGGTGGGCATCGGGATCCTGGCGTCGAAACGCATCGATCTCCTTGAGGGTAAAGACGATGATGCCGCTCATGGCACCGCCGGAAACACCGGTCCCCTGGCCCAGAAACGCCGCTTTCAGCCGGTCGTCATCCGCTGCGAACACAGCCATCTTTTTCCGGTCTCCCAAAGAAAGATCCCGGGCCTGGAGAATATACAGATCTTCCGGATCCGGTCCTTCAAAGGTGAATTCAATCTCCTGGGGATTCCATCTCCGCTTGTAGATCAGCATCTGAACCGTGGTTTTCAACTGTTCATACACATCAGGAAACGCTTTTTCCAGGCTGATCCGGGTATCCCGGCGTTCCAGTTCCCGCTGCATTTCCGATATGGGCAACGTGCTCACCAGTCCGGCCACCACATCTTCACCCTGATTCCCGATGGTAAAATCCCCCCACAGCCGGATGGCGTCCCCGGGCAGTTTCGGGCTGTGGCTGAACGCCACACCCGACCCGGACTGTCGGGACCGGTTCCCGAACACCATGGCCTGCACCGTGACGGCAGTCCCCCAGTCATCGGAGATCCCCATGATCCGGCGGTAATCAATGGCCCGCTTGGCATCCCAGGAGGAAAACACTTTGTGAATGGCCAGAAACAACTGATCCATGGGTGATTCCACCAGGTTGATGCCCTTGAGCAGCAGATGTTTTTTGTAGGCCATGGCCACGGCTTTCATCTGTTCGCCTTTGAAATGCCGCTTGAAATCGATACCGGCCCGCTTTTTATGGGCCGCGATGATCAGATCGAATTCGTCTCTGTGAATACCGAAAGTCATGCCGTACTGCTGAAGAAACCGGCGGTAACTGTCCCAGGCAAACCAGGGGTTGCCGGTTTTTCGGGCAATGGCACCGGCAACCTCTTCATTGATTCCCACATTCAGAAACGAATCCATCATCCCGGGCTGGGAAATGGAAGAACCGGATCGGACCGACAACAGCAGGGGTTTTTCAGGATCTCCCAGCACCTTTCCGGTCTGCTGCTCTAACCGGCCCATCATGCTGGCCACCCGCTGTTTGAAATTGACTGATGCCGGGGTATAGGTATCGATAAGATCCAGGCACCGGAACACCTCCGTGGTGATGATGAATCCCTCGGGCACCCGGATCCCGATCTGTTTGAGACGCATCAGGTTCCATCCCTTGTTCCCTAAAATGATGATGTTCTGGTTGGCCACCTGCTCGTCACCAATGGGGGTCACCGCGTTTTTAGGATCATAGTTGAGCAGAACACTCAACTCATCCTGGGACAGCTTTTCCGACTGCCGGAACAGGGTATGCAGAATCCGGTTCAAAAACACATCAAGCTGCTGAAGCCCCAAAGAGGTGGCGATGCGATCCCGGAAAAAAACATCTGCGGCCCGCTGATCGACCTTTCTGGCGGTTTTTTCGTCCAGTTCTCCCTGGTCCGGAACAGATCCGGGCAGGTATTTTTTCTGAATCTGATCCTTTCCGATGCGGGCTTCGATCTGCAGCAGGTTGGCGGAATGAATATTGTGGAAATAATCATTGATGATATCTGCCACGGCCCTGACAAATCCCTTGAAAATATCCAGGTACTGGGTAAAGGAACAGGTGGTGGTATTGACGGAATACTTGAGAAACTCCATCTGAATATCCAGTTTGTTGGATACGATACCGTCCAGGCTCAGGGCTTTTCGAAACAGGGTCAGTATTGAAAAAATCCGGACAAACGTGGGCTTGGTGATCAATCTCAGGTCGATGCTGCTGATCAGGTTTTCAAACAGGACATTCACAATGCTTTCAATGCGGAGCGTCAGCCCCATAGCATCAAATTTGGGCTCATTGTAGCTGCCGTACATGGAGGGAATGTCCACCGCAAAATGGCGTTTGTGATAAATGGCCTCATCCGGCTCATGGATCTTGTCCGAGACAATGATATTTTTGAGTTCGTCCATATAGTTGAGCAGTTGATCGATTTTTGTTTCCGGACGGGTTTGATCCAGGGCCGCTGCCAGGCGCCGGGGATCAGGCAGATCATCGGTTTTGAAATTGTTCAGATAAGACTTGATTTCCAGGTGATCCAGCCCGTATTTTTCATTGAGCAGCCGGTAGAACCGCAGGATCAGCCGGACCCGCTGCCGGTCCAGGTCTGTCACGCCCGTGACCTTGTCCACATACTGATCCAAAACGTCCTGGCTGTGAACAAGATACTCGTTTGGATGGTGCAGTTTTTTAACCTCCAGATACTTCATGATCTTTCCCGGACCGTCCACAAACCGACCCGATGTCTGAATCTCTTCGTAAATAGAGGGCGGAACAAACGGTGCCAGCGGTGTCTTGTCCTTTGTTTTCCAGAAAATCATCACCTGCTGAATAAACTCCACGATCCGGCTGGAACTTTCCACATGGCACTGTTTTCTCAAAAAATGGATCAGCCGATCCCGGCGGTGGCAGGATTCATCCAGATCGGTGGAAATGTCCCTCAGCTGACCTTCGGCCCCGATCTCGTTGAAAAACGCCGGCAGCAGACGGGCCAGCTGCTTGACCAGGTTGTACACCCCGTCAATATCCGCGTTGAGAAACCGGGTGATATCCCGGGGAAAAAGATCCGTGTCCTTGATGAACACCCCGCCGATGGACAGATAGATGATCAGCGCGGACAACAGACGTTTGGATTTTTTGGGGTGCTGGCAGATCAGGTTCAGAAACACGCGGATATTTTTCACATGGGCGGTATTGCCCTTGATCTGCCAGTCTTCCCCGGTGCCCTGTATCATGGGAAACTGGAACCCGTGATTCACCACCCGGTCGATGAAATGGTTGATCAGCTCCACATCACCGGTTTTATAGACCGCTTCACCGATCTTGTATATACAGTCCAGCAGGGTCTCGGGGTACCGCCCCTTGTGCTCCCTGAAAAGCGAAAAGGTCTGGTTGACAATGGGGATGTTTTTCTTGAAATCCTCGTCCCCGATCAGACGGGTCAATGTCTGGTTGATTTCATGGAGACAGTCCTTGTGGATCATAAACAGCCCGGGCACATGGATGGCATAAAACAGAAAGGTCAGTTTAAGGTAGCGCCCATAGGTATCGTCACTGCAGTGTCTGACGATCTGACGGCTCACCCCCTTGAACTGATTCACAAATTCCCGGAATCCAGGAAACGCAATGAGTTCCCGGGTCAGTTCAGGGGCGCTCGAATCCCGGTTTTCGCACAAGTCATCCAGTTGGCGGCACCAGGCGGCGATCCGTTCATGGGAAATCTGATCAAACACCTGTTCCAGTTCAAAATTGAGCCGCCATTCATCAATATGCGTTTGCATCCATGCCACCGGATCATCCTGATTCAGCCAATATAAAAAAGACGTCTGATAATACCGCATCAGAAGCCGGTTGAGTTCACCGAAAAACCCGGTTTCTGTTTTGAAAAGAGCGTTGCTTTCCGTGCGGTCCAGAAGCTGGCGTGTCAATTTGTCAGGTGGATAATAGCTTTGTACAAAATAAAAAAATCCGGTATCATCATACCGGCAGATCCGATTCAGCCCGGTCTCCAGCACCGGGAGAAAATCGATCAGCCGGTCTCCGGTTTCCTTGACCAGGTGCTGAAAAAACAGCATCAGATTGTCTGAAGCAGCGGTACGAACCGATTTGTCAATGCTTTGTTCAAATGCGGACAGAAAAACATCTGAATATAGATTCATCGCATCAATCCCTTTTTTATGGGATAGATACAGATAAAAATAATGAAGGGAAAAATGCCGCGCTTCATTGACGATGAACGTCCAGTTCCGATACGGATGGGACAGCTCTTTGAGGAAAACTTCCATCCGGTTCAAAATACCGACATATCCGTCAAAAATTTCAAGAAGTACCCGGTATTTCTCATCCACAGACACATCCACCCGGGTATCGGAAAGATTTGCCTCAAGGGCTTTTGATTTCACAGAGCAACCTCGATGATAAAGCGTATGTCATGGGTCAGTCCACTGCTTCCCCTATATCAGTCCGACCCGGTTTTTTCAACTCAAGAATTGCGTGACATTCAACCATTTGGTTGATTTGTGAAAGAATTTCTTATATGATTCAGGCAATCAGCAGTTAACACAGCTCAACATAGACCGTTCCCATTACACAGAATTAAGCAATTTATTTAAGGAGTGTTTGTTTGATGAATGATGCATCGCAGTTTACGTTATACAGCGGCGGCCACCGGGGCGCTGAAGCGCAATTCGGGCAGCTCGCAGAACAGTTCGGGGTCAAGGAGATCAATTTTTCCTTTGAAGGACACAAGCCGGACCGCCAGACCGGAATCCGGGTCCTTTCCCCGGAAGAACTGAAAAAAGGGGATGTCAGCATGGATATCGTCTCCACCCGCATGGGCCGGTCCTTTTCCAAAGCCGAGAAGATCCGCAAAGTCATCCAGTCCATTTTTCACATGGTCAACAATGGATACCAGATATTTGTCGTGGGATGGATTCTGCCGGACAATACCGTCAAAGGGGGTACCGGCTGGGGCGTGGAGCTGGGAAAACTGTTCAACCGCCCCTTGTTCGTCTATGAACAGGACCGAAAGGCATGGTTCTCCTGGGTGGACAATGGCTGGCACAAGGTCACCCCGGTCATTACCCATAAAAATTTTGCCGGCACCGGGACCCGGAACCTGACCGATGATGCCAGAAACGCCCTGGCAGATCTGTTTGAACGGTCTTTCAATCCATCTTAGTGTTCTTTCCGGAGCCATCGATGTTTACGGCAAACGATCTGATTGATATTGCAGTAAAAATGGAAAAAAACGGCGAAGCGCTTTATCTGGCAGCCAGGCAAAAAGCCCGGAGCCCGAAGCTCAAATCCCTTCTGCAGTGGATGGCGGAAGAAGAAGCGGTCCATGGCGCCTGGTTTGCGGACAAAAAAGACAAGTGGCGCTCTGATGCCGACCAGACCGACTTGGAAACCATGCTTCCGGATGTGATCAAAGAGATGATGGGAGAAAAGACCCTGTCTCTGGACGAGGTGAATTTTTCTCAGATCCGTTCGGTTGCGTCTCTGCTTGACACGTTCATGACTTTTGAAAAAGACACGATCCTGTTTTACGAGTTTCTCCAGGCCTTTATTCAGGATGCCACCGCCCTGGCGGGCCTGAATAAAATCATCGATGAAGAAAAAAAACATGTGGCGGAACTTGCACAGATGATCCATGCCGTTACCCAGAAAAAAGTCCATGAACCATCTGACTTTTGACAACCGGTTTGTCCGGGAACTGCCGGGTGATCCGGAATCCGCCAATTTCCGCCGCCAGGTAACGTGCGCCTGTTATTCGAGGGTCATGCCCACCCCGGTGTCGGACCCAGTGCAGGTGGCGGTATCTCCGGATGCCGCCGCCCTGCTGGATTGAAGGAAGCCGACTGGCAATCGGTCCTGTTCACTCAGGTCTTTTCCGGCAACCGGCTTCTGGACGGCATGAATCCGTTTGCCATGTGTTACGGGCCATTAATTCGGCACCTGGGCCGGTCAGCTGGGCAACGGCCTGGCGGTCCTGCGCTCTTCACTTCGGAAGTTTCTGTGCAGCGAGGCCATGTTCTTTCTGGGCACCCCCCGTATCCGGTTCCGCAGCGCCAGCAATTTCATTGACCATCCGGCCAACCATTCATGCGAACATCTGTTTGTCATGCCGCGGGTTTGTGAACCGTAAGCTGGGGAAAGGGAATTTCCCAGTCATTGGCGGTACAGGCATCCGTGCACCAACGCTGAATCGCCCGGGAAATCCGGTTGTACAGTGGTGCCATTTTGCCGTCAAAATCCGCGATCACCACCAGATCCAGAGAAGAAGATCCGGCCTGGGCAAATTCCACTCTCAGATTCAGTAAGCCTTCCTCATAGTTTTCGGCAGCCAGGCGTTCCCGGATATGGGCATCCAGAATTTTCAGGACCCGGTTGGTGGCAAGCGACTGGAGATTATAGGAAATACCGAATTCGATCTTGAGCCTGAAATTCACCGACAGGTTCATGGGTGACATTTCCAGAAAATCCGAGGTCTGATATACCTTTTTGGCGCCACCACGCAATACCATCTCCACCATTTCATGGGACAGGCTGGTGACACACCCCCGGGTGCCGTCCGACAGAATCACCCAGTCATTTTTCCGGCACGGAAACCACGGTTCATCTCTCTGAAAGGGCCGGGAGATCAGATCCATGAGTGCCTCGATGGGAACACGCAGGGTCTGACCCAGATCCGGATTTTCCAGCACAGAGAAAAAGTTGATTTTTTTCACCAGCCAGGGAACGTCTTTATAGACCAACCGTTCACCTTCCCGGACCGCGCCGATGTTCAGGATCAGCCGGCTCTGGTTCACGAACCGGGGCACGGTGTTTTTGACGGCCCAAGCCAGACCCAGAAGAAACACAATGGCCAGCGACAATAGCACCCAGTCCTCGAACAGATAAAACACAAGGATGACGGCAAACAACCCTGCCATAACAGTTACGACCCGATACATCAGATCCATGATCCGAAGATGGAACGGCCGGTATACCGACTGGTATCCCGGGATATGTTTAACCATAAACAGATACGCCACTCTCAGCAACAGCACGATCCCGATGCAGGCGATCAATGCGACGAACAGAAACAGGCCCCGGGTTTTGAAAAACTGCTTGATGGATTTCTGTGAGGATTCAAGAATGGGTTTTTCTTCGGATTCCAGTTCCGCCAGTTCCATCTGGGTAATTTCCAACCGGCTGACAATCTGTCTTTCCTGTCCTTGCCATTCCGGTATCAGATTTTCCAGTCCCTGTTTCAACTGCGGATCTGTTGTCCGGGAAATCAGATCCATCAGATTTTCATTGGCCTGCTGGGCAATCGGTTTCAATTCCTGGTACTTGGACACTTCCTCCTTGAGATCGGATTTCTGCCGGGCCTTTTGAGTCAGCTGTTTGAGCTCCATGATTCCGGGTTTGATCAAAGAGACCAGTTCGTCTTTCCAATTGAAGGGGGCTTCTTTTTTCTCGGCAAACAGGTTGATGTCCACACCGGTTGCTATCCGTTCAAAATCCTGCCTGGAGTCAGAGAGCATTTTATCCAGTCTTTCCAGTTCCGCCGCCAGATTGTTTTTTTCCATTTCCGATGTACTTTCGGCCATGGCTTTCTGCTTTTCAAGAATCCTTTGTTCCAGAAGCCGATTGTGATCGAGGATGGAATTGAGCATGCTCAATGTGCCGGAATCGGCTGTCATGGAATTCTCATTGCCCCCCTGCCCATCCTGCCCTCTGGCCGGCAAAACGCACAGCTGCAGACCCGCCATCAGAAAAAATGCTGTTACCCATATCCACAATTTCACCTTGTCACTCCTTTGTCTATCATTCTCTTCGGATCCTCATACCATAAAAAACAAATTATTAATCCAGATACCTGTCCTGAAGATCCGATATCAGGACATCCACCCGCTTCCGGAGCTCATTTCCCACAGACACCATGCCATCATCATCTTTGGGTTCTTCCAGATCCCAGTGCCGGGTGTCCGCACCCGGCACGGACACCTTGTCCAAAACCATGCTCACCACACAGGATGGCTGCCGTTCCTTGAATTGGTCAACCATG
>JBFLKI010000304.1:0-4393 GCA_040883135.1 Desulfotignum sp. | reverse complement strand
GCGCCGAACGCACCGTGGGTGCATGTATGGGAATCTCCCATGATGATGACAAATCCAGGGCGCACAAATCCTTTTTCCGGAAACAGGGCATGACAGACCCCGTTGCGGCCGATGTCAAAGAAATCACTGATGCCGTGGCGCCGGGCCCATTCCCGCAGGATTTTCCCCTGACGCGCGGTTTTCGAGTCTTTGGCCGGGGTCACATGGTCGATGACCGCCTTGATTTTGTCCGGGTCAAACACCCGGTCCTTGCCCCGGGCCAATAGGTCCTGAATAGCGGTGGGGGTGGTGATCTCATGACAGAATACCCGGTCCAGTCGCAATACGTTTACGCCCTCAAACGGCTGGTCAACCCGGTGATCGTCAAAAATTTTTTCTGCAATGGTTTTTCCCATGGACATCTCCTGAATCAGGCGGTTTTTTCACCAAAATAATCTTCCCCGTCCGCCGGGGTCACCACCCAGTAGGCCTGGAACAGGGTGTCGGACGTGTTTCGGATCAGGTGCGGAATCTGTGAGAAAAACGATACCGAATCCCCGGCCTCGATTTCATGCTGTTCTTCCCCATAGATCAGTTGGGCCGTACCCGCCACCACGATCCCCAGTTCCCGGCCCAGGTGGCCGTCATCGGCATCCCCCCGCTCCTGGCCCGGGGCCAGCTCCAGAAAAAACGCGTTGAATGAATGGTTGCCACGGGTCTGGCTTTCCCCGCAGAGTTTTTCATAGGAAAACCCTTTGCGCTTATAGATTTTCCGCTGGTTTTTCCGGATGATCTCCACCTGGGACTGGGTTTCGTAATCCTTGAAGAATTTGTCCGGAGACACCCCGTACACCTCCAGCAGCTGGAGCAGCGTGTCCAGGGAGGGAGAGATCCGGTTCCGCTCGATCTGGGACAGCAGGCTGGAACTGATGCCGGCCTTGGCTGCCACTTCCTTGATGGTAAAATTCCGGGTGTTGCGAATGGCCCGTAACAACGCGCCCAGTTTTGTTTTCATAGTGCCGTGTATGTGGTAAAATGGGTCAATATTCAGTATAATTAAGATAAATTAAATTATACTAAAGTTTGGGCCATGTCAATCAGATTTTGGCAACACTTTCAGCCCCTGGGGTTCGAACTGGGAGAGCATCTGGATGAAATCAGAAGCCTGGTGTTTTTGCACCAGGATGTCGTGGATGATGCGTTCCCCGTAATCGGTATGCTGAATCTCGGCATTGAAGCGGCGGATTTGGCTTAACAACGGATCATTGCATTCATAGGGCACCTGGACCCGCACCGGGGCCGCCTGGATCAGCCGGACTTTTTTTGCCGCAGCCAAGGCTGCTTCCACAGCTTCTGAATAGGCCTGGATCAACCCCCGGACCCCCAGTTTCACCCCGCCGTACTGCCGGGTCACCACCGCCGTCACAAGGGTCATGTGGTGAGAGGTCAGCACATTGAGCATGGGTTTTCCGGCGGTGCCGGAGGGTTCGCCCGCATCGGAGCTGTGGCAGATCTGGCCGGCATCCCCCACGATATAGGCCCAGCAGTTGTGGGTGGCGGTTTTGTTCTCTTTGCTGATTTTTGAGATAAACCTCTTGGCCGCCTCGATGGAATCGGTTCTTGCCAGACGGCAGGTGAATTCGGACCGCCGGATCTTGAGCCGGGCAGTGACCGGGCTTTGGTCCTGTGAGGCGGCAATGGAAAAAAACGGTTTTTCATCTGTCATCGGAGTCTCTGCCTTGAAAAGATGGCCGGTTTATTCTATACAGTCTGCTACTATGAATCATATCCATGCAACCCATTTCACTTTGATCGGAATTTATTCATGAGAATCGTCACACGCCCCGATTTTGACGGCATTGTATGTGCCGTTCTGCTGCGCGAGGCCCTGGGCATCGATACCCCGATTTACTGGGTGGAACCCGGCGAGGTACAACAGAAAACCACACAGATACAGGCCGGCGATATCCTTGCCAATCTGCCCTATGATGCCCGGTCTTCCCTGTGGTTTGACCATCATGTATCCAACCGGCCGGACCATGATTTTGAAGGCGCCTTTGCCGTGGCGCCGTCCGCCGCAGGCGTCATCCATAAGTACTACAAGGCATCCGGCCACCTGGACGACCGGTTCGATGACCTGGTGTTTCACACGGATATCATCGATGCCGCCGACCTCACAAGGGACCAGGTCCTGCATCCGGAAAGCTATCCTCATATTCTGCTGTCCATGACCATCCAGAACCGGGACGGCAACGAGATCCCCTACTGGGACCGGCTGGTGGATCTGCTCCGGACAGAGCCCATGGATGCCGTGATGGCGGATCCTGACGTCCAAATCCGATGTGAGGAAGTCATCCGCCAGAACCGGGATTATGAAGGCTATCTGAAAACATACACCCGGGTTGCCGGTCCGGTCAGTGTTACCGATTTCAGAAAACTGGATCCGGTGCCATCGGGCAACCGGTTCCTGCCTTACTGCCTGTTTCCAGACACCCTGGCCAGTGTGAAGATCCGTTACAAGGATGCTGAAAAAAACCAGGTGCTGGTGAGCATCGGTCACAATATCTTTCACCGCGGCTGCCGGGTCAATGCCGGCCATCTGCTGGCCCGTTACGGCGGCGGGGGCCATAAAGGAGCCGGCGGCTGCACCCTGGACGCTGACGGGGCGCAGGAAAAGATCGATGAAATGATTGCGGTACTCAAAGCCAATGAACCGGTCTGACCTATGCCAGTTTTTCTTTCACGCTCTTAACCTTGTCAGCCATGGTCTGATCCCGGTCCGTTCGGGTGCCGGCCTTGATGGTGGTGGTGATGCGCGGGGCCCCCATGGCATGAATTCTTTCATGGCACTGCTTCACCACGGCAAACACCTGGTCCCATTCCCCTTCGATGTTGGTGCCATAAGCATGCAGCTCGCAGGGCAGACCGGCCTGCTTGATGATCTCATGACAGGCGGCCACATATTTGGATACCGACAAGCCCACACCCAGGGGCACCACACACAGATCAATGATGACATTCATCACTCCTCCATTTACTGAATCTGATATTGAGTTGATTCCATGTCTATACCGTCGATTATTGTACCGGTTCCATGGGCCGGGATCAAGAAAAGAACCTATCAGGAAATAATTCATGACCGGACCGCATAAAATAAGACTGCTCATGAAAGCCGAACGGGCCGCAGCCCAGCGACGGTTTCGTCGGCACAGGAACAGAAACAGGCTGGCTGAACCCGGATGCCATTCCTGCATTCTGGTGCTGGATCACCTCAAACCCACCTTCAATATCGGAAAAATCTTCCGGAGCGCAGAAGCGTTCGGATGCAGAGAGATCCATCTGGTAGGCATCGATTTCTTTGACCCGGCCCCGGCCATGGGAGCGTTCAAATGGGTGCCGGCCTTTTTTTACAGCCGGTTCAACACCTGTTACGCCCATCTGATCAACCGGGGATACACCCTGTTTGTTCTGGAACCCCATCAGGGGGCACCGGTCATGGATATCGAACTGCCTGAAAAATGCGCGTTCATCCTGGGCCACGAAGAACGGGGGCTCCAGTTTGAACCGGACCTGTTCGACCGGCTTCAGCGGGTGACCATTCCCCAGTACGGCCGATCCGACAGCCTCAATGTCAGTGTAGCCGCCTCCATTGCGCTGTACGAATATGTTCGACAGATCCGTGCCGGATCAGAAACGTAGCGGCATCAAATAGCTGTTCACCGGTCTTTAGTGGCAGGATACGCTCTGCAGTAGGGATTTCATCGTAGTCACAGGGCAGCAGCCGAAATCCTTCATACGCCATGGAAGTCATGGCCGCACCCATAAAATCAGCGTTCAATCCAGTCGGGTCAATGCTCCGGGAGAGGTTGTCCGGAAACCATTTGAACAACCCTATTGTCTGTTTTTCTGTTGACCCGGGCATGATTATTTTTTAGAGGGAATAATCAGACAAGGACAGGTCGCATGGTTTATGACATGCTCAGAGATGGTTCCTGTTACAAAATCCATGACATTATCTCTTCCGTCTGTGGCCATGACGATCAGATCCATATCATGTTCTCTGGCATATTGAGGTATCATCTTGGAAGGGGTTCCTTCCTTGAGCACATAATCAATTTTAATATCATCTGCATGAAGTTCATGAATGCTCTGTTTCATTTTTTTCTTGCATTCAACGGCTGTTTTTTTGAACGCTTCTTTCATCTTGTTCACGTCGGTCCTCAACATATGGCGTTCCTTTTCATCCATGAACTCGTCATGGATATTCAACATGGTAATGCTGGAATCGAACTGATGGGCGATTTGAACTGCTTTTTCAAGAGCGACAAACGATCGGTTTCCAAGATCGGTTGGGCAGAGAATTTTTTTAAACATGGTGATCCTCCCCGTTATGCATTCGTAATATGAAAAAGTT
>JBFLKI010000054.1:0-3489 GCA_040883135.1 Desulfotignum sp. | reverse complement strand
ACTGGCCACGGGTTCATCCAGGAGCAGCACTTCGGGCTCTAAAATCAGACGGGCAGCCAGAGCCACCCGCTGGGCTTCACCCCCGGAAAGTTCATGCCACTGGCGGAAGGCGAACCGGTCAAAATCCAGTCCCACTTCCGCCATGGCATTTTCGACACGCTGCTTCAGGTTTCGGGGCGTATGACGGAGTTTCAGGCCGTAGGCGATATTGCTGAACACCGACCGCTTAAGCAGGTAGGGTTTCTGGGTGACCAGGGTGACTTTTCCGGAAATTTCCGATGAAAACGGATACCGGGGTTTGCCGTTGAACCGGACCCGGCCGGATGTCGGGCGCATGGCAAAGGCCAGAATCTTGAGCAGGGTGCTTTTTCCGGAGCCGTTGGGTCCCATCAGCCCGGTGATGGATCCTTGCGGGATTTCCAGATCGGCAATGTCCAGAACCTGTTTGTCCCCGTAGAAATGGGTGATTTGTTCCAGACGGTATGTGGGGGGTGCCAGGGTCATTGTTTCCTGAGAAAAGACAGACAGAAGTTGACACACAGGGCAATAATGATGAGAACGATCCCCAAAGCGATGCCGTCGGCAAACTGGCCCTTGTTGGTTTCAAGGGCAATGGCGGTGGTCATGGTGCGGGTATGGTATTTGATATTGCCACCCACCATCATGGCGATACCCACTTCCGTAAAAACCCGGCCAAAGGCGGTGACAACGCCGGCCAGAATGCCGTAGCGCACCTCCCACAGGCAGGTTCGCACGATGTGGTGTCTGCGAGCGCCCAGGGAAACCAGAGTCAGTTTCAGCTCCGGATCGATGTTCTCCACGGTGGCGGCGGTGATGGCGATCACAATGGGCAGTGCCAGCACGGTCAGACCCATGGCGATGCCGGTGAGGGTGAACAGCAGGTCCCATTCCCCTAAAGGTCCCTGGCTGGAGACCAGAGCGTAGACGATCAGTCCGATGCAGACCGTGGGCAAAGCCAGAAGGGTGTCCACCAGGGTCTTGATATGGCGTTTGCCGGGAAAAGTGAAATATCCCAGGGCAAATCCCAGCGGCAGCCCGATGGCCAGGCTGATGAGAATAGCAGTGGTGGAGACCTTGACTGTGGCGGATATGGCGGAAGTCGTGGCTGGATCCAGATGGATCAGCAGAAAAAACGCCTTGATAAATCCGTCAATGATAAAGTCCATCAGAAACTCAGATTGATGAAAACAAGGTTGTCGGTGAATGTCATGGATCTGAAAACCTGCTGATTCACCGGTCTTTTAAAAACAGGTCATGGTATTCGTCTTCAGCAATGTGCTGTTTGAGAAACCCATGGATGCATTGATAGATTTTTTCCAGTTCCTCGTCGGACAGCCGGGGGACAAAGGTTTTCATGAACGTGTCTTCGGAAAATTTCTGCAGATAGAACATGATGGTCTGTTCGTCGGTTTCCCTGTTCATGCCAAAGGCCCCCAGCCCTTGATAGGTGTGAATGAAATTATGGGTGTCTTTTTTCATGAGATCTCCTGATTCCGGTGCCATTTCAAAAGGTGACAACCATTTTTAACCTGAAATGACCGATGACGCAAGTGTTGACAAATATTTATCATCTTATTTAATGGTTGGATAACAATGTTCTAATACAATTCTAGCAAAAAAAAGATAGAACGACAATTCCGGCAAGAACAAGTTTTGACCTGCGTGGAGGCGGAGACCCGTATTTCCCGCAACATTTTTTTGTATCCAAGGAGGCGGTATGGCAATCCATTTGCACCGGGCAATGGACAAGATTAAAAGAGAAATCCTCTCGCTGGGTGCGCTGGTGGAGGACCGGTTCAGAAAATCCATTCAGGCGGTCTGCACCAAAGACCTGGACCTGGCAAACTGGATCATCGACGCTGATTATGAAGTGGATGAGCGGGAAATCGAAGTGGAGGAAGAGTGTCTCAAGATACTGGCCCTGTATCAGCCGGTGGCCACGGATCTGCGTCTGATTGTTGCGGTGATCAAGATCAACAATGACCTGGAACGGATCGCGGATTATGCGGGAAATATTGCCCGGCGCTTCATCACCTCGGCCGATGACCCCGGCAAGTTCAAGTATGATTACACAGCCATGGCGGATCAGGCGGTCAATATGCTGAAGCTGAGTCTCGACGCCCTGGTGGGAATGGATGTGGCGACCGCGTATCATGTTCTTGAAATGGATGAAGCGGTCAATACCATGAGAGATGATGCCTATCGGACCATGAAGGCGGATATTCAGGCCCATCCGGACATGGTGGCGGAAATTATCAATATGTACCTGATTTCCCGGCATATCGAACGGATCGGGGACCATACCACCAACATTGCCGAAGAGGTGATCTATCTGATCGAGGGAGATATCATCCGCCACACCTGATGCGCATATGATTTTTTAAACACAGAATCCAACAGGAATGGACAACAGATGGCCAGGGAAACCATTTTGATCGTGGATGATGAAGAAGATATCGTCGAGCTGATCAAATACAATCTGAAAACCGAAGGATATGTCATTCTCACTGCCGGTACCGGAGAAAAGGCCATCAAGACGGCCAGACAGTCTCTGCCGGACCTGATCGTTCTGGATTTGATGCTGCCGGGCATCGACGGTCTGGAAGTGACCCGGTATCTGAAAAACAATGACCAGACAGCGGATATCCCCATTGTCATGGTCACGGCCAAAGGGGAGGAATCCGATGTGGTCGCCGGCCTGGAGCTCGGCGCCAATGACTATATTTCCAAACCGTTCAGTCCCCGGGAGCTGGTGGCCCGGATTCGTGCCATTCTGCGGCGCCGGAGGAAAACCGGTGAAAAAGAGAGCACGTCCGGTATCCGTCAGATCGGTGATATGGTCATCGACCGGGCCAGGCATGTGGTCACGATTCAGGGACAGCCCATCGATTTGACATTGTCTGAATTTGAGCTGCTCTCTTTTCTGGCGGACAAAAAGGGCTGGGTCTTTACCCGGGGCCAGATCATGGACGCCATTCACGGGGAGAATTATGCGGTCACGGAACGAAGCATCGATGTGATCATCGTGGGACTGAGGAAAAAATTGAAAGCCCATGCGGCCTGTATTGAAACCGTCCGGGGGGTTGGATACCGGTTCAGAGACTCATTATGAAAAAACAAAAACTGATCTGGCAGATATTCCCCTTTTTTCTGGTTGTCATTATCGTGTCCCTGTCTCTGGAGGCCTGGTATTTCAACCGCCATTCCCGGCAGTTTTTTCTTGAAAACACGGAAAAAGAACTGATCGTGAGGGCCCGGCTGATTGAACTCAAGATTGCCGGGATGCTGTCTGAGAAACCGGTACAGGAAGAGAACCTGAATGCGCTTTGTAAACATATGGGAGAAGCGATTCAGACCCGGGTCACCATTGTCGCGCTTTCGGGCCGGGTGATAGCCGACTCCTTTGCACGGGTTGCCACCATGGAGAATCACAGAAACCGGCCGGAAATAATGACCGCTTTTTCCGGT
>JBFLKI010000303.1:0-7769 GCA_040883135.1 Desulfotignum sp. | reverse complement strand
GGGCTGCTGCCGGTACAAACCGTGCTGCACTCCCCAAAAACCACCACGTTAAGCGAATTCACATGGGAACAGGCCTATGGCAGAGGATATGAAATTCACATGGGAACCACCTGTCTCTCCGGGGGCACCCCGTTTGTCCGTATTATCTCCAGAAACGGCATTGCGGTTCAAGAAACCGACGGGTGCGTGACAAAGGATGGGCAGGTGGCCGGGACATATGTTCACGGCTTTTTTGATTTCAATGCCATTATCAAAAACTGGTTTTCCCTGATCGGGCTGGATATTCAAACGGATTTCGGTATGGACGCCGCTGTTGAAAAAGACAGAGATTACGACCGGCTGAAAAATCATATGCAAACCTATCTGAACCTGGAAACGTTGATTTGAAACAATGAAGAATGAATCGCCCCTTGTGATGTCAGCCGGCTTTTGTAAAAAACGAGGGGGTTTACTGGAAAATCGACGGACGCATTGTTTTCAAACCGTCTGATCAAAGGCATCATCATGCGGGAGGAAATTGGTTTCCTGATCCGTGCAAGGGTGATATGGGGGAAAAAAGGCCGGGATTGCCCGGGGATACCGATGGTCTGCAACGCGGTGTCCAGATCTGTCACAAGCCGGTTCAACTGCCGGGTCTGACCCTGGATGCCGCTCCAGATGATCCTGGCATTTTGGACATTCGGAAAAACGCCCATGCCTTTCACCACTAGGGATAGCTCCGGATATATGCCGGACATCGCTGCCATGGCCGACGGCATGCTACGCAGCTTGTTTCGGGGAATCGGACCCAGAAACTTCAGCGTCAGATGAAAATTATCCGGGGCGGGCCAGGCAGCGATCAGCCCGGCGGATTTGAGTTCGGTCTGGATATCGGCTAAAAACCCTTTGACAGGATCGGGCAGCGGAATCGCGACAAACATCCGAACGGTATCTGCGTTGTCAGGCATGGTGCTTGTTTTTGAATCCCAGCAGCACCCGGTAAGGTCCCGGCGTTCCATGGGGAACAAATGCCACCCGGTCCTGATCCGAAAGAACTGTGGATAAAGGCTTTACTCGACCGTTCACGAACACCGCCTCCACATCCTCACAGGTCAGCTGCATCTGATGCATCAGCATTTCAGCGGTGGTTCCTTCGGGAATGGATATAGACGCATTCGTAAAGGGGAGGTGTTTCTGCTTGAGCTTTTTTTGTAGAAAAGAAAATGCATTGAACGTAATGGTGGGCATGGTTGATCTCCTTTCATGAACCATCTTAATCAATACCTGAAATATTCTCAATTGAAAAAATTGGAAAGTTCTGTCTATAAATAAAGGATGCGACTGCGTCTGATCATATTGATTCTGGCAATCTTTGCTTTTTTGGCCGTATCCACGGGAGGATGGCTGTATTATTATTCTTTTCAAAAAGCCGCCTTTCAGTCGGGAGAGACGCAGGCGTTTGCTCAACAGAAACTGCTGACCGACCAGCTGGCAACCTATCTGTCTGAACATATCAAATCCGTCCGTGCACTGTCCCGGATCAAAGAACTGGGGACCGTTCTTGTCGATACAAACCTGGAAACCATTTACAGGGCAAACCAGATTCTGGACATATTCACCCACTCCCTGGAACTGGATGTCAGTTATCTGATGGATATGGAGGGCACCACCCTCTGTTCCAGCAACCGGAATCAATCTGACAGTTTCGTGGGAAATGATTTTTCCTTCAGACCCTATTTTAAATCCGCCATCCAGGGACAGCCCGGCAGCTATCTTGCCCTTGGCGTCACCTCCCGAAAACGGGGGGTGTATTACAGCCATCCGGTGTATCATCCGGAGATCCAGGAAATTATCGGCGTGGTTGTAATAAAGACCTCCATTGAGTTTCTGGAAACCACCCTGTTTTCCAATCCGGAACATCTGCTTTTCTTTGTGAGTCCGGACGGCATCATTTTCATCAGCAATCAACCCCGGTATCGATTCAAACTGCTCTGGCCCTTAGACGATGACACCAAGGACCGGGTTCTCAATTCCCGTCAATTCGGCAACGGGCCCTGGGAATGGTCCGGATTCAGTCGAACAGATGACGGCGACCGGGTCCTGGATCAAAACCACCAGGAATACCTATATACCTCGTTTCCGGTGCCGGATTACCCCCACTGGCAGGTGATCTCGCTTAAAAACAAAAAAATTCTTGAAAAACATTTGTCCGCACCGTTCTTCAAAGGCATCGGCCCGGGGGTGATGTTTATTTCCTGCCTGGCAGGCATTCTGGTTTTTTCCCTTTATCAGCAGGCACTCAAAGAGATCAGTCAACGAAAGGCGGCAGAGGAAAAACTGCGGATCAGTGAGGAACGATATCGACATATTTACCATAAAACGCCCATCATGCTCCACTCCATCGATACCGACGGCAAAATTATCCGGGTTTCCGACCACTGGGTGGATGTCATGGGATATGATCGAAGCGAGGTGATCGGCCGAAATTTGACGGATTTTTTTACTCAGGAGTCCAGAAAACTGGCCTTGTCGGAAATTTTTCCCCGGTTTTTCACCACCGGGTTCTGCAAAGACGTGCCCTATACCTATGTAAAGAAAAACGGAGACCCTATGGATATTCTGCTTTCCTGCTATGGTGTACGGGACGAGACGGGCCAGGTGGTCCGGTCCCTGGCGGTGAGCGTGGATGTCACGGAAAAAAACCGGGCCCAGAAAGATCTGGAAACCGCCAAGGAGAAACTGGCCAGGCACTCCCATGACCTGGAACAGCAGGTCAGCCGAAGAACCGCACAACTGGAAAAAGCCCAAGCCAATCTGAAAAATTTATCCAAAAATATCATTGCGTCCCAGGAACGGGAAAAAGAGCAGGTGGCCAGAGAACTCCATGATCACCTCGGTCAGGTATTGACCGCCCTGCGCATCGATGTGCTCTGGTTGAAAAAACATTTTACCTCTTCACCGGTTCAGGCTGTGGACCGGGCGGAAAAAATGAGTCTTCTCATAGACAAAACGATCCAGGACGTCAGAGACATGGCATATCGGCTGCGACCCAGGGTGCTGGATGATCTGGGCCTGTCCGATGCCCTGGAATCTCTGGTCTCTGATTTTGAAAAGCGCTCCAATGTTTCCTGTGTGTTTCGACGGGATGTCATCCCAAATATTGATAAAACCCTGGCCACAGCCCTGTATCGAATCGGCCAGGAAGCGGTGACCAATGCCATTCGCCATGCTCAAGCCACCACCATTGTTGTTGAACTGAGAACCGATGCCCATGGACTGATTTTGACGGTTGAGGACAACGGTGTCGGGTTCTCGCCGGACCAAGACCGGAACGGATTCGGGTTGGAAGGGATGATGGAACGGGCCGATCTGGCAGGGGGATCGCTGGACATCACATCTCAAAAAGGCCGTGGCACACGGATCACCTGTAAATTTGACATGGAGGGATGGTCATGATCACCGTATTGCTGGCAGACGATCACAGCATTGTCCGGGAAGGGCTGCGGCGGGTTCTGGAAGACAGCTCAGACATCAAGGTCATTGCCGAAGCATCGGATGGAGAAACCGCGTTTGATCTGGCCATGAAAAAACAACCGGATGTGGCGGTCATTGATATTTCCATGCCCGGCATGGACGGACTGGAGGTGGTGGCGCGCATGAACACCTATTGTCCGAAAATTCCGGTGCTGATCCTGACCATGCATGAAGAGGAACAATATGTGATCCGGGCCATTGAAGCCGGCGCCAAGGGATATGTCACCAAACAGTCGGCTCCGGAGCAGCTGGTGGCGGCGGTGAAAAAAATTCATTCAGGGGGGCGGTATTTGACGGAAAAAGCCAGTGAAGCTCTGGCCCTTCGTTACATTCGGGGCGATAAAAACAGAGATTCCATGGAAACGCTTTCCATGCGGGAGCTGCAGGTTCTGCGCAAACTGGCCTGCGGCAGCACCAATCGGGAAATTGCCATCACTTACAATATCAGCGTAAAAACCGTGGATACCTACCGAGCCAGACTCCTGAAAAAGCTGCATCTGAGAAATAACGCGGATTTGTCCAGATATGCCATTCAGAACCGGCTGGTGGAATTTTGATCCGATAGGTTGTTCAGCCGGGAAAAATTGGTGAAAATTTTATTCAACGTTGCCTTGCACTGAGCCATTTCGTCATGGGAAATCCCCTGTTCCGCCTCCACCAGCATTTCCACCACCATGGCAATCAGATCATCCCGAAAGGACTTGGCCTTGTGCGTCAGATAAACCAGTTTACTTCGCTTGTCGGAACGGTCCGGTACACGCAACACCATATTTTTTTTTTCCAGCACATTGAGCAACCGGGTGATGGCCGCCTTGTCCTTGACCGACACCGTGGAAAGTTCCTGCTGGGTCTGTCCGTCTTTTCGATATAAATGAACCAGAATGCTCCATTGTTCATAACTGACGTCAAATCCGGCATCTGCAAATTTTTTGGTTAGCCGTTTGATGATCGCCCGGGAGGTTCGACCCACCAGATAGGCGATGGATGTGTCTATGACGCGTTCAAACATTTCCAGTTCAAGGGTATCAGACCGTGCCGCAGTAACTTCGGGAGCCAATTGAGTGTCTTTCATGTCTATTTTTCCATTGCCATGGTAATTGACCGCTATTTTAATGAGTTTCGAGTCAATATGACGGAAAAAGGTTGATTGTGCAACCAAATATTTGTCCGTCAGGCAATTTTTCGCCGTCAAAAAAGCCGTTTTCCGAAGAAAACGGCTTTGGACCTCACAAAAACCGGCAGAATCATGCACCTGATTTACGGGAAAACAGCTTTTTCAAAGAAGAGATCCAGATCCCGCTCAGGAACCAGGAATACATGTATGTTCCGATAATGATGGCAATAAACGCCTTGACAATGTCCATGGGGCTGCCGTCCAGGGAGAATCCGGGCACATATCCGAAAAGAAGGGGTCCCAGATACAGGAACTTGGCAAACTTGAAAGAGGTGAACGCGGTTTTCCACATGTTGGCCTTGGCTATGGTGGCACCGGCAAAGGCCGCAATACACACAGGCGGCGTGATATTGGAGTCCTGAGACAGCCAGTAAACGATCATGTGAGCCGCCAGCTCGTTGACCCCCAGATGGGTCAACGCCGGCACCGCCACCACGGCGGTCACCAGGTATGCGGCAGTCACCGGAACCCCCATGCCCAGAACCAGAGAGGCCAAGGCGACCAAAAGAATGGTGAGCAGCAGAGATCCCCCGGCCAGGTCGATCATGATATCGGCAAAGGTCAGAATCAGGCCTGAAAAGGTCAAGACCCCGATGATAATACCGATGACCCCCACCGTGGCACCAATCTTCAGACTGTTTTCCGTGCCTTCCCTGGCGGCTTCCACAAACCGTTTGGGTCCGATGCGGGTTTCCTTTCTCACCCAAGAGATCGCGATACAGGTGATCAGGCCCAGAATTGCGGAATAGGCCGGTGAAAATCCGTACAGCATGAACACCGTGATAATCACCAGCGGCATAATGTAAAACCACTGCTTCTTGAAAATTTCCGTGGCACTGAATTTGGATTTTTCTCCCACCACGTTGTCTTTTTTGGCCTCATAATGCACCATGACAAACACGGAAAAAAAATACATCAACGCCGGGAATATGGCCACCAGCATGATGTGGGAATATGGCAACCCGGTCAATTCCGCCATGATAAATCCGCCCGCCCCCATGACCGGCGGCATGAACATCCCGCCGATGGAAGCGGCCGGTTCGATAGCGCCGGCCACATGGGGCCGGAATCCGGCTTTTTTCATCATGGGAATGGTGAACATGCCCGTGGACACGGTATTGGCGATGGCACTGCCGGAAATGGATCCGAACAGGCCCGAAGCGATGACCGATACTTTTCCGGGACCGCCGATGCGGTGCCCCACCGCCGCCAGGGGCCAGTCAATAAAAAACTTCTGGGCACCGGATTTTTCCAGAAACGCCCCAAACAGGACAAACAGAATCACATAGGTGGCCAGCACGCTGGCCATGATACCGAACACCCCGTCACTCTTGTAAAAAATGCTCACGCACAGTTCCGTGAACGGGGCCCCGGCATGGGAAATCAGGTCCGGGGCCATATATCCGTAAACCCCGTAGCCAAGAAACACGATTCCCATGATGACAAACACATTGCCCACCACCCGCCGGGCCAGCTCGATGCCGATAAGAACGCCCACAATAGCAAATGCGGCATCCACAGGGGTTTCAGCACCAGTTCGATAGTTGATAATCTCAAACATGAGCATCCAGTACCCGACGCTGGCAATGGAAAGAAAAATCAGCACATAATCGATGATCCGGCCGATGGTGGTTTTACCTTTATAGAGCAGGAAGACAAGCACATAGGTAATAATGACATACACGCCCCGGTGATACTGGGTGGCCATGGGCTGCACCACAGCGGCCCAGGCATAGAAAAGAACCAGAGTCACCGAGCAGATATCAAAAAAAATTTGCTCGAAACGATTTAGTTTACTGTACACAATACGCCTTCCTGTTGTTTAAATGGGTTGTCATGGAGATGGTCCGGGGCACAGGGTTTTATTCCTGAGCCCCGGATCTCGAACACCCGATTACACGGGCATGATCCTACAACACGCCTTTTTCTTTCCAGAATTTTTCAGCACCCGGATGAAACGGTGTGACAACGCCGGTGGGGCCGGACTGAATGGACATGCTTTTGAAGGTTTTTTTCTGGGATACCATGTGGGCCAGACCTTCGTCGGTGTAAATCAAAGACAGCATCTGATACACAGCATCTTCAGACACATCCTTGTTGGCCACCCAAAGGGCGGCATCCTGAAACGAGTTCACTTCATAGTCCACCCCTTTATAGGTATTGGCCGGAATGGTGACCTTGGCAAAATAGGGGTATTCCTTGTAAAAACCCGATTCCTGGGCATCCTTGTCCAGATCGACCATAGCGATGTCATTGGTCTGGGCGGCCATCATCACAGCACCGGTGGGATATCCCACAAACAGCCAGAACGCATCCAGCTGATTGTTGCCGAATGCCTGGGCAGCGTCATTGTAGCCCATGGCGTTTCTTTCGATCTTGTCCCAGATGCCCATGTGGGTGAAGAAGAGTTCACAGTTGGCAAAGGCGCCCGAGCCGGCATTGCCCACGCCCACTTTCTTGCCTTCCAGGTCTTTGACGCTCTTGATGCCTGAACCGGCTTTGACCACCAGCTGAGCAGGGGCACCGTACAGAAAAGCCACTGCCATCACGTTTTCATATTTGGTGGGGTCGTTTTTCATTTTGTCGTTCCGGCCCTGATACACATGGCCGGAATAGACCACGCTCATCTGCTGACGGCCGGCATCGGTTTTTCTCAGATTTTCCACGGACCCGGCAGAAGACTGAGCCTGAACCCGGATATCGGGCAGTTCTTTGATGGGATCATAGACCTGAATGGCATTGGCCACCACCTGAAAGGTCCCGCCGGCAGGGCCGCCGCCGAACACGATTCTTTCCTTGGCAAAAGCGGCCTGACAAAATACCATGGAAACCACAGCGATCAATCCGATCATCAATAGATGTCTTGCTTTCATACAATTCTCCTTAAAATGATTTGGGGTTAAAAAAACGAACAGATATTTTTTTATTTCTATCACCCTATCAACATGAAAATAAAGGATCAATTGGAAGATTTCTGATTTTACTGTAGTAATTTTTCTTACAACCCAAGAAAAAAACCGGGTTGACAGATGAAAAAGCACCGGGTTTTCAGAAAATCAGCGCCGGTTGCCGGGGATCACCT
>JBFLKI010000053.1:0-22257 GCA_040883135.1 Desulfotignum sp. | reverse complement strand
GTTGACCCAGGTGCCGGTGAGCGGGTCCGGCATCCATGTGGAAATGATGTTGTCGCCGGAGTATCCGCCGGCATAATCGTCAAGGTCCACTTCAGAAGCCACATACCGCAGAATGGACGAGACGGTAAAGTTTTCATTGAATTCAAAGCCGATGTTGCCGGAAAATGTCAGGTTTTCATAGCCGTCTTTTTCATCGGTGTTGCCCTCCTGGGGGATGAGGGGATTGTCCTTGTCTGCAATGGAAAATCCATCCCTGGACAGATAGGAACCGGATACGGCAAAGGTCAGTTTGTCTGCGGAACCGGATACACGGCCCCCGGTTTTCCAGGTGCCATAGGACCCGCCTTCGGTTGATGCCGCGATCTCAGGCTCACCGCCCCCTTTTTTGGTGATGATGTTGATCACACCGGCGGTGGCATTGCTGCCGTACATCACGCTCATGGCACCCCGCACCACCTCGATGCGTTCCACCTCATCCAGGTTGATGTCTGCAATGTCAGCGGAACGGTTGGCATTGGAAGGGTCATTGAGAACAATGCCGTCCACCATAATCAAGGTGTTTTTTGAGTCCGCTCCCCGGATAAACACGGATGAGCTGGTTCCCATCCCCCCGGTGGAAGTGACAAAAACGCCGGGTGCGGTTTTGAGAACTTCAAGAACGGTATGGGCATTTCTTTCCTCGATTTCCCGGGCGGTGATCACGGTGACGCTGTTGCCGCCGATACCGGATGTGGTGGTTTCCGTCCGGGTCACCGACACCACCACCTGGTCCATGGTGACAGCCGCGCCATCATCTGCTTGACGGGCATAGACCCCATGGATTGTCAGTAACAGAAAAAGGGCAATGAACATCAGGTGTAAACCAGTTTTTTTCACTTTTTTTCTCCTGTGTACAATAATGGATTACCGGCCCGGAAAACCAAAAACCCCGGACCGAGTGAATCGATCCAGGGTTTCCCTTTTTAACACAAGATCTTGAAATGAATTTTTTCCTGTCCACGGAAAAAATCCAACATCATTCAGGCAGGTCTTCTGACTCACGGATCATCCTACTGGCCGCGCCTTCCCATGCCGATACGGCACAGTGACATTCAAGCGGCGTTGGTCCCCGTTTACAGCGGCGGGCCCGTCCCTGATTTTCACAGGGTTCCCTTTCAAGCTCGAAATTGAGCACCTTGATGATGTCTGTCTACCTATGGTGTCATGCTGTTTTTGTCAAGAGATTTTTTTCGGGCCGGCAGGCTGCCGGGGTGGAATCCTGTGCGTATTTTCCCGGTCTGCGGGTGTTCAGGGAAAGAGATCTGCCGGCGCTGCATGGCACTCCACCGGCAGACCGCTTTTGTTTCGTGCAGGAACCCCCCAATTTTTTTACAACTGGCGTTGACACAGATGGGCAGATATACTATCGTTTATAGTCGATAAACGATTAATGGTTTCATCTGACAGGATACCGCCCATGAAAAAAGAACAGCTGGCAAAGATTTTCAAGGCACTGGGACATCCCACCCGCATCCGAATTGTGGAGCACCTGATTGAATTGAATACCTGCGTGTGCCGGGAAATTGTCGACATCTTTCCCTATTCCCAGTCCACCATCAGTCAGCATCTGAAGCTGCTCAAGGAATCTGGTATTGTGTGCGGGGAAGTGGAGGGACCCAGAACCCGGTTTTGTGTGGACCAGTCGGTACTCAGACGGTTCAAGGCATATGTGAATTCTCTTTAGAGATTAAAAAAAATGGAAATAAAACAGACAGACGGAAAACAGGAAAATACGAACCGGACAAGCCTTTCCACCGCCAATGTGCAGATCATGCCGGCCATGGATATGTCGGGCCCGGCATGCGGGACCCAAGAAAACCGCCTTCTGGCCGCATATGAAAAACCCGGCTATACATTGTGCGGTTATGTGGACCGTTTTCTGGAAACCGGTGCCGGGCCGGTGCCCATTGTCCGCAGGGTTATGGACAAAGCGGACCGGCTGTCCACCATCGCGGTCAGATGCGGGATCCGGCGGCACAATTATCTGGTGAGTCCCGGGCTTTACGGCATCGGCGGACCGGACAGCACCTCCGAGGTCCTGGTGACCGCCAATTACAAACTGACCTTTGATCACTTGAGATCCGCGCTCGGAGATGTCAGCGCCTGGATCCTGGTACTGGATACCCGCGGGGTGAATGTCTGGTGCGCGGCCGGTAAAAAAACCTTTTCCACCCGGGAACTGGTGAACAGAATCAACGCCGTCCAACTTGAAAAGGTGGTGTCCCATAAACGGGTGATCGTCCCCCAGCTGGGGGCCACCGGTGTGTCGGCCCGGAAGGTCAGAGAGCGGTCCGGTTTCCGGGTGGTTTACGGCCCGGTGCGGGCCTGCGATATTCCGGCGTTTCTGAATAACGGCAGAAAAGTGGACAAACAGATGCGCCAGGTCACATTTACTTTGTTTGACCGGTTTGTGCTGACCCCTGTGGAGATTCATGGCGCCCTGAAATTTTTTGGAATCACCGCGCTGGTGCTGTTGATTCTCTCCGGCATCGGGCCGGGGTTCTTTTCGTTTCAGGGGGCCTGGGATCGGGGAGGAATCGCCCTGGTGGCCCTGGCCGCCGGGTTTCTGTCCGGGGCCGTGCTGACACCGGTACTGCTGCCGTTTCTTCCGTCCAGAAAATTTGCATTCAAGGGGATTGTCACAGGCAGTCTGTGCGCGGCTGCCCTTCTGCCGGCCATGATTTCTGCCGCCGGCAGCGTCACCGGTGCCGTCGCCCTGTTTATATTCAGCGTGATGGTCAGTTCCCATCTGGCCATGAATTTTACCGGCGCCACCCCGTTCACCTCCCCGTCCGGGGTGGAAAAGGAGATGAAACAGTATCTTCCGGTGCAGATGGCAGGTGTACTGGTATCTGCGGGACTGTGGATCTACAGCGCATTCTGACCTGTCCGTGTGAGGGTGAAACCAAGGAGAAGAAAATGAAGGATTTCAGGTATCTGGAGGATGTGTCCACCCTGGTGTTGGATGAAGAAAAATGCATCGGCTGCGGGTTGTGCACCGAAGTCTGTCCCCATGCCGTGTTCGAGATGAACCAGAACAGGGCGAAGATTGTTGACTTCAATGCCTGCATGGAATGCGGGGCCTGTGTGAATAATTGCCCGGCCGACGCCATCTCCGTCAATCCCGGCGTGGGGTGAGCCACCTATATTATCCAGGTCTGGATAAAAGGAAAGGAAAACGCTTCCTGCGGTGATGGCTGCTGCTGAAAAAATCAGGGCACGTCAGAATATGACTCGTTTGTGGCGATCCGGCTGTCCCATCTTGAAGAGGGTTTGACCCATTTCCATTATAAAAAAGATATGGCACCAAAAAGTTAGCTTAAGCTTAAAATATTTTTCTTTTATTGACAAAAGGTCGGTGAATCCATAACTTTTGTCAAGTTAACTGACAGGAAAAAAAGGAGAAACTGGTTATGAACATTCTGATCGTGTTTTATTCCACCTATGGTCATGTATATAAAATGGCTCAGGCTGTTGCTGAAGGTGCGCGCCAAGTGGCGGGGGCAACCGTGGATATCCGGCAGGTGCCGGAAACACTGTCTTCCGATATTCTGGAAAAGATGGGGGCGATCGAGGCGAAAAAAGCGTTTTCCCATGTCCCGGTGTGTACGGTGGAAGAGCTGGAAAAGGCCGATGCCGTCATTTTCGGGACCCCCACACGGTTTGGCAATATGTGTGGCCAGATGCGTCAGTTTCTGGATGCCACCGGACAGCTGTGGGCAAATGGATCTCTGATCGGCAAGGTGGGCAGCGTGTTTGTCAGCTCAGCCACCCAGCACGGAGGTCAGGAATCCACCATCCTGTCTTTTCACACGACCCTGCTGCATCACGGATTTGTGGTCGTTGGACTGCCGTATTCATTTCAGGGCCAGATGCGGATTGATGAGATCGTCGGGTGCTCCCCCTACGGCGCATCCACTATTGCCGGAGGAGACGGGGCAAGGCTGCCTTCTGAAACCGAGCTGGAAGGGGCCCGGTTCCAGGGGAAACATGTCGCGGAAATCACCGCAAAACTGGTGGATTGAAAAACTTCTTACAGGCGGTGTGTTTCAGGGTTGAACCAATGATTTTGAAATCAGTGTGGCTGGCGCTCTGGCTGATAATGTTACCGGGTTTCGGGCTCAGCGCCCAGGAATCATTGAAAATTCATGTCAGTGTGATGCCGCAGAAATATTTTGTGGAGCAGATCGCCCGGGACCTGGCTGAAGTGGATGTGTTGGTGACGCCGGGCAAGAGTCCGGCCACGTATTCTCCGACCCCGGACCAGATCCGGAAGCTGGCCCGGGCGGATGTGTACTTCAGAATCGGGGTGCCTTTTGAAAACGGATTTTTGCACAAAATCCCCGCCATCGCTCCGAATATCCGCGTGGTGGACACCCGCAAGGGCATCAGACTCAGGGATATGGAAGCCCACATTCATGAGCAAAATGGGCATTTGCATGAACCGGAATTACCCCGTCCGGGTGAAAAAGTCCCTGATTCAGACCAGGACGATGCAGGCAAAGATCCCCATACCTGGATGAATCCGCTGCTGGTCAAGCAGCAGGCAAAGACGATCACAGAAACGCTCAGTGAACTGGCCCCGGAGCATAAGGACCAATTTCAGGAAAATTTTCTCCGGTTTTCAAGGGATCTGGATCAGCTCTATGCCCGGTTGCAAACACTGCTGTCACCGCTGGCAGGCGAAAACCTGTTTGTGTTTCACCCGGCATTCGGTTATTTTGCCGATGTCTTCGGGCTGAAACAGATCCCAGTGGAAACCATGGGCCGGTCACCCAAAGGCAAGGAATTGTCGGCCATCATCAAGCTGGCCAGACGGGAAAACGCCCGGGTGATTTTTGTGCAGCCCCAGTTTGATGCACATGCGGCCTGGAAAATCGCTCAAGCCGTCAACGGTGCGGTGGTATCCATCGATCCCTTGGCATATGATTATCTGGACAACATGACACAGATGGCCGATGCCATTGCCGACGCCCTGGCCCGCTGATATGATGGGTATTCAAACGCCTTTCAGGGAATTTTTTGGTGGTACAGGCTACAGATTGCCTTTCAGGCCGATGTCTTCGGCCACCGGCTGCATGCCGGAAATCACTTCGGTGATCAGATCGGTGAGATCCATGTCCAGCATTTCCGCCCCTTTTTTTATGACCTCCCGGTCGACGCCGGCGGCAAACGCCTTGTCCTTGAACTTTTTTTTCACGGATTTGGTCTTGAGGTCCAGGATGCTTTTAGACGGCCGGACCAGGGCCGCACTGGCCACAAGACCGGTAAGTTCATCAATGGCATACAGGGTTTTCTCCAGAGGGGTTTGGGGTTCGACATCCGTGCAGATGCCCCAACCATGGCTGATGACCGCCCGGATATAGTCTTCGGGCCAGTGGTGTGATCGGAACAGTTCCACACATTTGTGGCAGTGCGAATCCGGAAACTGTTCGTAATCCAGGTCGTGCACCAGACCGATAACCCGCCATTTCTCCGGATCTTCCCCGAATCTTTCTGCAAAATGGCCCATGACCGCTTCCACGGCAAGAGCATGGCGGATCAGACCGGATTTCTGGTTATATTTTTTCAGCAGGGTCAGGGCATCCTCCCGGGTCGGAATAAAATCTGTCATAATCAATCCTTCAAATGTGTTCGATGGTTTCAGTTGCGTGTCACGAACATGACCCGGCATTGTTTCAGGAACTGATGCCGTTCCGTGGCCTGCTCGATCTGTTTGGTATCCGCCGTGCTGATGATTATGGCGGTGTTTTCTTTGCCCGAAGTTCTCAACCCTTTGATAACCAGGGGATGGCCCCCCACCCGTGGGTCCTGCAGGGCGGTATCCATGTCGCACACATATTTGCACACGCCGTGCTGGACTGCGAATTCGCGGCTGATGAACACGGCGGAATAAATGGCGCCTCCCTGTTCACTGACAATGACCGGGTAGAGCACCGGCTCGAAATCCAGTTCCCGGACATCTACAATCAGTCCTGTGTAAGGGATTTTCCCGGATTCCATCTGAGCCCCGGTCAATCCATCCGGATTGATTTTCGGGATCTGCCGGATTTCATCCGGCAGAACCAGTTGAAGAAATCCACCCAGAATCCGGGTCTGAACCGTTAATTCCACATCAAAAGCGGACGTGTAATACTGGCGGGTGATAACGGCGTCCCGGGCGGTTTTTTCAATGCCTGCCATGATGGCGTCATTCTGCGCCGCATAGTGCCCAACGGTCTGATCATTGCAGATCTTGATCTGCTTGAGAAGATCGATGAGCCGTCGGTTGGCATCTGCCCGGGCAGCGCCGGGATCGGCTTCAGGGATGTTGTCCGGATTAATACTGGGCGCGGACCGGCCGGTGACCGTGACAGTGCCGGTGCTCCAGTTGATGGTTCCCTGGTCCAGAGACATTATGCAATGATGGGATTCCATGCCGCTGGCGCAGAATGCCCTGCCAGCCAGCCCGATGATGCAGACCAGGGCCCAGACCATTCGCCGGAACCAGGCCGGGGTATGCGGAAGACATCTCATGGGCGGTTCAGATAGGTTTGCTGAATGAATGCGGCCACCGGTCCGATATCATCCAGTCCGAATACAGGAACCGATGGGTTGAGCGATGCGTTGGTGACCAGAGCAATCAGGTCGGGATGGCCCAGAAACAACGGGTGCTCATGGGGGCCGTCAGTGCGGAATACTTCGATTTTCGGTAACGGCTGCCGCTTGAACCCCTCGGCCAGAATCAGATCCATATCCGGCAGATATGCATACATTTTCTCAATGTCCGTTCTTTGGTCATCCTTGATCATGGCGATCTGCTGATCCGTAATCAACAAGGTGGCCTCGGCCCCTGCCTGTTTGTGCCGCCAGCTGTCCTTTCCCTTTCGGTCCATGTCAATGTCGTGGTGGGTGTGCTTGACGGACCCGATCCGGTATCCTCTTCGGGTAAGTTCGGCAATCAGCTTGACCGCAAAGGTGGTTTTTCCGGAATTGGATTTTCCTGCTATGGAGATAATCGGCGGCGTCATCAGTTATTTTTTCTTTATGGAAAGCGGTTAATGTCCGTCTAAAATAGAGCTCATGGCAGGGAAAGTCAAGTTGTGTCAGACAGACTGCCCCGGTTATTTATGGTTGCAAAGAATGGGAAAGGATAGTATTTATAGTTAACTTTTCTGATAAAAATAGCGGTTTATTGCAAAATATTTGGATTAAACTGGTGAAAGATAAAGAAAATATTGCATTAATCGGCATGCCGGCAGTGGGAAAAAGCACGGTGGGGGTCCTGCTGGCCAAAAAAATGGGATTCGATTTCATGGATACGGACATCCTTATCCAGACAAAAGAACGGCAGACCCTTGCCCAGATCATCGCCCGCCGTGGGCTGGAACAATTTCTGGAAATCGAGAAGCAGCATCTTTTAGGAATTCAGTGCGCCGGTCATGTGATTGCCACCGGCGGCAGTGTGGTGTACAAACCCGAGACCATGCGTCATCTGGCTGAAACCTGTATTGTGGTGTATCTGGCCATTGATCTGGAAGTTCTGAAAACACGGTTGGCCGACGTGATCACACGGGGGGTGGCCATTGCCCGGGGAAAAACCATTGATGATCTGTATCGGGAACGGGTTCCGTTATATGAGAGGTATGCGGATCTGACCGTTCACTGTCAAAAAAAATTTCCTGACCAGGTGATGGCAGCGATTCTCCGGTCACTTCCGGGGTACCGGGCATGATGGCTGCGGATCAGGATGGATGATGCCGGAAATCACCGGACCCGTATCTCCCGAACCGTTCCTTCAACAATGGATTTGAGTTCCATAATTTCCTGATCTGAAAAAAAATGATCCGATTTTTCTGAAAACTGAGGATCCAGCATGGGCACCTCCCGGACACATTTCTGCAGAACATAGCGTTTTGCTCCTTTGATCTGTCCGGCAATCTGTTTCATGACAGAGGCATTGATAAACGGCCGCACACAGGTGGTTCGAAATTCGTAGTCCGGAGCCGATGCCATGATGAGCCGTATGCTTCGGGAAATAACATCCGTGGCCGGAGGGGATTTCATAATCTCCGGATATCTGTCGGGTCCGGTTTTAATGTCCATGGCCACATAGTCCACTAAAGAATGGTCGAGCAGGTGGGACAGAACAGTGGGGTGTGATCCGTTGGTATCCAGTTTGACGGCGAGCCCCATGTGTTTAATCTGCTGGATAAACTCGGTCAGATCCGCCTGCAGGCAGGGTTCTCCCCCGGTGATGACCACCCCGTCCACCCATCCTTTTCTTTTCGACAAAAAAGAAAAAATGTCTGAGGTGTTCATGCAGCCGGCACCGTTTACCGGGCCGGCCGCCAGTTCCGGATTGTGACAGTAGGGGCAGGTGAAATTGCATCCTGAGGTGAAGACCACGCAGGCAAAGGTCCCTGGAAAATCGATCAACGAATTTTTCTGAAATCCACCGATGTGCACGGTCACGAAGCCACGTTAAATGTTTTACGCATGGCAAATTCAGTCTGCTTGCCGTTGTTCCACTGGGCCACGGGCCGCAGGTATCCCACCACCCGGGAGTAGATTTCCGTGTCAGCGTGGCAGGTGCCGCACATCGGGTGTTCTCCGGCAATGTACCCGTGGGCCGGGCAGATGGAAAAGGTGGGTGTCAGGGTGAAATAGGGCAGTTTAAAGGTGTTGGATACCTTGTTTACAAGCTGTTTGACCACATTGGTGTCGCTGACCTCTTCTCCTAGAAACAGATGCTGAACCGTCCCGCCGGTGTATCGAACCTGGAGCGGGTCCTGGAGTGACAATGCCTCGAACAGATCATCCGTATAATTCACGGGCAGGTGTGTGGAATTGGTGTAAAACGGGTCACTGCCCTGCTGATATTCTGTCTCGTTGGCACAGATGATATCTGAAAATTTCTTTTTGTCCATGCTGGCGAACCGGTAGGTGGTGCCTTCGGCCGGGGTGGCTTCCAGGTTGAAGATCTCATCGGTTTCCGCCTGAAGCGTTTCGATCTTTTTGCGCAGATGGTCCATGACCCGCACGGCAAATGCCTGGCCGTCCGGCGTGGCAATACCCTGGTTCATGAAGTTGACGCAGGCCTCGTTCATGCCCAGAATGCCGATGGTGGAAAAATGGTTCCGCCAGTAGACGCCGGTGTTTTCCTTTATTTTTCTCAGGTAGAACTTGGAATAGGGATACAGCTCGCCGTGGGTGAATTTTTCCAGAATCTTGCGCTTGATACTCAGGGATTCGGCCGCCAGTTGAGTCAGTTTGTCCAGGCGCTGGAAAAAATCGGTTTCATTGTCAGCCAGATATCCGATCCGGGGCAGGTTCAGGGTGACCACGCCGATGGACCCGGTCAGCGGGTTGGCACCGAACAGGCCCCCGCCCCGCTTGCGAAGTTCCCGGTTGTCCAGGCGCAGGCGGCAGCACATGGACCTTGCATCTTCCGGGGACATGTCGGAGTTGACAAAGTTGGAGAAGTAAGGGATTCCATATTTGCCGGTCATTTTCCAGATGTTTTCCAGGTTGGGGTTGTTCCAGTCGAAGTCCCGGGTGATGTTGTAGGTAGGGATGGGAAAGGTAAAGACCCGGCCCTTGGCATCCCCTTCCATCATGACCGCGGCAAAGGCGCTGTTGATCATGTCCATCTCTTTCTGATACTCGGCATAGGTGTCTTCCCGGTATTTTCCGCCGATGATCACCGGAGAATCCTTGAGGGTGGCCGGTACGTTCAGATCCATGGTGATATTGGTGAAAGGGGTCTGAAATCCCACCCGGGTGGGGATGTTGATGTTGAAGACAAACTCCTGAAGGGCCTGCTTCACCTCTTTTGGGCTGAGTTGGTCCTCTCTGACAAACGGCGCCAGCAGGGTGTCGAAATTGGACATGGCCTGGGCACCGGCAGCTTCTCCCTGGAGGGTGTAAAAGAAATTGACGATCTGGCCGAGAGCGCTTCTGAAATGTTTGGGCGGCGAGGATTCCACCTTGCCGGCCACGCCTTTGAATCCTTCCAGTAAAAGATCCTGAAGATCCCACCCCACGCAGTACACCGACAAAAGGCTCAAGTCATGCAGATGGATGTCCCCGTTGTAATGGGCTTCCCGTACCGCGGGCGGATAGATTCTGTTAAGCCAGTATTCCGCGGTGATATCAGAGGAGATGTAATTGTTCAGCCCCTGGAGAGAGTAGCTCATGTTGCTGTTTTCCTTGACCTTCCAGTCCATCTGGGAGATATAGGATTCCATGAGATCCACGTTCTGCCGGATGGCGATCCTTCGGAGCTGATTGTGCTGTTCCCGGTAGATGATATAGGCTTTGGCTGTTTTGTAAAACGGGGAATCCAGAAGGACCCGTTCCACGATGTCCTGGATCTCCTCCACTTCCGGCACCGGTCCCAGCTGCAGGTCCCGGGCCAGGGTCAAGACCCTCAGGGTGAGCCGTTTGGCTTCCCGGCCGTTGAATTCTCCGGTGGCCTGGCCTGCTTTTTCAATGGCACTGGTGATTTTTGAAGAATCAAATGCCGTGATCCGTCCATCCCGTTTTTTTATTTGTTCAAACATGCCCACCTCTTGAAATCAGATTCAAATTGACTTAGTATGCCGCTGTGCTGACACAGCGTGCCCTGGCTGGATATATGATCAACCAGAATCAAATTAGCCAATATGTTGTTGTGTGTCAAGTAAAAAAATACAATATATAGTATAAAAACCCTTCAATGACGAAAATGGTCCCAACCCATGAACCTGGATCGATCCCCGTTTTTCAGAAAACACTTCATTCCCTGGTATGATACCACCGCTGTCTGCCGGATCGTGATGGGCATCCTGATGCTGATCTTTTTGTTTACACTGTCGGGGGTGACCGTGGCATTGTCGGAACCGGATCTGGTTCAACATGTATGGTTTCCGGGAATGCTGGGAGGACTGTGCTTTTTTCTGATAGGTAAAATCGGATTCCGGCTGTGGCGGCGGAACAAAAAAGAATGACTCTGACTGCTTTCAGTCTTGAATCAACACGTTCAGCATGTGGTGAACGATTTTTGCCGTTACCCCCCATATGACCACATCCCTGAACGGATAAGTCAGGTCCAGGACCGGCGGACTTTGTCCCAGATACCCTTTTTCCCGGTGCAGATCGATCAGATGAGGCACCGGAATCTGAAACACCCGTCTGATTTCCGCCGGATCGAAGCGGATGGGATCCTTCTGGTTCCATATACCGGTAAACGCATGGATGTCTTTGTGGTTGATGGTCTGGAAATGACCGATGGAGCCGATGACCGACACATTTTCCGGATGAATGCCCAGCTCTTCCTCCAGTTCACGCAACGCGGTTTCCAAAAGGCTGTCATCGGTGTCATCCACGTGTCCGCCGGGAAAGGCCATCTGATTGCGCCAGGGATATCCCGCCACATCCGCTTTCTGGATGAACAACAGTTCCGGGATGTTCTGGTTGAATAAAAACAGGGCCATGACAGCCGTGGAATCATATCTGTCCAAATCCGGTGCGGACGGGTGTTGCGCACTTTCCAGGGTGTGAATGATTTTCTGCCGGCATGACACCGGATCCATGGTGGGTCGTTTCATCGGCCAACAGGGGAAAGCTTAAGGGACTGCATTTTCAAACGCCACTACCGCCACGGTGAAGTTTTCCAGATTCTGGGGCAGATCGGAAAACACCAGCATGAACGGAACCGTCTCACCCGGCATGATTTTGTCATTGATATCCGTGGGTTCCCGGGGATTTTTCAGCTGGGCGGTCAACTCTTCGACCGGCCGGGTTCTCAGGGTATCCTCAGGGATAATGTTGCCGCAAAAAGCGGTTTGGCTCACGACCGCTTTCTGTTCTTTCTGGAAGAGTGTCCCTTTCACCTGAATCCGGCGGTAGGGAATCTGTGCGGGATTTTCGATTTTGCCGGTGATGATGAACAGTTCCCCAGCCGTATCATTGGAGATAAACCGGCCGGTCACACTTTTCTGATCCGGTATCGGATCCGGATAGGACACTGATTCGGGTGTTTTTTCCGGCAGATACTGCTGAATGAACGGGATCTGGATCTCCGGCAGATACGGGATGTTGTATCCAAAAAACGGGGCGGCAATATAACCGCCGCCTGCCAATAAGCACAGGATCAACACCAGCAGAATCAGAAGCCCTGTCCGGTTTTTTTGGGGGGGAGGGGTGTCCTTTTCCGCCGTCAATTCATCTTCTTGGTCCAGCGGATGGATCAGAGATGCCCGAGCCGGACGGCGGGGCGGAGGCAGCTCATGATAGGGGGTATCAGGGGGGTCTTCGCCATCCGCAGGGGGGTCTTTAAGCGGATCGCTGTGTTCAGAAAAACCCTCATCCAATTCAAGCTCTTTCTGGACATCATCTGTTTCTGCAGCCAGGCCGGGTTTCTCTGACAGACCCTGTGCATCCTGTGTAACGGGGTCCGCTTCTTCAAATTCGATCCGTGTTTCATCCGGATCGCGCGGTTCCAATTCCAGTTTTTCAGGATCAAATGTTTCGTGCAAGTCGTATTCAGTCAGATCGTCGGTGTCTTTTTCAAAGTCGGAATCATCAAACTCAAAATTGTCGAATTCAGATTCCAAGGGAGGGGGAAAGGCCGTGAATATGTGTTGGCAACGGCTGCAACGCACCGTGGATCCGGCGGCATCAAGCAGAAATTCATCCAGGGTGAATCGCGTCGCACATTTCTCACAAGTAATAATCATGGTGCGTCCCCTTATGGTTTCAGGTCATATATTCCGGGCATGTTTCTGAACTTTTCATCATAATCCAGCCCATATCCGACAATGAACCCTTTTTCAAGGGAAAAACAGGCATATTTGACAGGGATGTTTTTTTCCCGGCGTTCATGTTTGTCGATCAGGGTGCAGACAGCCACGGATTTCGGATTGAGAAGAGTGACGAACTCGATGATTTTGCTCAGGGTGTTGCCGGTATCCACAATGTCTTCCACCAGCAGGATATCCCGGTTTTTGAACTCCAGATCCGGCTGTTTGGTGAAAACGATCTGTCCGGTGGAATGGGTGCCTTCATAGGAAGAAGCGCCGATAAAATCGATTTCATGCTCGAGTTTGATCTGCCTGGACAGATCGGCCATAAATATGAAGGCACCTTTTAAAATTCCGGTTAAGATCAGGTCTTTTCCCTGATAGTCCCGGGTGATCTGCGCCCCGATTTTCCGGACCCGGTCCTGGATGGTTTGCCGGGAAAACAGCGGGATAAATTCAGGCATGATACATCACAACCCTGCGGCTTTGAGTTCCTGGATGATTTTTTTCTGTTTATCAGTCAGCTTTTTAGGCATTTCTATATTAATCACAACAAACAGATCTCCGCAACCATTTCCTTTCATATGGGGAATGCCATGTCCCGGCAGACGCATTCTGGCTTTGTGATTTGTTCCGGCCGGCAGTGTCAGGTTCATGGTTTTTCCGGACGGCGTAGGGATTTCCAGTTTGTCTCCCAACAGGGCCTGGCTCAGTTTGACGGTTTCGGTCAGAAACACGTCATTGCCGTCAATGGAAAAGCCCCCGGCATCCATCGGCTGGGATTTGATGTATAGATTTCCGGCAGGTCCCCCATGGGGAGAGGGTTCTCCTTTACCGGCCAGGCGGATTTTTTTACCTTTGGTCAACCCCTTGGGAATACGGACTTCAATGGCATTGGTGGACCCGCCCTGACTGATGGTGATGGTTTTTTTGGTGCCGTGAATCAGTTCATCCAGGGACAGTGGTATTTCATATTCAATATCTTTGCCCGGTGTCTGGGGATGGGCCCGCTGCTGCCCGAATCCGCCGCCCGTGTTCTGGAAAAACGGATTCCCGCCGGAAAAACCACCGGATCGGCCCCGGGGTCCGGCCTGGCCGAAAGAAGCGGAAAATCCTCCCCGCCCGCCGCCGAATCCGAATTCCTTGAGAATGTCTCCCAGGTCGAAATTCCTGAAAATATCTTCCTGGGAATAGCGCTGCTGGAAATCGGCTGAGCCATAGGTATCATATTGTTTGCGTTTTTCCGGGTCACTGAGAACGGCATAGGCCTCACTGATTTTCTTGAACTTGTCCTCCAGTTCTTTGTTCCCCTTGGTTTTGTCCGGATGATACTTCATGGCAAGTTTGCGGTAGGCTTTTTTAATTTCCGCGGCACTTGCAGTTTTATCGATGCCTAGAATATTGTAATAATCATCGGCCATTTTTACCTCGCAACATCATATCATTATATTATTAACAGGTTGGTTTTTATGGTTAATGATAAGTGCCAACCCGGTCAAGTCAAGCGGATTTCTGGGTTTTGAACGCGGCAATGCCCACCATCAGCACGGAGATGGCCGCAGGGGTCATGCCGTCGATCCGTGATGCCTGACCTAAGGTTTCCGGCTGAATTTTGGTGAGCTTTTCCCTGACCTCATTGGACAATCCATGGGCCTTGCTGTAGTCGAAATGAGCCGGTATGTGAATTTGTTCCAGGTGTTTGAATTTTTTGATTTCATTGATCTGCCGGGTGATATATCCTTCATACTTGATCTCAATTTCCACCTGCCTGGCCACCCGGGCGGGAACCGGTTCTGACGGCGGGGCGAGGATGATCAGGTCCTGATAATTGAGTTCAGCGCGTTTCAGCAGTTGTGCCAGTTTGACACCGGTGTTGAGGGGGGGGCTGTTCAAGGAAACAAGGAGCTGGTTGACAGCGGTTTCCGGTTTGACCACTGTGTGCATCACCCGCTTAATTTCACTGCGGGTATGGTGTTCGATTTCCCGGCAGGATGCCAGGCGGTCCGCATCGATCAGTCCGTATTCGTGGGCGATTTCGGCCAGGCGAAGATCGGCATTGTCTTCCCTGAGCATGAGGCGATATTCAGCCCTGGAAGTGAACATTCGGTAAGGTTCGGTGGTGCCCCGGGTGACCAGATCGTCGATCATGACACCCAGGTAGGCCTGGGACCGGTCCAGCACAAAAGGCGGCCGGTTCTGAATTTTGCAGGCCGCGTTGATTCCGGCCCACAATCCCTGGCCCCCGGCTTCTTCATATCCAGAGGTGCCGTTGATCTGTCCGGCCAGAAAAAGTCCTTTGATCCGTTTGGTTTCCAGGGTCGGAAACAGCTCCAGCGGATTGATGTAATCATATTCGATGGCATAAGCGGGCCGCATGATGTCTGCCTGTTCCAGGCCTTTCACGGACCGCACCACCTGGTACTGGATCTCCAGCGGCAGGCTGTTTCCCAGACCTGAGGCATAAATTTCTTTGGTGTGAACCCCCTCATACTCCAGAATGATATGGTGACTGTCCCGGTCCGGAAATTTGACGATTTTGTCTTCAAACGATGGGCAGTACCGGGCGGACTGCCCTTTGATATGTCCGCCGTAAAGGGCGGAATGTTGCAGATTGTTCCGGACGATGTCGTGGGTTCGGGTATTGGTGTGTCCCATAAAGCTGGGCAGCATGGGGGTCGTGATGGCGCTGGTTCTGAAGGAAAACGGGACAGGCTCGTTGTCGGATCCGTGCTGTCTGAAGCCAGAAAAATCGATGCTGTCCGCATGGAGCCGGGGAGGGGTACCGGTTTTCATGCGCCCCATGTCAAATCCGAGATCCGCCAGGTGTCGGCCCAGGTCGATGGATGAAAACTCTCCGGCCCGGCCGGCATTGATCCGGCTGGCCCCGATATGGACCGTGCCCCGCAGAAACGTTCCCGTGGTGAGGATCACACAGTCTGCGGCATATTCAAACCCGGTCGCATCCACAATGCCTTTGACATGATGATTTTCAATGATCAATTCTTTGACCATGGCCTGTTTCAGAGCCAGGTTGGGACACTTTTCCAGAACCATTTTCATGTGCCGGGAATACAGGGCTTTGTCGTTCTGGGTCCGGGTGGAATGGACGGCCGGTCCTTTCCGGGTGTTCAGAGTTCGAAACTGGATGGCGGACGCATCCGTGGTCAAAGCCATCTGACCCCCCAGGGCATCGATTTCCTTGACCAACTGGCCCTTGGCCATGCCACCGATGGACGGGCTGCACGGCATGGCCGCGATTTTATCCAGATCGATGGTCAGAAGCAGGGTGGCACATCCCATGCGGGCTGCGGCCAGAGCCGCCTCACAACCGGCATGACCAGCGCCGACCACCACCACATCATAATGTGTGCTCATAGAAAATGTCATAACTTAGAATGATATGATTTGTATGATATAAAATCAATTGTAATTTCATTTTATGTCAGCTTGACAGACAACGCATGCTATCATATCTTAGAGTCTTATTTTTACAGGACATCAAGAAGAATGATAAATACCCACGAACAGGAAAAAAAGCAGTTTATCCGGCTGTTTCAGGAACAGGGCCTGGACCGTTTCGATGAACGCTTTCAGGTGCTTGAGGCGTTTCTGCAGCTGGAGCATCATGTGAGTCAGGATGATATTGTCCGGCAACTGAAAAAAAACGGCTTTCAGTTAAGTGATGCGTTCGTGGCGTCGTCCATGGAACATCTGTGCCGGTTCGGGTTTGCTACCAAGGTGGCATTCGACGGGGGAGACCCGCTTTACGAACACCGTCACCTGGGCATCCACCACGATCACATGATCTGTACCAAATGTGGCAACATTCTGGAATTCAAGGATGAAGCCCTGGAAAGGCAACAGCAGAAGGTCGCCAAAGAGTATGGATTTCATATGCTTCAGCACCGGATGGAAATTTATGGGCTGTGCAGTACCTGCATGGCCAGGCGAGAGAAACTGGTCTTGCTGCACAAGGCCAAACCTGGCGAACGGTTGAAGGTGAAACAGCTGGAAGCCGGTCGCCAGATGCAGCTTCGTATCTCTTCCATGGGGTTGAAAATCGGCGATGAAATTGAGGTCGTGTCCAATGGATTCGGCGGTCAGGTGGTGATTGGATCCGGTGACACCCGCCTGGTCATCGGCAGCGGTATGGCCCAGAAAATCTGGGTCGAACCCGTAGACACCTTGCTGGATGCTTCTAAGGACGGCCAAGCGGACACTATCTCAGATCCGGAATCTCTCCGGATGCTGTTGTGTGACATGAAAGCGGGGCAGGAAGGAACCATTGTCCGGATATCCGGAGAGAGCACCCTGCGCCGTCGTTTGCTGGAGATGGGGATCAACCGGGGGGCCCGGATATACGTGGAAAAGTATGCCCCGTTAAAAGATCCCATCGAACTGGTGGTCAAGGGGTATCATGTTTCCCTGCGGGTGGAGGAAGCCGCCCATATTCTGATTGAAAAGGTAACAACCCGGAAGCACGACGAATGAAAAAAGAGTTTACCTTTGCCCTGGCGGGAAACCCCAATTGCGGCAAAACAACGATTTTCAACAACCTGACCGGGGCCAGACAGAAAGTAGGCAACTGGCCCGGGGTCACCATAGAGAAAAAAGAAGGCCGGCTCAGATTCGGACAGGATGCACTGCGGGTGGTGGACCTCCCCGGGACCTACAGTCTGACCCCGTTTTCCATGGAAGAGATCACGACCCGCGATTTTATCATCAATGAACATCCGGATATCGTGATCAATATCATTGATGCGTCCAATCTGGAGCGCAGCCTGTTTCTGGCCCTTCAGATCATGGAGCTGGGAAGGCCGGTTCTGTTTGTCCTGAACATGGCGGATATGGCCGAAGCCCGGGGAATGCGCATCAACGAGAAAAAACTGGCGGCCCTGCTGGACGTGCCGGTGGTGTTCACCGTGGGCAATAAAAACAGGGGCATGAACCGTCTGATCGAAGCGGCCATTCAGGAATGCCGGGCCTTTGAAGAGGGCAAGGAACCCCGGGTGATCCGGTACGGCAGTGAAACCGAATCCTGTATCAGTCAGCTGGAATCGCTGATTTATGAGACAGGGGCCGTAACAAAGGATTCCCTGGTTCGCTGGCATGCCGTGAAACTGCTGGAAGGCGATGCCGTTGAAAAACAGCGGATCCTGGAACACTTCCCTGAAAAAGGGCCGCGTCTGATCGAGGCTGCGGAAGAATGCCGGAAACGGATTTTTGATCTTTTTCAGGATGACTTTGAAATCGTTCTCACCGAAGACCGTTACGGCGTCATCGCCGGCATTCTCAGAGAGACCGTGACCAATACCGCCAAAAAGCGGATTGACATGTCCCGGAACATCGATCTGGTCTTGACGGACCGGTTTCTGGGAATCCCGGTGTTCATTTTTTTCATCTGGGTCATGTTTCAGACCACGTTTACCCTGGGGGCGTATCCCATGGCCTGGATCGAATCCGGGGTGACAATCCTGACGGTCTGGCTGGATCATCTCCTGCCGGCCTCCCTGTTCAAATCCATGCTCCTGGACGGCGTGGTGGCCGGTATCGGGGCGGTGATCGTGTTTCTGCCCAACATTCTGATCCTGTTTTTCTTCATCGCCCTGTTCGAGGACACCGGTTACATGGCCAGGGCCGCGTTCCTCATGGACCGGGTCATGCACACGGCCGGGCTTCATGGAAAATCCTTTATTCCCATGCTCATGGGATTCGGCTGCAACGTCCCTGCCATTATGGCGGCCCGGACCCTGGAGCACCAGAAAGACCGGATTCTAACCATTTTGATGACCCCGTTCATGTCCTGTTCCGCCCGGCTGCCGGTTTATATTGTCCTGGCGGGCAGTTTTTTCGCCCATCAGGCAGGCACCGTGATCTTTGCTTTGTATGCGGCAGGTATCATTCTTGCCATCGTGTCCGGCCGGATTTTGCGGACCCTGTTTTTCAAGGGCGCGGATGCCCCTTTTGTCATGGAGCTGCCCCCTTACCGGATGCCCATGCTCAAAAGCCTGCTGATCCATATGTGGGACAGAAGCAAAATGTTTCTGAAAAAAATGGGAGGGGTGATTCTGGTGGGCTCCATCATCATCTGGGCCCTATCCAGCTTTCCCAGAAACATTACGTATTCAATGGATTACGAAGCGTTGCAGGCGGATGTTCAGGCCCGGTTCTCTCAACACATGACAGTTGCGGGACCCGATGAAAAATTGATTCTGCAGCATGAACTTGCAGCGGAACTCAAAAAAATTCAAACAGATAAGGAACAGGAACGGGTCTCCAAATCCTATATCGGGCAGCTGGGGCATTTTCTGGAACCGCTGTTCATGCCGCTGGGTATTGCCTGGCAGGGCGGAGTGGCCCTGGTGACAGGGTTTGTGGCCAAAGAAGTGGTGGTGAGTACCATGGGGGTCCTTTACGGTGCCGGGGATACGGAAAGCCAGGCATTGACCAGGGCGTTGAAGCGATCGGGCATGACCCCGCAGTCTGCATTGTCCATGATGGTCTTTGTCCTGTTGTATGTGCCCTGTTTTGCTACGGTGGCCACCATCTACAAGGAAACTTCTTTGAAATGGGCCTGTTTTAACGTTATTTATACCACCCTGGTTGCATGGACCCTGTCTTTTCTGGTATACCAGACTGGCATGTTTCTGCGGGGGTGATGTGGAAATGGAGGCAAATAATGAGAGATAGACAAATTATTGTTCGATGGATGTGCACATGTTTGATTATTCTCATGGCCTGGGTTTGTCCGGGGCCGGAAAATGTGTCCGCTGCTGAACGAGTAACGGTCAAAGCCAGTATTGCCAATATGCGGTCCGGTCCGGGTACCGGTTATGATGTTCTGTGGCAGGTGGAAAAATATCATCCGTTCATCGTGGTGGAAAAAAAAGGTTCCTGGGTCAAGATCGAGGATTTCGAAGGGGATATGGCCTGGATTCATGAGTCACTTCTGACCAGTGTGGAAGGGGTGATCACCCATAAAGCCAACTGCAATGTCCGTTCGGAACCATCGACCGACAGCCGGATATTGTTCACGGTTGAAAAAGGGGTGCCGTTCAGGGTGATCAAGCGTCAGGGCGACTGGATACACATCGAGCACGCGGACGGGGAAAAGGGATGGATTTACAACACCCTGGTCTGGTAATGAAATCGGTTGTTTTATTTTCAAAAGACAGGTGACAATTTATGGCAACACAGCAAGTGTCCAATGAACGGAAAAAAGAGTTGCGGCAAATGGATCCTTTGCAGAGAAATCTGTTCAAAGCAATGGCTTTTGCCGGAACCTACAAAAAACAGTTGCTTTATGCGGCAGGGGCTGTGATGGTGGTGGGACTGGTTTTTGCCGGTATCATCACCAGTTTTAACCGGTCTGAAAACATCGCTTCCGAACGGGTCGCCCGGGCCGTGGTTCAGTACCACAACCTTTCGGATGATCCTCAAGCGGCATATGAGGCAGTAAAGGATGATTTTCAGACAGTGCTCACAGACTACAGTAATACGGATGCCGGTCGGATGGCCCTTGTCCGGTTTGCCGGCATCTGCATGGAAGCCGGACAGTTCGATGAAGCGGAAAAATGGTTTGAAAAAGCACTGGAGGTATTCGGGGACCAGGCAGACCTGCGCAATTTTCTTCTGTCATCGCTGGGACATGTTCAGTTGGCGAAAAATAATCTGGATCAGGCAGAATCCTATTTTATCCAGATAGAAACCGGGGAGTCGGATCTGCTCAGGGACGAAGCCCGGTTTATACTGGCAAAAATTTATGAAGCCCGTCAAGATAGTGCTGGAACCCGGAAAATGGTTGACCTGATTGCCCAGGAACATGGAAATTCCATTTATACGGATCTGGCCCAAAGCATGGTGAAAGAACCGGTTACGGTTCAATAAACAGGCGAAACAGAACCACTGAAACCCCTTGCGGCAGAAATATTCGTATCGGTTTCAGTCGATGTTCAGTTCCTTGTCCAGGTTGAATTTTTTCAATTTCTGGTTCAGACCGCTTTTTCCGATGCCCAGAATCTGTGCCGCCTTGGTCTGTACATTTCCTGACAGGGTCATGGCCCGGATGATCATTCGTTTTTCAACGGCCGCAAGGGTTTCCACCAGTCCTACGCCTTCCGGAATCCCCTCCAGATCCACGGTGTTCCCCGGTGCCTGACGGATTCGGGGGGGCAGGTCTGCCGGGGTAATGATGTCTCCGGCGGCAAGGATCACCGACCGTTCGATCACATTTTCCAGTTCCCGGACATTGCCGTTCCAGGCATGGTCGCACAGGATCCGGGCCGCTTCTTTGCTGATGCCTTTCACCCGGCTGTCGGCACCGGATTCTCTGGTGAATTTTTCAATAAAATAGTTGATGAGCAATGGAATGTCTTCCTGACGTTCTCGTAAGGGCGGGATCACGGCTTTTACCACATTCAGTCGATAATAGAGATCTTCCCTGAACTTGTTTTCCGCCACTTCGTCCTCAAGGGTTTTATTGGTGGCGGCAATGAGTCGGAAATCTACCGGAATCGGTGTGGTTCCTCCCACCCGCTCAATGGTTTTCTCCTGGAGCACCCGCAACAGCTTTACCTGGAGTGGCATGGACAGTTCTCCGATTTCATCCAGAAACAGGGTCCCTTTGTCCGCCATTTCAAACCGTCCTTTTTTCAATGCGGTCGCCCCGGTGAACGCCCCTTTTTCATGACCGAACAGTTCGCTTTCCAGCAATGATTCCGCAAATGCCGCACAATTGACCGCCACCAGCGGATGATCCTTCCGCCGACTGTTGTAGTGAATGGATTGTGCGACCAGTTCCTTGCCGGTACCGCTTTCCCCTTCAATCAGGATAGCGGCATTGGTAGGGGCCACTTTCCGGATGATTTCATACAGTTTCTGCATGGGTTTGCTTTTACCGATGATATTGTCGAACTGGAATCGGGTCTGGACCGCATTCCTCAAGCGGGCGTTCTCCTGAACGATCCGGTACATGGAGATGGATTTGGCGATGTGAGCGATCAGGGCTTCATTTTCAAAGGGTTTGAGGACAAACGTATAGGCACCTTTCTGCATGGCCTCCACCGCTTTTTCAACGCTGCCGAAAGCGGTCATGATGATGACCGGCAGATCCGGATTGATCTCTTTGATGTTTTCCAGAAGATCGATTCCGGTCATGCCCGGCATCTTGACATCGGTGAGCACCAGATCGATGATTTGGGATTTCAGAATATCCAAGGCTTCCATACCGCTGCCAGCAGTGAAAGATTCGTATCCTTCTTCCTGAAGAACTTCGCTCAAGATGAGGCGGTAATGTTTTTCATCATCGACAATCAATATGGTTTCCATAAAAGGGATTCTCCTAAATCGGCAGAACAATGTCAACCACGGCACCGGACGGTTTGCCGTTGGATATGCGGATGAACCCGTTGTGGGCTTCGATGATATTTTTCACAATACCCAGGCCCAGACCGGT